>JBBSEZ010000074.1:0-28224 GCA_038239195.1 Gemmatales bacterium
GCGGGTTGTTGGCCCCGCCGGGCCGGGGGGGGGTGGGGGGGCGCGGGGTGGGGTTGACGAGGCCCGCCCCGGCGCCCCCACCCGGGGGGGGGGGGGGGGCCCCCCCCCGCGGCCCCCATTGTGTTCGGCGCTCTCGGCCGGAACCGCTGGGGCCTACACCAAATCCAGCATCCGCTTCGTCACGCGCTTGCGGTCGCACTCCTGACAAGTCCCGCGAATGACGAAGGTGTGTCCCGTGGCGTGGAACTGGTGTTGCCGGCACACTTCGCGCAGGGCCGCCTCGATGGCGGGGCTTTGAAACTCGATCATCTTCTTGCATCGCTCGCACTGCAGGTGCTCGTGCTGCGGGTAGCCGTAATCGTGCTCGTAGTACATCCGTGGCCCCAGCTCCAGCCTTCGCAGCAGCCCCGCATCGACCAGCTTGGTCAGCGTGCGGTAGACCGTCGCTCGGCTGACGCGGAAGCCCGCCTGTTTCATGGCGTCGATGAGCTGGTCGGCGTCGAAGTGGTTGTGCTGCTGAAAAATGTAGCGCACCATGTCGCGCTGCTGGCCCGTGTACCGCTGCGGGCGGGCCCGGCTGGTCAGGTACTCCCGGAACTTGTCCTCCGGGCTCTGCGATACGACGACCGCTGGCAACTGCACGGCGCGTTCCCCCTGTGAACCGACCAAATCAATAATCATTCTCGATTGTAGCAGGGGAAGGGAGGCTCGCCCACCGGAGGTGGCGGGCTCGTTAGGGTTGTGGAGTGGTGAAAGCGACTGTCTCTGGGTGACCTCGTCCCTCTTCCACCCCACTATGGGCCTCCCGAATGGGCCTCTCATCACTCCGTTATCCGGCGCTCGCACAACCGATCCAGGGCCGCCTCCCAGCGCGCCTCGGTATCGTAGGTGCCCTCGGCGATCTCGCGGCGGACGCGGGCGACCAGATCGTGGCGGACGTCTGCCTCCTCGTTCTCGGACGGAGAACGCAGCGCCCGCTCTGGTTCCGTTGAGCCTTGCGAGTGGGTGGGCGCCAACCGGCGCTCTTCCACTTCCGCCTCGAACGTCAGGCCGTGCTGGTACATAGTTCGTGCTCCCCTGGTGGCAGGCACTCGTGCGGGTCACCGCAGCCACGACACCAGGCATCTTACGACTTGAGACTTGCGCGAAGCAACCCGGAGACCGTCCAGAAAGGAAAGTGCGGCCTCCGACACGACGGGACTTGCGGGCCCAGGCCGGCGCCCCGGAGCCCAACCCCTGAGTTCGATCCGCATCGACCGAACGGCCTCGACGGCCGAACCTGCCAGGGGGTGAGGGGCATGGGCCACTGTTCGGTTGCCCACTCCCATCCATTCTACTCTCAGTATCGGCCCCAAGAGGGCTTGCATTGCAGGAAAACCCCAGAACGGGGCCCACGTTTGGCGGGAGGGCTGTCTGGAGAAGGTGTTGAGCCTGGGATGCCCACGCAGACGGCGGTGCCTGGCGCGAGGAAGAGTCGTCGTTTCCGCGTAAGGACAGGTCACGCGGGGGGGGATTGCACCGGAGGGCGACGAAGGCGCTTGACGAGGCGCAGGGTGTTGCCCGTCGGCGAGCGGGGGGAGCACGACAGCTCGTCCATCAAGGTGCGCATCAGGAAGACGCCCCGACCGCCCACTCGCAATTCGGCGGGGTCCAGGCGCGGGACGGCGTTGACGTCGAAGGGAGGGCCCTGGTCGTGAATGCGCACCTCGACGCTCTCGGGCCGGAAGTAGCACTGGAGCTCGACCGCCGCCTCGGGCCGGCCGCCGTGCGCGTGCCGCATCACGTTGTTGGTGGCTTCGTCGGTGGCCATCACGACGGCGTTGGTGACCGTCTCGTCCAGGCCGTACACCTGACAGACCGCCTCGACGAAGGCCCGCGCCAGGCCCAGCAGGCGCAGGTTGCTCGGGATGGTCAGCGTCCACGGTGTCGGCTCGGAGGACATTCCTCGGCTCCCAGGTGCGACGCTGTGGGGAACGGGTAGATTATAGGTAGGCCCGGCATTCTCATCAAGGCGCGGGGGGCCACGCGAAACGGCAAGCCAGATGCGCAGCGCGAGCGCCCCCTCCTGCTTGTCGTTTCGCGTGGCGCCCCGATCAACGCACTGCGGCGACGCGCACCACCTTGCGGAACACTTCGGCGGCGCGTTCGGCCTGCGCCGCGGAGACGTCGAGGTGGGTGCAGGCGCGCAGCACCTGCGGCCCCGCGCCGTGGACCAGGACGCCGCGCTCCTTGAGCGCCGCCGCCACCTTCGACGCCGTGCCTAGCTCGCGATCGACCTCGAACCAGATCAAGTTCGTGTCCACCTCGGGCGGGACCAGCCGCAGCCCCGGCGTGTCGCGGATGGCCCGGGCGATTGCCTGCGCGTTGCGATGGTCCTCGGCCAGCCGGTCCACGTGATGATCCAGCGCGTAGAGCGCCGCGGCCGCCAGGACGCCTGCCTGGCGCATCCCTCCCCCGAACAGCTTGCGCACGCGGCGAGCGCGCTGGATCAAGTCGCGCGGCCCGGCCAGCGCCGAGCCGACCGGCGCCCCCAGCCCTTTGGAGAAACAGACGCTGACCGTGTCGAACAGGGCCCCCCACGTCGAGAGGCCCACCCCCGTCGCCACGGCCGCGTTCCAGAGCCGGGCCCCATCGAGGTGGAGGGCCAGCCCTTGCTGGCGCGCCCAGGCGGAGATGGCCTGGACCTTCTCGAGCGGGTAGACGCGCCCGCCGCCGCGGTTGTGGGTGTTTTCGAGGCAAACGAGGCGCGTGCGGACCACGTGATCGTTGAGCGGGCGCACCTTGCCGTCGAGCTGGGTCACGTCGAGGATGCCGCTATCGCCGTCGAGCACGTGGCAGGTGACGCCGCTGAGCACGGCGGGGCCGCCGGCCTCGTAGAGGTAGACGTGGCTGTTGGCATCGCAGAGCAACTCGTCGCCCGGTTGCGTGTGTGCCTTGATGGCAATCTGGTTGGACATGGTGCCGGACGGCACGTAGAGGGCGGCCTCCTTGCCGAGCAGGCCGGCCACGCGCTCCTCCAGGCGGTTTACCGTCGGGTCTTCGCCAAAGACGTCGTCGCCGACCTCGGCGGCCTGCATCGCGGCGCGCATGCCGGCCGTCGGGCGCGTGACGGTATCGCTGCGCAAGTCGATCGGGGCTTCAGGCATCGGTGCCTTCCTTCTTCTTGGGGGCCATGGGCGGGGCGGAGGGGTGTTCGAGATACCAGCGGCCCTCGCGCAGCCGGAAGCGCACGACGCGGCCCGGCACGCCTTTGAGGCGGACGAGCGCCTCGTCCTTCTTGACGGCCCATTCGCCGTCCTTGAGAAAGCGGGCCAACTGCTTGACGGCGACGGAGTCGAGGCGGGCGGTGGTGTCTTCCACCTGCTCGGCGAACTTGCCGGCGTAGACGTTCTTGACGCGGTCATCGACGAAGGTGGGGCCCGCCAATTGGGCGACGAGGTAGTCGAAGCGCTTCGTGGCGACGGCCTTGAGGGTCGAGGCGAGCGCTTGTTTGGGCGTACTTTGCGGATAGGCGTCGAGGTCTGCGGCTACGCCGTAGCGCGCTGCGGGCTTGCCTGGCCCTGCCGCCGGGCCGGGGGAGGGAAGCAGGGCCAGCCCGAGAAGCATCGCGATGCCGACACGCATGAATCGGTCTCCGGCGCATTCGGTGGGAACGTCTCCTCTATGCTGTAAGGCGCGCCGGCCCGGGCGGCAACCGGGGAAAGGCGGCCTTTACAAGGCTCGGCGAGTGCCTATGATGCGGCCGCGCGTCACGAGCGCAACCTACGGAGCCTGTCAGGAGGGGCCATGGCGAGGACCATTCGCATGAGCGCACGGAAATTGCTGCTGGGTGGACTGTTCGGGGCGGTACTGGGGCTCGGGGGCGTGGGCGCCTGGGCGCTCGGCCAGGCCCCCCGACCGGCCGCGGCCGATTGGGTGCCGCAGCCCGCGGAGCAGGTGGTGGAGGAGCCCGTGCGCCCGCCGTCCGGGGCGCAGGTGCCGGTCTGCCTGGTACACAGCCGGCGCATCCGACTGAACTACGAGATCCGCGAAGTGGGCCCGTCGGGCGTCTCGCGGGTGGAGCTCTGGGCGACGCGCGACGGGCGCACCTGGCAGCGCTACTTCGACGAACGGCCTTCCCCCGGCCCGCTGCTGGTCCACGTCGCCGAGGAAGGGCGCTACGGCTTCACCATCCTGGTGAAGAATGGCGTGGGCGGGTCGGCGAAGGCGCCGGTGGCCGGCGATGCGCCGCAGATGTGGGTGGAGGTCGATGAGACCAAGCCGACCGTACAACTGCACGACGTGAAGGTCGGCCACGACGCCGACGCGGGAAAGGTCACCATCTCCTGGAGCGCCTGCGACGCAAACCTGCACGATCGGCCTTACGTGCTCTCCTACTCCGCCACCCCGGAAGGCCCGTGGTTGCCGATCGTCGGCGAGCTGGAGAAGGGCACGAACCACTACACCTGGACCATGCCCAAGGACGTGCCCTATCGCTTCCACGTGCGCGTCGAGGCCAGCGACAAGGCGGGCAACGTCGGCGCCGCGACGACGACGCAGCCGGTCACGGTCGATCACGCCCAACCCAGGGGCGTCATTCTCGGCGTCGATGCCGAGCCGGCGCAGCCAAGGGACAAGTGAGGCCATGCAAGGCAACGCGGGACGAGCCCGGGACGTCGTCTCGGGCTCGTTCCGTTCCCGTGCCCGCTCGCTACAATGACCTTCATGGCAGGCAACACCTTCGGCCACCTGTTTCGGGTCACCACCGCCGGCGTCAGCCACGGGCCGGGCTACCTCGTCATCATCGACGGCTGCCCCCCCGGCCTGCCGTTGAGCGCCGCCGACCTGCTCCCGGACCTGCGCCGCCGGCGCCCGGGCCAGTCGAAGCTCGTCACCCAGCGCAAGGAAGCAGACGAGCCCGAAATCTGGTCCGGCACGTTCGAGGGCGTGACCGACGGCACCTCGATCGGCATCTGTTTCCGCAACACCGACCAGCGCAGCCACGACTATGGCGACGTCGAGGACAAGTATCGCCCCGGCCATGCCGACTTCACCTTCGACGCCAAATATGGCCGGCGCGACCACCGGGGCGGGGGCCGCTCCAGCGCCCGCGAGACGGTGTGCCGCGTGGCCGCCGGCGCCATCGCCAAGAAGTTACTCGCCCAGCACGGCATGCGCGTGCTCGGCTACGTCAAGCAGGTCGGCCCCCACGTCGCCGACGTCCCCGACCCGACGGCCGTCACCCTCGACCTGGTGGAATCGACGCCGGTGCGCTGCCCGGACCCGGCCGCCGCGGAGAAGATGATTCAGTTGATCGAAGAAGTGCGCAAGGACCAGGACTCGATCGGCGGGGCCTGCGAGCTGGTGGTGACCGGCGCCCCGCCGGGGCTGGGCGAGCCCGTCTTCGACAAGCTCAAGGCCGACCTGGCCAAGGCGCTGCTGTCGCTCCCGGCAGTGATGGCCTTCGAGTACGGGGCGGGCTTCGGGGTGGTGACAGCGCGCGGCAGCGAGAACAACGACGCCTTCGTGCGCAAGGAGGACCGCCCTCAGCGCATCGGCACGGCGACCAACCGGCACGGCGGCATGCTCGGCGGAATCAGCAGCGGCGAGCCGATCTTGATGCGCGTGGCGATCAAGCCGACCAGCAGCTTGCCCCGGCCGCAGCAGACCGTGACGCGCGCCGCGGAGCCGACCGAGATCAGCACGCGCGGCCGGCACGACCCCTGCCTGCTGCCGCGCTTCGTGCCGATGGGCGAGGCGATGGTGGCGCTGGTGCTGGCCGATCACTGGCTGCGCTGGCGGGCGCAGTGCGGGGACGTCGGATAGGGGCCTTGCCCTCAATACTCCGCCGTGACGAAGTCGTAGACCGCGATGGCCAGCAACACCGCGGAGCACAACAGCGAGCTCGCGACGGCCCACTCTGGCGACCAGGCCCCCCGCGCCGTCATCGTCTCCACGTCGATGAGTCGGCCAAAGGTCAGCTCGCGCTCCTGCGACCGAACCAACATGATGTGGAAATCGAGCGGCTTGGGGAGCGCCCAGTAGCCGAATTCGATGGCCCGGCCGAAGCCCCCAGGCAGCGCCGACAGGTCCGGCACCGAGGCCACGACGTGGCGCCCGAAGTTCATCGCCCAGCACAGCAGCCAGAACAGGACCGAGCCGAGGACGCACATCACCGTGCTCCGCGTCGCCACGGCCAGCATCGCCGAGAAGCTGAAGAAGGTGCCGAAGTGCAACAGCAGCAGGGGCACGCTCAGGAAGTACCGCGTGTCCCACTCCCCGCTGCGCGCCCCCAACGCCAGCCAGGTCGCGCCGACGAATGTGCAGGCCTGGAAGGCGACGAACGCGAGGACGCCGAGATACTTCCCCGCCAGCAAGACCCAGCGCGGCACCGGCTTGACCAGCAGGACCGTCACCGCCGCCGGCTCGAGGAACGCCGGCAACAGCGCCGCCGTCCAGAGCAGAACCAGCAACACGCCGGCGGCGTCGGCCACCCATCCCGCCAGGTCCGCCTGGAGCGCGCGCACGGCATCGGCCCGGTCGCCGGGAACGTCGAACTGAATCAGCCCGAAGCCGAGTCGAACGTGGCCGACAGGCGCCACGGTGTCGCCGCCTTGCGCGATGGTGAGCGTCAGGCAGAGCAGGGCACACGTGGCCGTCACGCCGAGCATCAGCCAGAAGATGCCGGTGGCGCGGGATTGCCGGAACGTGTCGCGCACCAGCCAGCGCAGGGTGGATAGGACGGCGAGCGCGTTCATGGCTGGGGCCTTGCGTACAGTTCTTGCAGCGCTTTCTCCAGCGAGCGCGCCGGGCTCGCGCCGTTGGGCTGCGTCAGCTCGCGAAGGGGGCCGACGGACACGAGCCGGCCGTTGACCACGACGGCGACCCGGTCGCAGACCTGCTCGACCTCGGTCAGCGCGTGCGACACCAGCAACACGCTCCCTTCCTGGCGCTTCACCTCGGCGATGGCCTCGCGGAGGAGCTGCCGGCCGCCCAGGTCGAGGCCCTCGGTCGGCTCGTCGAGGACCAACAGGAGCGGATTGTTGAGGAGGGCCTGGGCCAGCCCGAGGCGCTGGACCATCCCCTTGCTGAAGCGCGCGATCGGCTCGCGGCTGCGGTCGGCGAGGCCCACCCGCTCCAGCAACTTCGGGACGCGCGCGCGGAGCTCCTCGTAGGGGACGAGCGAGAGCGCGCCGTAGTATTCGAGCACCTCCGCGGCGCTGAGGTAGCGCGGGAAAGCGTGGTTCTCATGCACGTAGCCGACCCGCCCGAGAGTGCTCCGGTCGGAGAGAGGGCGCCCCAGGCGCGTGACCGAGCCGGCCGTGGGCTTGCACAGCGACAGCAGGAGCTTGACCAGCGTGGTCTTGCCGGCCCGGTTGGGGCCGAGCAGCCCCAATACCTCGCCTGGGCCGATCGCGAAGCTGACTCCGCGCACCGCCTCGATCGAGCGCCGCCGAAAGAGAAGGTCGGGGTAGGCCTTGGACACCTGCCGGAACTCGGCCACGGGAGGGCCCGAAGGCGGAACGGGGCCTGTGGCCTGGCTCTCGACCGTCATCAATCGCCCCCTGGCCGCTTGTCGCGGACTGCCGGCGAGGACGCGAATTCCGCTCCCGCCAAACACTAGCAACCTAGCCCACGGCGAGCGCCCTGGCAATCCGGCGCCTTCCCGAGGTGGGCCTTCCGCAAAACAGGCCCTGACGATTAGACAACTTCTCCGGCGCATGCTAGCTTTGAGCGCGCAGCTCGCGCCGAACGGCAGAAGGCGATCCAAAGGTGGCGCCGGCAGGCCCTTCGAGCGAACAACCGCCAGGAGCAGACGCCGATGCTTACTTCCAGGGCCTCGCGGGGGCCGAGCCGACGGGCTGTTGCAGCCGTTGAGTTTGCTTTCCTCGCTCCCGTCATCTTCTCTCTCCTGCTCGGCCTGTGGCAGGTCGGTCGCATCGTCCAGGTCAAGCAACTCATGGACAACGCCGCCCGGGAAGGGGCCCGCACGGCCTCGCAGGCGCAAATCGTCGCCCCAGTCGGCGGGTTTACCCTGATCCAGACCTCGACGGGCGTCCCGAACGTTCAGGACACGGTGCGCGAATACCTCCTCAACGCCGGTGTCGTCGATTCCACCACCGTCGGCAACGTCCAGGTCACCTTCACCTACCTCGACAACTTCGGGCCCACGCTCACCCCTCCGATCGTGACGGCCCACACCGACCCCTACCAGGGAATCAAGGGCGAGCGCTTCACCGTCACCGTCACCATTCCGCTGAACACCGTGAACTGGACGCCGTTCGACATGAGCGGTTACTCCATCACCTCGGCGGTGACCTGGGTCATCCTGATCGACGACCCCTTCACCGTGAACACCTCCATCCCGGGCTGGACGCCTCCCTGACCTCGAAATGCTGGCGGACGGTGGATGAACCAGGCAGGACGCGACCGGGTTGGTCCTCCTTGAGATTCGTCCTTCCTCCCGACTGTACAAGGAGCCTTGACTCATGCTCATTCGACGCCCCCGTGGAGGCCAGAGGCGCGCCGCCACGCTGGTAGAGGCGGCCTTTGTCCTCAGCCTCGCTCTGCTGTTCCTGTTCAGCATCATCGAGTATGGCCGCTTCCTCATGGTCCTCCACGTGACCAACAACGCCGCCCGCGAGGGGGCTCGCTATGCCGTCGTCCACACCGGCGACGGTACCACCAAGGCCCAGGTCATCAGCGTCGTCACCAGCCGCATGGCCGGCGTCGATTCCAACATCGTCGGCTACAACGTGAACGTGTTCACGGTCGATCCGGCTGGGATCTACAACGCCGGCACCAATACGTACAACTACTCCCCCACCCTTCAGGCCAAGGCCGGCTCGAATTGGAACGACGCCCAGTTCGGCAACGGCATCGCCGTGCAGGTCACCGGGACGTATCAACCGATCGTCTCGGCCATCCCCTTCATGACTCGGTTCAACATCCCGGTCCTGAGCCCCACGCCCTTGGCCGTGACTGCCGTGATGAACAGCGAGGCGAATTGACCCGCAAACGTCCACGATGAAAGCTGATTTCATCTTCTGAGAGAGGCCGCACCGTGAGAACCCAGCAGCAACAACTTCGCCGACGGGGCTCGATCCTGCCCCTCGTGGCCATTTGCCTGATTGCCCTCATCGGCATGATCGCCCTGGGGATCGACCTCGGCGTTCTGGCGGTCGCGCGCACCCAGTGCCAGTCCGCCGCGGACTGTAGCGCCCTGGCCGGCACGCGCTTGCTCGACGGCAAGACCGCCAACAACAACAAGCCGGCCGCCGAAGCATTTGCCCAGACGGTCGCAACCAACAACAAAGTCTTGACCTCGGTGGTCAAGTCCTCCCAGGTCACGGTCCAGACCGGCATCTACTCCTACGACCCCGTCGCCAAGGCCTTCGTGGCCGACCTCAGCGGCAGCAACCCTAACAGCTATCCCTGGACGGCGATGCAGGTCACCCTCTCGACGAGCCAGCCGAGCTACTTCGCGCAGCTCTTCGGCCTGGGGCCGTTCAACGTCGGCGCCACGGCGGTCGCCGTTCATCGCCCGCGCGACGTGGCCATCGTGCTGGACTTCTCGACGTCGATGCAGTACTCCAGCAACGTCAACGTCCGCGGCACGACCAACGGCGGGCCCACGTCCGGGTCGATGAGCCCCGACCCCATCTATCCGCAGTTCGGGCCCTGGGCCGTCTACAACCCCGGCAGCGCCAACGCGATGATGGCGACCAGCAACTACCCCGACCGCGGTGGGGAGGGCCACGCCCTCAGCAACCTGACCATCCCAACGCAAAACGGTCCCCCTCTCGTGGGCGATTACCTCTACGATACCTCCGGCGGGAGCGGGGCAGGGCCGTTTTTGAATGCGTTTGTCGGCCCCAACGCCGACTCGGGCGCGTTCAACAATGCCGCAGGCACCTACGCCACCGGCCCCTTGCCCTACATCGTGACGCCTGCCCCGGACTCCTGGACGGCCCACCCGGCGCCCGGGCTGGATGGCGACCTTTGGCCCCTCGACAAGGGCAAGTCCTACGTGGGGGCGCCGGCCACCCAGCCCATCGCCGACTGGGCCTCCACCGTCCAGGAGGTGCTCACCGGCCTCAATACCGCCTGGCCCAACAGCACCAACGCCAGCGTCGCCGCCAAGAGCTGGGACGTGTCGGGCTACGACTTCGACCCGAAGACCGGCAACTTCAAGGCAGGTTACACGGGCACGCCCTCGACCTCGACGTTCAAGGGCTACACCATCGGCCCGGGCTACTACGGCAAGACCTTTTACGTGTGGCCGCCCGACTCGCGCACCCCGGTCAGCACCCCGGGACAGGCCGCCTACGTCCCCGGCGACTGGCGCCAGCGCTATTTCGGCAGCGGCGACAACTCGAAATTGTGGGACAGCAGGGGCAACTGGATTCAGGGCGGTGGGACCATCAACTACGCGAACGTCCTCGCCTGGTTGAAGTCCGGCCCCCAGACGTTGCCTGCTAACCTGATGTCCGGCAAGATTGTCTACTACTCCTCGATCCCCAACGACTGCAACAATTACACCACGAATCTCGATCAGCGCTTCTGGAAGGAGTACATCGACTTCGTCTTCGCCTACGGCCGCAACGCCCAGAACACCACCCTGTACGGGCAGTCCAGCTCAAACGGTGGTTTCGGCGCCACGGTGAAGATCACCGCCCAGAGCTTGCTGACGGGGAGCCCCAAGCCCTACATGCACTACAACGACGTGCCGATCCATCCGCGCGCCCACTTCTGGTTCGGGCCGCTCACCATGATGGCCTTCCTCGCGGGCCCGCCGGAATACGGCCGCAACTGGCTGCCCGGCACCTCCCACGAGGCGCACGCCTGGCACCTCAAGGCCGGCATCCAGTCGGCCATTCAGGACATCAAGAACAACCACCCCAACGACTACGCCGGGCTGGTCTACTTCTCGACCCTGTCGGCCTACAACACCGCCCGCGTGCCGCTTGGCCAGAACTACAAATACCTCAGCAACGCCCTCTGGTATCCCTACAGCCTGATCGACGCTGCCGGGAACGTGAGCGGTACTTTCCGGCCGTACGACACCAGCTTCAACGACCTGTCCCAGGGCGTCATCCCCAACTCCAACGGCGGCACCAACCCGACGGGGGGCTTCATGACCGCCTACAACGAATTCGCCAACAACGGCCGGCGCGGGGCGGCCAAGGTGGTCATCTACGAGACGGACGGCGTGGCCCACGACTACTACGACGCCAGCAACTACAACAGCGGTACCGGCGTCTTCACCTTCGGGAGCAACGTCGATGAGGCGGTGAGCTCGGACGTGACCATGCGCTCGAAGACCGAGGCCATGAAGCTCGCGGGCATCCTGTGCAACCCGACCACCAGCCCCAGCGCCTTCACGCTGACTTTCAGCGATGCCTCGCCGACCATCACCGTGAACGTGCCCGCCACCCCGGGCTTCTCCACGGCTCGCTCTCCGGTGCGCATCCACTCGCTGGCCTTCGGCGAGCTCTTCGAGCCGAGCCTCGCCTCCCAGACGACGCCACCGGGCGCGCCGGGCTCGGACATGCAGATCGCCGCGCTGCGGGCCCTCCTCTGCGTTCAGATCGCCAGTGGGACCTCTCCCGCGACCGACACGATCCAGAGTTGCTTCGGGTACAACAGCAGCGGGACCTACACCGCGGGCACGCAGTCGTTCAAGATGATCGTCGGGAACTACAACACTCGCATCGACCTGATCCGCCAGGCCCTCCAGCGGATCATGCAGAGCGGGGTGCAAGTGGCCCTTGTCCAGTAGTCAGTAGTCCATAGTCCGTAGTCCGTAGCAAAGACAGGAAGCGCTTTCTGCCTTTGCTACGGACTACGGACTACGGACCAAGGACTAATCATGACCTCCCCCTCCGTCTTCCTCATCCTGCGCTGGCAGGTTTACGTCACCTTTCGAGAAGCACTGGCCTCGCGGTTGTTCTGGGGAATGTCGGCCGTCACCGCCCTGTGCGTGGTGCTCTGCCTGAGCGTGCGCGTGCGGGGGGCCCCGCCGCTGCCCACCGAGCCGGGCGAGGCGCAGTTCCGCCTCCCCGCTGCCGAGATCGCGCGGCAGGCAGGGCGCGACGCCGCCGGGATCGACCGCGCGGAGAGCGAACTGTCGCTCCTCTTCGGCGCCTTTCGCGTCCCCTATCAGCACTATCCCGAGGACGCGGTTCGTTTTCTCCAGCTCTTGCTCGCCGGCCTGGTGGCCGACACCGCGGGCGTGCTCCTGGCGCTGCTGTGGACGGCGGGCTTTCTCCCGGCCTTTCTCGAGGCAAGCAGCGCCACCGTCCTGCTGGCCAAGCCGGTCCCGCGCTGGGCCCTCCTGGTCGGCAAGTATCTGGGGGTGATCGGCTTCGTCGCGATTCAGGCCCTCGTCTTCGTCCTGGGTACCTGGCTGGCCCTCGGCGCGAGCACGGGCTTCTGGCCCCCCGCCTACCTTCTTTGCCTGCCGATCATGCTGCTTCATTTCGCGATCTTCTTTAGCTTCTCGGCCTGCCTCGGCGTGTTCGCGCGCAGCACCGTCCTGAGCATGGGCGGCTCTCTGACGTTCTGGGTGGCGTGCTGGGCGATCAACCATGCGCGCAACTCGGCGCATGCTGTCGTTGGAGGGCCAACGGCCGGGGGCCTTCTCGAACTGGCCTACTGGCTTCTTCCCAAGCCGGCCGACCTCAACTGGCTGCTCTTCAGCGCTCTCGGCGGCGAGAAACATTTCGGACAGTTGCTCGACTACGCGGCCCTCGAAAAGCGCGGGCTGGTCCATCTGGAACTGTCGCTGGCCACGTCGGTCGCGTTTGCCGTTGCCGTGTTGTGCCTGGCCGTCTTCCGGTTCCGGCGGATCGACTACTGATCGCACTTTTCCTTTGCGGAGCGCCGCCGGGCTCGCTACACTCGGGGTCGGAGTCAGGTTGTCTGACCACTTTACCTCTGGGTGAGTCATGGCGGAACAGCCGTTCAAGCACCTGAGTTGTCCCCTCGTGGTGCTCCGCGTCAAGGATGCGGAGGTCATGGGCGACACCGTGGCCGACGCCCTGCGCGATGACCTGTTGACGGCCTACGAGCACAGCCAGGCGGTGCATGCCGTCATCGACATGCAGAGCGTGACCTACCTCTCCAGCGCCGGGCTGCGCCCCTTCCTGGCGCTCAACCGCGCGGTTCGCACCCGCGAAGGGCGGTTGATCCTGTGCCACCTCACGCCGCACGTCGAAGACGTCTTCGCGGCCACGCGCCTCATCAGCAGCACCCGGGGAGGCTCCGCCACGTTCGAGCACCACGAAAGCGTCTCGGCGGCGGTCGCCAGTTTGTGCCCGCCGGCGCCATGACCTTCCTTTCCCTGCCGATTTTGCCGGGCCCCTCCCAAGAGGGCGGCATCGTTTTTGCCTGAGATGCTCGCGGGAGGGAGCGCCAAACGTCCTCCCGGGCCCGCGTTTTGCTTGTGAATGGGGCCAAGAGCTCCTATAATCCCTGGGAGACATAAGCGGCAAACGGATTGCGTAGCTGACCACGACGAACCTCCAGGCCCGCCGGGAAGCACCCGCATGGACGAACTGCACCACGAGTGTGGCATTGCCGCGATCTATCACCTGCCTGGAGGGCAGCCGTCGCGGCTCACGCCCCTGGCGGGCCCCGAACAGGTCTCTCGACTCCTGCCGCGGATGCTGCTCGACCTACAGAACCGCGGGCAACTCGCCGCCGGCTTCGCCACCTACGACCCGCGCCGCGAGAAGCTGGTCGATACCTACAAGCAGATCGGCACCGTCATCGAGGCCTTCCGCCTCAACCATCAGGCCAAGTACGAGGCCCTGATGCAGGAGTTCGCCGGCCGGGCTGCCATCGGCCACGTGCGCTACGCCACCTGCGGGGCCAACGACAAGAGCTATGCGCAACCGTTCGAGCGGCATCACGGCTGCAAGTGGAAATGGTTTGCCTTCGCCTTCAACGGGCAGCTCGCCAACTTCACCGACCTCCGCGACCAGCTCCTCACGCAGACCGATTACCACCTCACCCGCAACATCGACACCGAAATCATCATGCACTACCTCAGCCACGAGCTGAGCCAGTGCGGCGACGAGCGCCCCGACCTCGTTCAGGTCTTCCGCAACCTCAGCGAGAAGTTCGACGGGGCGTACAACCTCGTCTTCCTCAACGCGATGGGCGACATGGTGATCCTGCGCGACCCCAACGGCTTCCGGCCGCTGTGCGTCGCCCGGGACGGCGACCTGTTCGGGGCGGCCAGCGAGAGCGTCGCCCTGCTCAACCTCGGCTTCCGCGAGGTCCGTTCCCTCGAGCCGGGCGAGCTGGTGCTCATCCAGGACGGCGAGGTGCGCTTCGTGCGCTATGCCCCGCGCCAGACGCCCTCGCACTGCTTCTTCGAGTGGATCTACTTCGCCAACGTCGCCAGCACCCTCGACGAGCGCAACGTCTACCTCACCCGCGCCGCCCTCGGCAAGGAGCTGGCCCGGCAAGAACGCCAGATGGCCCGGGTGCCGCTCGACCGCGACACCATCGTCGTCCCGGTCCCCGACACCGGCAAGGCGGCCGCCGACGCGATGGCCTTCGAGTTGGGCCTGCCGTCCGTCGAAGGGTTGATCCGCAACCGCTACATCGGCCGGACGTTCATCGAGGGCCAGAACCGCGCCGAGCGGGTGCAGCTCAAGTACACGCCGCTCCGCGAGGTGCTCGCCGGCAAGCGCGTTCTGCTCATCGAGGACACCATTGTCCGCAGCACCACCATGAAGGCGCTGCTCAGCGATCTGCGGTTGCGCGGCGGGGCCAAGGAGGTCCACGTTCGCGTCGCCTGCCCGCCCATCGTCGCCCCGTGCTTCTACGGCATCGACATGTCCACCGTGCGCGAGCTGTTCGCCCCCCGGTTCATGAAGGGATCGCGGCCCACCGAGACCGAAGAGGCCGCGATGGCCGCCGAGCTCGATGCGGACAGCCTGGCCTACCTCCCCATCGAGGCGGTCGCCCGCTGCATTGGGCTGGACACCAACCAGCTCTGTCGGGGTTGCCTGACGGGAAAGTACCCAACGCCAACGGGGGAGCGCCTCTACCAGCTCTCGCTGCACAACCGCAACGGCACCGCCAACGGCCGCACCTACGAGGCCGCTGCAACCTGCAAGACCTGACACTCGCCGGGGGAGATCGCACGCCCCCTCTTGCTTGCCGTTTCGCGCGAAACCACAAGGAAGATGGGGCGCCACTTTTCTGCCGCCCCTTCACCCCTTTCCATTTTCCCTCCCTTCCCCTATCTTGCCATTCTCGGCACGGTTGTTGCTACCTCCCTCGCGCCTGGCATCGCCAGGCGCGCCGAGCTCGCGCCTTCTCTCCGCTTCAAAGGAGCAGCCGATGACACCGCAGATCGCCACGAGCGCTGGGGCACCTTCTCTCGGTGAAGCGATCGCGGCCGGGGAAGACTGCGGCGATCCCGTGCTCGAATCGCTCGCGGAGGCCGAGGAACGCTACCGGCAGGCTCGCGCCAACTGGGCGCGCCAGGTCGCCGGGCTGAAGCAGTCGCACGAGGCCGCCGTGGCCCAGGCTTCCGACGACCGTGAAGAGTTGGTCGCCGAAGTCCGGCGGCTGACGGAGGAGGCGGCCAGGGAGCGCGAACGGGCCAACCGCCAGCAGGCGCTGGCGCGGCGGCTGGCGGATGGGCTGAAGGACGTGCATCGGTCGCTGTTCGACGGCAACGTCTACAGCCTGATCCTCAAGGCGTGTCTGACCATCACCGGGGCGACGCGGGGCCTCTACCTGACGGCCTGGGAGGGGAGCGGCCTGCGCATCCGGGCGGCGATCGACCTCGACGGCTATCCGAAGGCGCCGGCCTCGCCCCGCATCCTGGCGCTGTGCCGCCGCGTGCTGGAGGAGAACGAGACGTTCGTTTGCAACGACCCTTCCTGCTTCGACGACCTGCCCCCTCCCGAACGGCCGGACGAGGACTTCCGGAACTGCCTGGTGGCCCCCGCTGTGCTGATGAAGACCTTTAGCGGGATCGTCCTGCTCGCCGACAAGGTGGAAGGCGAGTTCGACGAGAGCGACGTGGCGATGGTGCTCTCGGTTGGCGACCAGGCTGCGGTGGCGGTGGAGAACAAGCGGTTGCAGGACGAGTTGTTGCAGTCGTATTTCAACGTGGTCGGCGTCCTGGCCGACGCCGTCGAGGCCAAGGACCCCTATACGCACGGGCACTGCGAGATGGTGGCCCGGTATGGACGGCAGACCGCCGAGCGGCTGGGCCTGACGGACGGGCAGCGGAGCGTCGTTTGCTTCGGCGGGCTGCTGCACGACGTGGGCAAGATCGGCGTCAGCGATGGGGTGCTGAACAAGTCCGGCAAGCTGATGCCCGAGGAGTGGGACCTGATGCGCTCTCACGTCCGCATCGGCCGCGATCTGTTGGCCCGCATCCCTGCCCTGGAGCAGGTGGCCGACGTGGTGTTGCACCATCACGAGCGCTTCGACGGCAAGGGCTATCCCGAGGGGCTCAGCGGCGAAAACATCTCCCTGGCCTCGCGCATCGTGTGCGTGGCGGACGCCTACGCGGCCATGGTGTCCAAGCGCAGTTACAAGGAGTCGATGACCGACGCGGAGGCTCGCGAGGAGCTCGTCCGCTGCAAGGGGACACACTTCGACCCCGCCGTCGTCGATGCCTTCCTGGCCGTTCTCGACGCGCCGCCCGAGAAGGACGACTGCCCCGACGGCTGCGGGGCCCTGCCGCTGTTCTACCACCCGATGGAGTTGCGCCACGCACTCCAGGCGCAGCCGCTGCGCACGAAAACCCTCACCGTGTAGGGCCCTCCTCTCGGTTCGGGGCCCGTCCGCCACTCGACCTTGCTTCTCGCCGCCCGCGCCGCTATACCGCGGCCCAGCGCCGGGCGTGGCATGCTCTCCCCGAGGCCCCGGCGCGTTCCAGGCGGCACGCCGGCGCAGTCGAGCCGTCCCCGAACCACCTCTCTTGGAGGGCGGGCAGATGCGGCGCGCCTCGATCGTGGCCGAGCTCAACCGCTGGTGGGCCCTTGGCGCCCGACTGGCCCTGTCTACGCGCGGCTGGCTGGAGCGGCAACCAGGCCTGCCGCGCCGCCGGCGCAAGCGGCACCGGCACCGCGCCCATTTCGCGCACCCGGCACGCGCCCCGATGCCCTTCTCGCCGGATCGACCCGCGCACCACAGCGTTTACGTCCGCGCGCAGACGGACCACGCGCCCGAGTGCGAGATGGTCCTCGACCCGCGCGCGCTGGTCACTCCCTCCCAGTGGGTCGAGCGGAAACTGATCGAGCGACTCGGCAAGGCGCCGGTCCACGTCAGCCGCCTGGAGCAACACCCCAAGGGCCACGTGCGGCCGAGGCGTTAGGGCCGCGCACCCAACGCGAGCCGTCGGGGCGAGCCGCGGGGCTTGCTCCGGCGGGGACAGCCCCACGTCCGCAACCCCGAACGCCTCTCCCCCTGCGAGTGGGGCGGCCCGATTCTGTCCCGAAAGGAAGCCTCGGATGGATGCGGCAACGGACGAGCAACCGGGGGGGCTGCGCCGCGAGGCGTTCGCCACCCTGCGCTGCGCCCGCGAGGTGTGGCGCCTGGTGCCGATCCGGCGGCGCTGGTCGCTGGCGGCCGCGGCGCTCGTGATGGCGCTCGCCAGCTCCTGTCAGGTCGCCATCCCGCTCGCCCTGGGCCGGCTCATCGACCAGGCCCAGGACGGCCTCGCTCGCTGCCTGCCGCGGGCCGATCTGCACCGCCTGATCGCCTGCAACCTGGCCCTGCTCGCCGGCGCCTACGTGTTGCGCGAGTGCCTCAACGTCGCCCGTCGCTACCTCGTTGACAGCACTTGCCTGCGCCTCGAGAAGGACACGGCCGTCCGGCTCGTCTCCCATCTGCTCCGCATCGACCTCGCCGCCTTGACCCATCAGCGCGTCGGCGCCCTGCACGGCCGCATCCACCGCGGCATCGACGGCTTCGTCCGCTTCCTGCGCCTGGCGTTCCTCGACTTCTTCCCCGCCATCTGCACCGGCGTGCTGGCCCTTGCCACGGTGATCGTCAAACAGCCGCCCCTCGGCGTTGTCATGGCCGGCGTTGCCCCCCTGGCCCTGTTCCTCACCGCCTGGCAACTCGCATCGCAGAAGGGCGTGCGCCTGGCCCTGATGCGGAGCCGGGAAGGGCTCGACGCCACCATGGTCGAGCAGCTGGGCGCCCTCGACCACGTCCGCGCCGCCGACACCCACGCCCGCGAGGTGGAGCGCGTGGCCCGCGCCGCCGAGGACCGCCGCTCCCGCGAACTGCGCCACCACTTCCAGATGTCCTTGTTCGGCAGCGGCAAGGCCCTCAACGAGGCCTTCTTCCACGTCGTCGTGGTCGGCGCCGCCGTCTACTTCGCCGCCGGCGGCGCCCTCAGTTTCGGCGACGTCTGGACCCTGTCGCTCCTGTTTCTGAGCGTCATGGCGCCCCTGGCCGAGATCCACCGCGTCGTCGTCGAGGGCCACGAGAGCAGCCTCCACGTCGGGCAGTTGCTCGAGGTGCTCGCCGAGCCGATCGACCGCTCCTTCGCCACGGCCCGAGCCCTGGAGCCGCGCCTCGAGCCCGGCGCCCCGCTCCTCGTCGTCGAAGGGCTCGCCGTCGAGTATCGCACGCCCCAGGGGCCCCGCTCCGCCCTGCGCGGCGCCTCGCTGTCGATCCGCCACGGCGAGACGGTCGGCATCGCGGGCCGCTCCGGTTGCGGCAAGACCACCTGGCTGCGCGTGCTGCTGCGCCTGACCCACCCGTCGGCCGGGCGCGTCTCGCTCGGCGGGGTGCCACTGGAAAACGTCTCGCGCGAGGCGATCGGCCGGCTGATCGGCTACGTGGGCCAGTCGCCGTTCGTCTTCGCCGGCACCATCGCCGAGAACATCGCCTACGGCATGGAGGGGGCCACGCCCGACGACGTCCGCCGCGCCGCCCGCGCTGCCTGCCTGCACGACGAAATCCTGGAGATGCCCGGCGGCTACCAGGCCCAGGTCGCGGAGCGCGGGCAGAACCTGTCTGGCGGCCAGCGCCAGCGCCTCGCCCTTGCCCGCGTTTTCCTCAAGGGCCCGCCGATCCTCGTCCTCGACGAGGCCACGTCGGCGCTCGACACCGTCAGCGAGCGCAAGATCCAGAGCGCCCTCGAGGTGGCCCGCCGCGACCGGACCGTCATCCTGGTGGCCCATCGGCTGTCCACGCTGCGACACGCCGACCGAATCCTCGTCCTGGAGGACGGGCTGGTCGCGGAAGCGGGGCGCTACGCCGACCTGGTGCGGCAGAACGGCCCGTTCGCCGCCCTTGTGCGTAGCGCCGGCGAGGAACACCCGGCCGGGCATGCCCCGTTGCGGCTCAGCGCCTGATCCGCGTGAGAGAGGGCCGGGGGATCATTCCGTGGGCCGGCCCCGCCCCGGCGCGGTCTGCCCCGTCCTGGCACCTTGCGTCCCTAATCTGGGATGTATACAATGGTTGAGGTAATGTGGATGGGATAGCCACTCGTGCTGGGAAGGCGGCCTGTAAGGAACCGGTTCGTGCCTCCCTCCATGCGGTGTGGCCCGAACGGGAGCATCGGAGCGGCAGGCCGGATGACGACTTCCCCCAAGACTCACCTCGTCGAATTACACCCGCCTCGCTGGTCGGGGGCCTTTCTCTCGATGGGATTCGGGATCGTCCTCCTCCTGGTGGGGGGCCTGCTGCTCGCAGTCCTGCTCCAGGGGCCCGAGGGCTTTTCGCAATTCGTTCTGGTCGGCGTGCTCGTGCTTGCCCTCAGCCAACTCGTGCCCGCGCAGGCTCTCGCCTTCTTCGAGCACGGGGGGCTGACCGGCTCGACGCCGCTCGGCGCGACGCACAGCGTCGTCCCTCGGCCCTATCCCAGCTACCGGCGCGCCCTGTGGGACATGCTGCTCGCGCTCGGGGGCCCCTACGTTGGAGAGCAGGGGCCTGGAGCCCCTGCTTCGGGCTCGGGGCGAGGGCCTGTACCATGAGCAACCGGCTGACCGGCGAGCAGCGCCGCCGATACGAGTCGGAGGGCCTCCTGTTCCCCATCCCGGTCCTTTCCCCCGACGAGGCCCGGCGGTACTGCCTGGCCTGCGACGACCTCGAAGCGCGGCTGGGGGGCAAGCCTCGCACCGTCGAGGTACGGCAGATGCACCTGCACTTCGCGTGGGCCCACGAACTGGCCACCCACCCGCTTGTGCTCGACGCGGTCGAGGACGTGCTCGGCCCAAACCTGCTCGTCTGGGCGACGGAGCTCTTTGCCAAGCACCCGCAGGACAAGGTCGTTTCGATCGGCTGGCATCGGGACCGACCCTACGTGGGGCTCGCCCCGGAAACGACGACGACGGCGTGGATCGCCCTCAGCGGGAGCAGCGCCGCCAACGGCTGCATGCGCGCCGTCCCCGGCCCGGCGCGGCACGAGCCCCAGCCGGCCGGGCGGCCCTTGGGCCCGAAGGCGATCCAGGTCGACGAGCGCCAGGTGGTGGAGGTGGTGCTCCGGCCAGGCGAGATGTCTCTGCACGACACCGAGATCGTCCACGGCTCCAGCCAGAATCGGTCGGGCGAAAAACGGGTCGGCTTCGTCGTCCGCTTCGTCGCGCCGGAAGCCCGCCCCTTGCACGGGCGCCCGCCCGCGATCCTGGCGCGGGGGCGCGACGACCGCGGCCACTTCCACCTCGTTGGGCCCCCCGTCGAGGCCGACGCCGAACGGGCGCTGGCGGGGATGAGGGAGTCGGCCTCCTTCCACTTCGACGCGGTGCTTCAGAACCTTCGGCTCGCAGCGCCGTGAGCCTTGCCTGCCCGGCCCTTGGAGACGATTGGAGAACGCACCATGCCAGACAACCGCGAGATCGAAAGTCAGGTCGGGGCCTACGTGCTGGGCTCGTTCCTGGACGGGACCGGCGCCGCGCCCCTGGGCGAGGACGACGACCTGCTCCTGGTCCTCGACTCTTTGCAAGTCCTCCGGATGGTGATCGCCATCGAGTCGGCGTTCGGGATCAAGGTCGAGGACGGGGACATGACTCCCGAGAACCTCGGGTCGGTCCGCAGACTGGGGGCGCTGATCGCCCGCAAGCGCGGCGGCTCGCAACCCTGGCCGGTCGGATCGTCCTGCGTGGGGGCGGTCGCCGTCCCCAGCCCGGGCAGTTCGGTCAGCCCGTAGGGAGGCCTGGTGGGACGAAGCTCGGGGGTGGTGGTCGTTTGTGGAGCGGGCGCGGCGGGCCTGTCTGCCGCGCTGGCGGCCGCCCGCGCCGGGGCCGAGGTCTGTCTGCTCGAGGCCCGCCCTCGCCTCGGAGGGACTGTCGCCCACGCCCTGATCCACACCCTCGGCGGGCTCTATGATTCCGCGGGCGAACTTCTCAACGCCGGCCTGCCGGAGGAACTGGCCCGCTCCCTGATCGCGGGCGGTGCCCGGCGCCGGCGCATCGGCCGGGCCTGGGTGCTCAGCGCTTGCCCGAACGAATACCAGAACGTCGTCGAGGGCTGGGTCGCCGCGGAACCGCAGATCGCCGTCTTCCCCAGCACGCGCGTGGACGGCGTAGTGAAGGAGGGCGACCGGGTCGTCGAGGTGGGCGCGGCCGGGCCGAGGGGCAAGCTCCGGCTGCGGGCGCGAAGCATCATCGACGCGACCGGGACCGCCGCCGTGGTCCGCTCGATGGGCCCCTCCCTGGTGCAAGAGGTCGGCGAGCAAGCCGCCGGGGGACTGGTCTTCACTCTGCGCGGGGTGGTCCCCGGCTCGGCCGCCTTCCCGCGCGGGCTGGGCCTCGTGCGGGCGCTCCACCGGGCGGCCGAAGACGGCGCCCTGCCGACGGGCTGCCGCAACGCCTGGCTCGACGTCGGCGCAACGGAGGACGAGGTGTACGTGAAGCTGTCGGTGCCCCTTTCTCCTGGCTGGGACGAGGGGAAGGCAATGGGGGAGGCCCCTCGCGAAGCGCTCGAGGCGCAGGCCGCGGCCTTGCCGTTTCTCCAGCGCCTCTCGGGCTTTGCCGACGCGAGGATTCACCGGACGGGGGAGCTCGGGGTGCGCGACGGGGGGCGAGCCCGCGGCGACTACTGCCTGGCCCTGTCCGACGTCCGGCAGGCGCGCAAGTTCGAGGACGCCGCCTGCCGCTGCTGCTGGCCGGTCGAGTACTGGGGCCCCGACGGCGCCGTGTCGCTGGAATACCTGCCGGACGGCACCTATTATGAGATACCCCTGCGCTCCCTGAAAGTACGCGGGTTGAGGAACGTCTGGGTCGCGGGCAAGTGCCTCTCCGCCGATCGCCTCGCCCAGGCCTCCGCGCGCGTGGTGGGCACTTGCTGGGCAATGGGCGAGGCGGCAGGCAAGGCCGCCGCTCGGGGAGGGCCCTCCGACCATGAACCTTGACGAGCTCTTCCAACGGACGGCGCGGAGGCAACCGGGCCACCCGGCGATCCTCGGCCCGCGCCCCGAAGACGCCTGTTCCTACGGTGAGCTGGACGAGGCGGTCGAGCGGGCGGCCGGGAAACTCCGCGGGGCGGGGCTGCGCCCGGGGGAATGCGTCGGGCTGCACTGCCCCAGCGGGCTCGACTACGTCTGCCTCAGCTACGCGGTGTGGCGCTGTGGCGGTTGCGTCGTCCCCATCCCGGTCGAGCTCGCGGCGGAGGAAAAGAGACAAGTCTGCCGCGAAATATCCCTCGATTTCGCGATCTCTTTTGGTGGGATAGCGCCCTTCCTGGGCCCGTTCGGCAGAGGAGAGGCGGTCGAGGTCGATCCGAACGCCGTCGTCGTGCCGTTGGCCCGGGCTTGCGAGCACCCCGCCGGTTTCGCCGCGATCAACAGCGCCTTCATCCGCTTCACCTCGGGCACCACGGGGGCGGCGAAGGGCGTGGTGCTTTCGCATGAGACCATTCGCGACCGCATCGAGGCCGCCAATGAACTGCTACAGATCGGCCCTGGCGACCGCGTCACGTGGCTCCTGTCGATGTCGTATCACTTCGCCGTATCGATCGTGGGATATCTGACCTTTGGGGCCGCGATCGTGCGCCCCGCCAACTCGTTCGCGCCGGCGATCCTCGACGCGACCCGGCGCTACGGGGGGACGCTGATCTACGCCTCCCCGGCCCATTACGCCTGGTTGGCGAGCTCCGAGCAGGGGGGCCCGCTGCCGGCGCTGCGGCTGGCGATCTCCACGACGGCCGAGCTGGCCGCCGGGACCGCCGCGGCGTTCCACCGGCGCTTCGGCTTGCCCGTGGCGCAGGCCCTGGGGATCATCGAGGTGGGGTTGCCATTCATCAACGCCGAGTTTGCCGCCGACCGACCCGGGTCGGTGGGACGAGTGCTCCCCGCCTATCGGCTGCGGCTGGAGGACGTGGGCCTGGGCCTCGACCAGAAGGAAGTCCTCCTGAGCGGCAAGGGCTTCCTCGACGCCTACTATCGTCCGTGGCGGTCCCGCGCGGAGATCATGCCGGACGGCTGGTTCCGCACGGGGGACCTGGGCGAGCTGGACGCGGCCGGGTGTTTCTTCCTGCGCGGCCGGTCCAAGGACCTCATCAGCGTGCTGGGCATGAAGTTCTTTCCCCAGGAGGTCGAGGCGGTGCTGGCGTCGCACCCCGGAGTGGAGAGCGCCTGCGTGTTCGCCCGGCGGGAGCCACGGCTCGGCGAGGCCCCCTGCGCCCGCGTGGTCGCCCGGGGACCGGGGGCCGCCCCTTCGGAAAAGGAACTGCTGGAGTACTGCAAGGGCCGACTGGCCGGGTTCAAAGTCCCTCAGCAGATCGAATTTGTCCGCTTCCTCCCCCAGACCGCCAGCGGCAAGGTCCTCCACCGACACCCGGGCCCGAGCGAGGAGGCCGATCGTGACGACCAGCAAAGCGGGCGGTGAAGGCCCCAACCGGGCCGGAGGGCTCGGCCCCGTCGGCGAGCAAAGGCTGAGCGCGACGGACCTCACCATGCTTTCCGTGGACGGGGCGCTGCGCGGCATGGGCGCCGCCGGCTTCGAGGCCGTGGTCCTCACGTGGCTGTCCGAGCGCGTGGACGTGGCACGGCTGCGGGCTGGCCTGGCCCGCCTCGGCACGTGCCACCCCGTGGCCGCCTCGCGCCTGGTGGAGGGAGGGCCGGGTGGCCCCTGCTGGCGTTTCCGCCCCGGCGCCGGGTGCCCGCTCGTGGAGACTGAGCTTTCCTCGCCGACGCCCGAGTGCGTCTGGGAGCAGGCCGCCCGCCTTCTCTCGACGCCAACCGATCTGACGGCCGCCAGCCCACTGCGCTTTCAGCTGTTCCACCGGCCGGACGGTCGCGACGTTTTCCTCATGCAGTACAACCACGCGGTGATGGACAACACCGCCTCGGACCTGGTGCTGCGAGAGATCGATCGGCTATCCGCGGACGGCCCCGCCGAGGCCCGGCCCGCGGCCGGGCCCGACCCGATCCGGGACTACCTGAGGGGCTTTCCGCGCGAGGTGCGGCGGAAGGCCACGACCACCACGGCCCGCCTCTGGGGCAGGTCGGTGCGGGGCGGAGTGGCCGGGGTGGGCCACATTCGCCCGTCCGGCCCCCAATCGGCCGAGGTGTGCATCGCCACGCGCCGCCTGGAGGAGAGCGACTCGCGGGCCCTGCGGGCCCACGTCACGAAGACCTGCGGGCTCCCCAGTCTGTCGATGGCGATCCTGGGCAGCGCTTTTCGCGCGATCGAACGGATCGAGCCCGCCCACCGAGCCGGGGCCCCCAACTTCACGACCGGGATCGGCCTCGACCTCGGATTGCGCGGCCGACAGGGCCCTCTGTTCGGCAACCTGGTATCGCTCGTGCCGATCCGCGTGCCGTCGGAGGGCCTGAGCGACCGCGCGGGCCTGGTTCGCGCGCTCAACCGCCAGATGCGCGAGCACATCGAGGACAAGGCGGACCTGGGAATGCTCCAGTGGATCACGCTTCTGAGCCGGAGGCCGAGGGACGACGTCCGCTGGGTGATGGGGGCCTTCCTGCGGAACCGCCTCTCCCTCTGGTACGCTTATTTCGGCACGCTGGGCGCGATCGGGGACCGCTTCTGTGGGGCCGGGGTCGAGGAGGTGTCGTGCGCCGGCCCGAGCTGGCCGGCCATGGGGCTGACGCTCCTGGTCAACCAGTTCCGCAGCCGCCTCCTGTTCCAGGCCACCTACGCTCCCGAGGCGGTCTCGGGGCCGCAGGCGAGGGCTTTCCTCGATCTGCTCCTGGCGGACCTGGTCGGGTGACACACCTCGCGCGGGAGGCGCTTCAGGCGATGCCGGCCCGCCTCGCCGACTCTGGGTCGATCGCCTGCAACGCCTCCCCCGCTTCCTGGCGCACGAAATCCACCTTGTCCTGGAGCGCCGCCACCAGTGCGGGGACCGCCGCGCGCGCCGCCGGCCCGATGCACCCCAGCGCGCTCGCCGCTTCGTGGCGCAAGAAGTCTTCTGGGCCCTGGAGCGCCTCGACGAGGGCCGGCGTGGCCGCGCTCGCCGCCGGGCCGATCTCGCCGAGGGCGTCCACGGCGGCCCAGCGCCCGAACTCGTCGGTCCCTTCCAGGACCTCGATCAGCACCGGCACCACCACCGCGGCTTGCTGGTGGTCGAACTTCCACAGGGTGCTGGCGGCGCGCTGGCGGACGAAATCGACCTCATCGCGCAGGGCCGCGGTGAGGGCCGGCACCACGTCCGCCGCCTCGGGGCCGATCGCGCCGACCGCCCCGACTGCCTCCTGGCGAACAAAGTCGTTTCGGTCTGCGAGGCGGGCCAGGAGCGCGGGCAAGGCCTTCCGGGCCCGGGGCCCGATGCGACCCAGGGCCCGCGCGACCTCCCGGCGCGTATCGCCGTCGCCGTCCTCGAGGGCGTCGATGAGGGCAGGGACGGCCGCCTTCGCTTTGGGGCCCATGCTCCCCAGGGCCAGGGCGGCCTGGCAGCGCACGCTCGTGTCGCGGTCGTGGAGGGCCTCCACAAGGGCCGGGACCACGGTGGGGCTTGCCGGCCCGATGCGGCCCAGGGCCAGGGCCGACTGCCAGCGGACCTGCTGGTCCTCGTCGCGAAGTGCCTCGCCAAGGGCCGGGATGGCCTCCCGGGCATCGGGGCCGACGTCCCCCAGGAACTCGGCCGCGTCCCGCCGAACCTCCACGTCCTCGTCCGCGAGCCCCTCGATGAGCGTCGGCACGACCGCAGTCGTCTGCGGGTCGATGGCGCACAGCACCCAACCGGCCCGCTGGCGGATGAAGTCGTCCGTGTCCTTGAGGGCCTCGACGAACGCTGGCACCGCTTCGGCGAACGCTTCCTTGACTGCCTCGCCGAGGGCCACCCAGGCCTCGGCGGCCTGGCGCCGGACCGCCAGGTCCTGGTGGTCGAGCGCCGCCCGCAGGCGGTCGAGCGGGATGCCGCGGTAGGAGAGTTGGTTCTTCGGCTCGTTGCTCGAGTTGGGTGTCATGCTTTTCCCACACGGGCGTGGGTGGCTGGGCCACCCACTCGATGAAGTGCGTGTGGGTGGCTGGGCCACCCACTCGATGAAGTGCGTGTGGGTGGGCCTTGCGCCACCCAAACGATGAAGTGGACGTCAGGGCTCGCGGTTGAGATGGGCGATGGCCGCCGGCACGTCCGTCTCCACCACGAAGGGAGCGGGCGCGGCCCCGTGCGAGCTGATCAGGCGGGTGATGCGGAAGACCTCGGCGACCTCGGCAGACAGGCCACTGAGCACCAGTCGGCTCCCCGCCGCGAGGAGCGTGCGGCGGAGGTTGAGCAGGGGACGAAAGCCGGAGCTGCCCAGGTACTGGACGCTGTGGAGATCGAGAACGATTCGGGGCGGCGGCGTCGGGCCGACTGCCGCCTGCAATTCGTTGCCGATCGCCTGCACCACGTCGTCGGAGCGCACTTCGGAAGTCGTCAGGGTGAGCACCAGGACGCCCTGCTCGGTGCTGGAGCTCACGTGCGCGGAGGGTTGTTCGGGCATGGTAAGCACGGGACCACAAAGGGATGGAAGGGAGAAACCTCGCCGCCAGACAAGGAGCAGGGCCCCCGGGCCCCTCGACGGCTGGGGGCGCCGATCTCGGGTCAACTCTTCCCGGCCGAGCGCGGAGCAACTCGGGGCCGCTTTCGGGCGATCTCGCGCACCTTCCAGGTAAATACCCACAGGGGCGTATCGAGCACGTCGTCGTGGGTCAGGCACTCGCCCCCGAGCCCGCCCTTGCGGTCCCGTTCGTCGTGCCCGATCCCCGCCCGGATGGCCTCTCGCACCCGGGTCGGGATGGGGAGCGTCTTCAGT
The DNA here is from genome assembly GCA_038239195.1 of Gemmatales bacterium. Classification (GTDB taxonomy): domain Bacteria; phylum Planctomycetota; class Planctomycetia; order Gemmatales; family Gemmataceae; genus JBBSEZ01. The sequence goes on from JBBSEZ010000074.1 coordinate 27,173, forward strand.
TCCAGGCCGGGGTGGCAAGGGATCATCAGGGTGAGCCGGCCGTGCCCCCCCACCTCCTTCCCCTCGACCACGAGCTCGTGGCTCGGTCCTTGCATCAAATCCAGGACGCGGTTCGGCTCGCCCATCGCAGCGCCCTCCACGGGTTGAGGAAACCATCTCCTCCAGAGTAGCCGGCCTCGCCCCGGCCGTCCAGCATCCGGGCGCTCGTCCGCGCGAAGTTCCGACGGGGGGAGGCGCTCCCCGATTCCCTGGCCGCGCTTCCCGGGCCAGCCCGTCGCTGCTTTTTCCGTTCCCAGGCAGTTCGCCAGCGGATAGGATCGAGCCCATCTCGTCTCGAACGCGGAGGTGGTCATGGGGAAGTTCGCGTTGTTGCTGTCGGTGGCCTTGTCGCTTGGGCTGGCGCCGGCCCCGCTGAAGGCGATCAAGCCACCGGAACGGGAGAAATTGCAAGGCGAGTGGCATCTGGACGGGGGCACCACCACGGTCCTCGCGATCGCGTCGAGCAGCATGACGTACCTGAACCTCGGGCGCGCAACCAACGCCTACGTCCTCGCATGCGACGCCAAGAAGTCCCCGAAAACGTACGACGTCAGTAGGGGCGGCCACTTGGCCTTCGTGGGGGCCTACAAGATCGAGGGCGACACCCTCACCATCTGCTACCGCAGCGCGGGGGGCCCACGACCCGTCTCGTTCGACGAGAGGGGCCCGTTCCGGGAGGTCTTCAAGCGGAAGAAGCCCTGACGGCCCGCGATGCCGCTCGATTTGTTCGGGCCTTGCCGTTCTCCGGGCGGCTGGGCGGCAGTTGATTGCGCGGGGCGGAGAGCATTCGGCGGGCCCTGAACAGGCATCGTCGGCGATGGGAACGCCCGCGCGACCGGCGACTTGGGCCGGGCGTCAGGCCGGCGAGGAGTGCAGCTCTGAGAAATGGGGAAATCGTCGCACCTTGCCGGGAGCGCAAGTGAAGGATAAAAGGTAGTTTGGGCCGTTCGGGCCAGCGGGACGACAATTTTTTTCTTCGCACCTGTGGTTTTTCGGCACTTTCCCGGTAGAAC
>JBBSEZ010000075.1:0-28092 GCA_038239195.1 Gemmatales bacterium
CGCTCTTCCACAGCTCCGCCCCGGTCGTGCCGTCGTTGGCCGTGAAGTACAGTGTGCCGTTGACGTTGGTCAGCTGGGTGGGGTTGGAATTGTTGGGATAGATGGACCCGCCGGGATAGCCAGGGAAAATGTCCTTGACCATGCTGGTCCCGGCGGTGGTGCCGTCGCTCTTCCACAGCTCATAGCCATGCGTGCCGTCGTAGGCCGTGAAGAACAACTCGCCGTTGACGTTCGTGAAGTAGGGCACGCGGTTACCGAAATTGATGTCGGCGACCATGCTGGTGCCGGCCGCCGTGCCGTCGCTCTTCCACAGCTCATAGCCATGCGTGCCGTCGTTGGCGGCAAAATAGGTCGTCGAGCCGACAACCACCATTTGCGACGGGTATGAGGGCCCCGACCCCGGATTGATGTCGGCGAGCAGCTGAGGTGTCCCGGACAGCAGGGTGCGGTCCTCCAGTTGCTCCAGATGGAGGCGTGGTCGCAGCGGTCCTCCCCGCGAAACCGGACGGCTCCGCTCGCCCGCGCGGGCCGATGGCCACCAGCGACGCCACAGTGATGTCTTCATGCGATGTTTCTCCTCCTCTGTGGAACGGGATCAATTCCGTTCTACGATGGTTTCGATTCACGGCGGGAAGAACATCTCCCTCGCCTGGTGATGGTTTCACGATCCCTGCGGCCGCGCGGCCTGGGGAACGACCCACACCGGTGCCGCGCCGTCCAGTGTCGGGTACGGCCCCGACAGCACCGGACAGCGGGCGCCGGGCAGCACTTGAACGTCGAAGATCTCTTCCACCCCGGTCATGAACTCCAGGTGGGCCGCGAGCCGGCCCGTGCCCAGGTCCACCACGCCGACGCCGCACTTCAGCTCCGGCCGCCGCGCAGCGATCGGCATGCCGCCGAACGTCGAGGTCTCGCGGATCTTCGACAGGCCGACGAAGGCGAAGCGGTCGTACAGGGCCAGGCCGCGCGTGTAGCCGGGCAACTCGGTCACCGTCTCCGCCTTGCCGCTGGCCGGATCGACCAGCACGAGCTGCCCCGCCCCCGAGTGCAGCATCCAGACCCGGCCGCCGTGGACGCGCGGCGAGTGCGGCATGGCGAAGCCGCGCGCCACCGTCTGGCCGCTGGCGACGTCGATCAGGCAGCCGCTGTGAGCCTTGCCCGCACGCCAGCCCTGCGGCGTGTCGGTCTCGGCCAGCGCGGTCACGTACTTGGGCCGGCCGCCCTCCATCGCCAGGCCATTGAGGTGGCAGCGGTCCTCCGCGGCCAGGGAGGTCAGGAACGGCGGCCACCAGCGCGGCACGAAGCTGTGCCGGCCGTCGAGCGTACACAGGCAGCCGAAGGCGGTGTTGACGAACCACAGCTCGTCGCCCGCCCAGGCCAGCTCGTGGGCCTGGACCTCGCCGGTGAAGTGGGACGACCGCGTCAGGAAGCAGGCGTCGTGCCTGCCCGCCGGCTCGACGCGGGCGGCCAGGTCGGCGGCGCCGCGGAGGAACCAGACCTGGGCGCGGGCCCCGACGGCGATGCAATCGGGCCTGACGGCCATTCCCATGGCGCGCTCGAAGTTGTGGTACTCCAGGGTCAATTCGCCCCGCGCGACGCCCACGGCGACGACCTTGCCGGCCTGGTACGTGGACACGAGCAAAGATACCCCCAGCTGGTTCAGCAGCGCGGGGAACGTGGGCGTGTATTCGTGGCAGACCTCGCGCGTGGCCGGGACATCGGCCCGTTGGGGCGCGGCGGCGTCCGCGGTCTCCCGAGCCCTTTCGATTTCGAGCACGGTCATGGAATCTCCTTGCGCTACTGCCATGGCAAGATGTTCTGCTTTGCAATGTGAACGGCGACCATTTCCGCGCGGGCCGAGCGCCGGGCCGGTGAGGTGGCCCCGTTCGGGGTCAAGGCCCCCACCGGCCGCTGCTTTTCGTTGACATCGACGTTAGTCGTCGTCCCCGTCGTCATTGTCTCGGAGCCGGATGGTCCCCTCGAAGGAGCCGGCGGTCGTGCCGGCGATGGTGTCGAACAAGCGCTCGACGGTGAAATTCCCGGTGGCCCCGGCGAACCGGCCCGTGCCGCCCGTGATGGTCGCGGTCTCCTCGATGTAGAGGACGCCCGGAGTCGCCGTGGGCGAGGCTTGCCCGGTAAAGTCGGCGGTCAGCGTGTCGCCGTTGGCCGCGGTGAACTCGTAGGAGCCGACCGCCGTGCTGTTCGCGCGGTTCACGACGTGCGGGATGTCCAGCGTGAACTTGCCGAGATGGGTCGCCTTGCCCGAGGCTTCGACGTCCACCTTGACGGACGGAGGAGCCAGCGGAGTGATGGTCACGTCCCCTTCGAAGTGACCGTTGAAAGGCACCTTCTCTCCGGCGGCCACGGGGCCGGCGAGGCCCAGGACGACCACGACGGCCAGCGCGAGGCCGGCGACGGAACTGTAGCGTTTCATGTCTTCTCACCTTTTTGGTCTGCGATACAATGGTGAGACATCGTCCCCGGCGCGCAGACCGAGCGCCGGGGCGGTGCCGGGCCGGTGGGGGCTTGCTTGGCGGTAAGGCCTCACCGGCCCCTTATTCGTTGATCCTGTAGGATGGTTTTGCAAACTCTCCTAAACAGTCATTTCAATCCTTCTTCTTTTCGATGCCCAACAGCTCCACGGCCTCAGCTCGAAAGCGGCGGAGTTCCTCATTCTTCGGCTGGTTCTTGTCCATCCACGCAGCGCCCTGGTCATACCACTTGCGGGCCTCTTCCTTGTTGCCCAATTTCCAGTGGGCCATGGCCAGGAAGAAGGTGTTCCAGCTTTCCAGTTGGCCGCACAACAACCTCATCGACTTGCGCAGGGCGGCGATGGCCTCCTTCCAGCTCCCGGCCCGGTAGTGGGCCACGCCGAGCGTGTTCCAGTAATGCGCGTGTTTCGGAGCTAGCTCGACGGCGTCCGTGGCCAGCTTGACCGCCCGCTGTGCGTCACCCAAAGCGGGGTCGGGATTCGTCACCAGTGCCCAGGCCTGTTTGTTCAGCGACCAGGCACGCTGCGCATCGGTCTGCAGGATCTGGATTTTCCAAGGACGCTCCGGGAACCGCTGGCCAGGTTCGTCGGCCTTGGCCGCCAGCGGAAACTCGGGCCAGCTCCAGTCCAGGCCCATCGCCTTGAGGCGCACACGGATGGCGCGCAGGTCCCAGACGTGGATCGCCCTGGCGTAAGGGGCCGCCACCACCAGCTGCGTTCCGTCGGGCGTGAAGCCCATCCAGCCGGCCCGATCGCCGTGCGGGTCTTCCAGCTTGGCAACCGTTCGTCCGGTGGCGACTTCCTTGAGATGAATGACGGCCGGCGCCATTTCCAGGGCCATCATTTTGCCGTCCGGAGAAAAGGCCACGTAGCCGGGGTAGGTATTGACGTCCCGGTCCAGGCGGCGGATCGGCTGCAAGGTTTCCACGTCCCAAAAAGTAAACGCGTCGCTTCGGCAGATGATCAGAGCGCGGCTGTCGGGGGCGAAAATGATGCGCGTCTGCGTTCCCACAACCCATTCGCGGACCATCTTTCCGGTTTTTGCATTCCAGAGCAGAACCCGGTCCGCGTGCCAACCGGCGCTCGCTACCCAGCGGCCATCCCGACTGAGGACGACGTAGCTGGCGTTTGGGTGCACGAAAAGCTCGCCCCGAACGGATTCCGCCTTGAGGTCCATGAGCAGCCCGGCGCGTGACGTTTCACTGACGATCGCCAGCGTATGGCCGTCCGGACTGCGCGCCATCCGAGTCGGAACGAAGGGCAGGGTAACCTCCCGTGGCGGGCCCCGGCGAAGGTCGTTGGCGGGCTCCTTTCTGGCCTGAATCGGCCAGCGCTGCAGTCCGGTAAAGCCACAGGTTAGCAGTTCACGGCCGTTGGGCTGAAAGAGGACGCAAATGCTTTTGGAAGGCAGCACGGCAAGTTCCCGCCCGCTGCATAGATCCCACAGGCGGTCGCCTCCGCTGCCCATGCCCAGCGCCAGCAGGCGGCCGTCGCGACTGATGTCGCCCTCGCGGTAAGTCCCTTGGCCGGCGCCCAAGCTGCTGACGATGGTTCGGTATTCGCGGCTTGCCGTCGCTTCCAGCAACTGCAGCCGTTCGCCGCCTTGCCGCAGCAATCCACAATACTGGCCCGTGCTGCTGAATCGAAGATCTCCCTGGAGCGGCAATTGCATGAGTTGCCGTCCGGTAGCAGGATCCCAAAGGCGCAGGACGCCATCCCAGCTGTCCGATCCCAGGAGAGTGCCGTCCGGATGGAAGGTCAGTCTCGTGACCTGTTCCACGTGCCCATCCAGAATCGCCAGCTTGCGCTGCGTGGTCACGTCCCAGATTTGTATGCGTGGGTCGGATCCTGCCACGGCGAGGCGGGTGCCGTCGGGATGCCAGGCCACGACCTGATTGATCATCGAACCCACCGGCAGATCGGCGACACGGCTGCCCTGGGCGGAGTCATAAATGGAAGTGATGTTGTTGTTGGCATAGCCGATGGCCAGCTTGCGGTTGTCCGGATGAAAGGCCAACATCTCCGCCTTGGCAGGCAATCGCCAGCGGCTGGTTTTCTGACCGCTCGCAACATCGATGCAATGGACCCAGTCGTCCTTGGCAATCGCCAACTGCCGGCTGTCTGGGCTGAACGCCAGGTTCCAGCAGGGCCGCGCTTCTGCTCCCGGGAGCGGCTTGCCGTCAGCAACTCGCCAGAGTCGCACGGCACCGTGCTCATCGCGTACCGCCAGAAACCGCCCGTCCGGGCTCAACCACAGGGCACTCGCCGTGCTCGTCATTTTTGTTTTGATGCACCGGATTTCCTTGTTGTCCGGGACGCTGCGGATGCTGATGACGCCCTGAGCATCGATCCGGGCATAGGTTTGGTATCGACCATCGAAGGCGTATCCCTTGGTACCTGCGGGAATGGCATGCAGGCTTGGCCCGCGGCGGATGTCCGGCAGGGCCATGGCAGCGATAGCCTTATCGCGCAGCCGTTCGTCGGGCCGGATGCGGGTGGCTTTTTCCAGGGCGTCCAGGCTGTCGAGGCGTTGGCCCATCTGCCGGCTGAAACAGCGGGCGCGGGCCTGTTCGTAGAGCGAGTGCCACAACTTGTCCTTGGCGTCGCGCTCGCTCTGTTGGGTCGCCGCCAGGGCGATTTCTTTGGCTTTCAGCGCTTCCTCTTTCTGTCCCGCTTCCTGTACAGCCGTGGCTTCCGCGTCGGTGGCCCGGATCATGCCCAACGTCGTGCCGATGATTCCCCCCACCAGCGCCAGCACCAGCAGGGAGGCCGCCAGCACTGGCCCTTTATTGCGCCGCACGACTTTGCGGAAGCGGTACAGCGACGACGGCGGATGGGCCAGCACCGGCTCGTCGTGCAGAAACCGCTGCACGTCGGCGGCGAAACCGTTCGCCGTCTCATAGCGCCGGTTGCGGTCCTTCTCCAGCGTCTTCATCACGATCCAGTCCAGCTCGCCCTTTACCAACTTCGTCAGCTTGGCCGGCTCTGTGTGGCGGTTGGCCGAGATCGATGCCAGCGCCTCGCCGGAGTCGCTCAGACGGGTGCTCGGCCTGGGCGGCTCCTCCTCCTTGATCAGGCGCAGGATCTCGGCATACGCTGCCTCCTTCATCCGCTTGTGGGTCAGCGGCGTGCTGCCCGTCAGCAGCTCGTACAGCAGCACGCCCAGGGAGTAGACGTCGCTGCGGGTATCGACGCCCAGGGCGCTCATCTCCGCCTGCTCCGGGCTCATGTACTCCAGCGTGCCGACCGCCGCGCCGTACTGCGTGAACAGCGTCCGCTCGGTCAGCTTTTGCTCCGTCGCCTTGGCCACGCCAAAGTCGATCACCTTGGGCACCGGCTTGCCGTCGTAGAGCGTGATCATGACGTTGGACGGCTTGATGTCGCGGTGGATGATCCCCTTCTGGTGGGCATGCTGGATCGCCTGGCAGACCGGCACGAACAGTTCCAGCCGCTCGCGCGGCGTGAGGTGGTTGTCGTCGCAGTACTTGGTGATGGGCACGCCGTGGACCAGCTCCATGACGAAGTACGGCCGACCGTTTTCAGTGGTGCCGCCATCGAAGACGCGGGCGATGTTGACGTGGTCCATCATCGCCACCGCCTGTCGCTCGGCCTCAAAGCGAGCGATGACCTGGCGGCTGTCCATGCCCGGCTTGATGACCTTGAGTGCGACCTTGCGCTGGACGGGCTTGGTTTGCTCGGCCATGTAGACCGTGCCCATGCCGCCTTCGCCGATCTGCTGGAGGAGCTTGAAGGGGCCGATGATCGTGCCAGGGCGCTCGGTGATCGGCACATCGACGGTGGCGCACAGGCCCAAAGGCGGGGCCTGGAGGAAACTGCCGGCCGCCGCCTGCGCACCCAACAGAGCTTCCACGCGCTGCCGCAGCGCCGGGTCATCGGCGCAGGCCTGATCCAGGTAAGCGCCGCGTTCTTCCAGCGGCTCTTGCAGCGCTGCGGCAAACAGCGACTCCAGACGGTCCAGCGGTCCGTTCACAGCTCGCACCCCCGGCGTCGTGATCCCCTATCAGCGAAAGCGCCATTTCTCCGCCGCGCGCCTCACGACCGGGACAGAAAAGCCGACGCCTCACGGTTTTTCGTGGCTCTGGGTCATCTCGTCATAGAGCCAGGCGCGGGCAAAGGCCCAGTGTCGGTCTGCGGTCGCGCGCGAGATGCCGAGCAATTCCGCGGCCTGCTCCAGCGTCAAACCGGCGAAGTAACGGAGCCTCACCAGTTCCGCTTTGCGCGCGTCGGCGGTGGCCAGCTTGGTCAGGGCCTCGTCAAGAGCCAGGAGTTCGTCTGCCCCCCCGTTCTCGGCGACCAACTCGATGTCGCCCACGGCGTCCAGTTCGACGCGCTTCATCCCGCCGCCGTGGCGGACGCGGTGCTTGCGGCGGGCGTGGTCGATCAGGATGCGCCGCATGGCCTCGGCCGCCGCGGCGAAGAAGTGGGCCCGGCCGTTCCAGGGCTGCCGCGGGTCGGAACCGACGAGTTTGAGATACGCCTCGTGGACCAAGGCCGTGGGCTGAAGGCTGTGCCCAGGCGCCTCACCGGCGAGGCGACGTGCAGCCAGCTTGCGTAGCTCGCCGTAGACGAGCGGCAGGAGCTGCTCCGCGGCGCGCGGGTCGCCTTGCTCGATCGCGTTCAGCACCTGGGTGATCGCGTCCATCGTCAGAACCTCCGAGTCACACCGAGCGCCCGCGGCGCCGGACCGATTGTGAATGAGGGACGGGCCAGGAGGAGTGCGGCCGGACCTGGCGAGCGGCACCACGGTCCCCGCCTGCATCTCGGGGCAGGCCGGGGCGATGATCGCCCCGCTCGGCACGCGTGATGCGCCGGCTTCGGAGACCGCTCAGGGCAAGAGGAAGGCACCAGGGATGAAGAGCACCCACTGATTGTAGCCGCGGAGGGACGCACAGGCGAGCCGTCGGGAACCGCGGCGGCGCGAGTGCGTGAGTGTTGCGAGGGCCGGTGCGTTGCCTGCATCGGTCACATCGACGAATGGCGCTAGTTTAAGCGAAGTGGGCGGGAAGTCAGGCGCGAGCGGGAGCGAGGATCACTCGCCTGGCGGGGCCCGCGAATGACACCGAGTTGTCCTGGACGCGGCCCTGACGGCTTGCCCCTGGTGAAACTGGTCTCCGACGCGCCCGAACTCGTCCGCGAGGCGCGGCACCCCTCACGCCTCCCGACGCGGCCCACTTCGGCCCCGTAGAATTTCCCGCTCCACGAGGCGCTAATACCACTTCGCCCGATTCTGCGCCAGTTTGGCGATGGGCCTCGGCTGGTTCAGACGCTTGCACGCCTTGGGCCTCCTCTTGCGCGCTCGCGGCCCCCAGCGTCCCGGACGATTTCCCACCCGGTAGTAGCCCACCGCCTTCGACATTGCTTCCACCAGCCCCGCGCGCTGCTCCGGCCGCGCCGCCTCCAACTTCGGCGCGAACGCACTCAGGGCCTGCTTGGCTCCCTCGAGACTGATCTTCCGCGGCCCCACCTCGTTCTCGGCCGCCGCCACGGCCATCACCGTGCGCAGCAGGTTGTACGCCAGCAGATGCGCCCGGATCTCCTTCTCGACCATCCCCGGCGTCTTGCAGCGCAGGACGTCCATCTTCATGGTCGATTTGATTGCCCGGACGTCCAACTCTCCCGACCACCTCTTCTCGTACAGTCCCCGATCTGAGAACCATCGATCGAGGCGTCGAGTATCGTGGTCACCACCTTGAACTGCCCGGCGCGGTTGTCCTCGTCTCGGGCATCGACGGACACCTGGCGCACAATCAGGCTCTCGGGGTAACTTCGGTATTTCTCCCCACTCATGCCGCGCGGCTTGTTGGGGCGCCGCCAGACGATGATGTCGCCGTCCGGCCTGCTCTCGATCGTCGTGCTGCCCACACGCTCGGCCTGCACCCGCGCGACCAAGTCGATCCCGAGTTGCGTCAACTCGCAAATCACGAAGTAGTTGTCAAAAAGGGGGTCGGCGAGGACGACGTCGCCGGGCTCCAGCGAGGGGCACGTCTGCCGCAAGAGGGTGGTCTCGCCGGTGCCCTTGCCCGCGTACGGCGCGATGGCCAGGTCGAGGCAGGTACCGGTGGCCAGCGAGAGCAGCACGGTGAGCCTGGCCAGGGGGAAGCCGACCCCCGGCTCCTGCACCACCGGCTGAGGGTAGGCCGCCTGGTTCTCGGGGGGTGTCGGGCATGGAGGCGTGGGAGCCGTCGGCGATGAAGACGTTGCGGCCGTGCCACTTCCACGCCTCGGGGAGGGTTTCCTGCAACTGCCGTGCGGTGCTCTTGGCGAGGGTGCGCGGCACGGCGGTGGGCAGGCGCGAGCGTGCGTTGCAGTAGCTGGCGGGGTTGGGCGAGCAAGGCTCGACGCCGGAGGCGGCGCGGTGTGCGAGGATGCGCGCGACAGCGTCGCGGCAGCCGTGGTCGTCGCTGAGGGCCTGGCTGAGGAAGCCCCAAATGGTGGTAACGGGGCTGAAGATGCGGTCACGGAAGGTGACGCCGTGCTGCTGGAGTGCGTCGAGGATGCTGTCGTGGCTCAGGGAGTCGGAGAAGGGTAGGCCTTGGTCGCGCGCGAATCGCGCGCGGACCTCCCCCAGAGTGGTCATGGGATCCGCGAGTGTCTTGGGGGTGACGCCCGGCGGACACGTTGCGGTCGGTCCTGCCGGAGTGGTGAAATTCAGGACGCGGTGGAGCAAACCCCGCTCAGAGGCGCGGGCGAGCATCGTCTCGCACCGTCATTCTACGCCCGCTTCGCTTAAGCTAGCGCCATTCGTCGATCAGGCCGAAGCGCGTAACGCACTGCGGAACTGTGGATTGTTCGGGGGGAGGACGCAAGCGGCCCTCGCGCTGGAAGGCCGCGTGTCGTGTGAGGGGGCGCGCTCTGGGTGGCGGGGCTCGTAGCGCGCGGCCTGGTGGGCGAGTGTCGCGCCTGATGGCCCACGCTGCCCTGACGGGGCCCCGCCACCCCGAGCGAGCCCCGCCAGCGACGTCCCGGGATGGGCAGAAAAGCCACCGGAGCCTTGCGGCCGGCCCGCGCCGCCCATAGAATCGATCCTGTCTCACGAGGCTCGCGGGACGCTCCGGCGCCCCGTTGGGGCGGGCGTCCCCTCCGCGTCAAGGGGCCCTATTTCGAGGGGGGGCGATGGACGTCTCACGTTCGGGCGCTTCGGGTTGGTCGCGGCGCGCGTTCCTGCGCGGGGCCGGGGTCGCCCTGGGGCTGCCCCTGCTCGAATCGTTTCCCGCCCTCGGCCGGGCCGCCGCGCCGCCCGCGTCGCCCCGCCGCATGGTGGCCATCGAGACCAACATGGGCATCCTGCCCCAGTACTTCTTCCCCAAGAAGGCCGGCGCCGACTACGAGTTGACCCCGTACCTGAAGAAGCTCGAGGCCGCCCGCAAGAAGATGACCGTCTTCTCCGGCGTCAGCCACCCCGGCGTCACCGGCGCCCACGCCGCCGAGAAGTGCTTCCTCACCGGCACGCCGCACCCCGAGCGTGGCGGCTTCCGCAACGGCATCTCCCTGGACCAGTACGCCGCCGAGCGCGTCGGCAACCACACGCGCTTCCCGTCGCTCGTGCTGGCCATGAGCGGCGAGAACAACCAGACGCTCAGCTTCACCCGCTCCGGCGCCCCCGTGCCCGCCGAGCGCAGCCCCAACCGCCTGTTCCGCAAGCTCTTTCTACAGGGGAGCTCCGAGGACGTGGCCGCCGTCGTCGAGGCCTTGCGCCAGCAGCGCAGCATGCTCGACTTCGTCGCCGAGCAGTCGAAGCGCCTCGCGCGGGCGCTCTCGAAGGAGGACCGCCAGCGCCTGGATCAGTACTACACCTCCGTCCGCGAGCTCGAGCAGCGGCTGAGGAGCGCCGCTGCCTGGGAGCACAGCCCCAAGCCCAAGGTCAAGGCGGGGCCGCCCAGGGACGTCGATGACCAGCGCGAGTTCGTCAAGAAGACCCGGCTGACGTTCGACGTGATCAAGCTCGCCCTGGAGAACGACTCGACGCGCTTCGTCTCGCTGTTCATCGACACCACGGTCATCCACAACATCACGCACCACGGCAACCGCGACGAGGTCCTGGCTGAGCTGCGCTCCCACGAGGAGGGGCAGTTCGCGGCCCTGGGCGACTTCCTGAAGTCGCTGGACGGCACGCGCGAGCGCGGCGAGTCGCTGCTGGACCGGACGATGGTGCTCTATGGCACCTGCATGGGCAGCGCCAACTCGCACTCCAACCAGAACCTGCCCGTCCTGCTCGCCGGCGGGGGCTTCCGCCACGGCAAACACCTCGCCTTCGACCAGCAGAAGAACTACCCGCTGACCAACCTGTTCGTCTCCATGCTCCAGCGCCTGGGGATCGAGGCGAACGAGTTCTCCACCGGCCGCGGCACCTTCCGCGGGCTGGAGACGTCGTGAAGATGACAAGGTGGCAAGGTGACGGGGTGACAAGGTGACGCAAGACATGCCGAAGCACGCAAGCCAGCAGACGAAGCAGACCAGGCGCCGTTTCCCCGTCACCCCGTCACCCCGTCACCTTGTCGCCTTGTCCCTGCTGCTGCTCGCCGGCCCGCTCGTCCCGAGGGCGCGGGCGGACACGGCCGAGTATTTCAAGGCGCACTGCATCTCCTGCCACGACGGCGAGACGAAGAAGGGCGGCCTGGACCTGACGGCGCTTTCGTTCGAGCCGTCGAGGCCCGACAACTTCGCCCGCTGGGTGCGCGTCCACGACCGCATCGAGTCGGGGGAGATGCCGCCCCGCTCGCGCAAGCGCCCCCCGGCCAAGGCCGCCGCCGCCGCTCTCCTGTGGATTCACGACGGGCTGGTCAAAGAAGAAACGGCGAAGGCTGCCAAGGGCAAGACCCGCCTGCGGCGCCTGACGCGCGTCGAGTACGAGAACACCGTCCGCGACCTGCTCGACCTGCCGGGCATCCCGCTGCAGGGGGAGCTGCCGGCCGACGGCTCGGCGCACGGCTTCGACAACAACAGCGACGCGCTGGACGTCTCGCACGTGAGCCTGGCGAAGTACGTCGAGGCGGCGGACCGGGCGCTGGACATGGCCATCGCCACGCGCCCGAAGGCCCCCGCCGCGGTCAAGCAGCGCATCTCGCTTGCCAACCCGCACGGCTTCGTCGCCCACGTGCTTCTGCACGGCGACGGGGTGCTGCTGAAGGACAAGAAGCCCGACCCCGACTTCCCGCCCGCCGGGGAGCACGTGCACCTCGACCAGGGGGCGCACGAGCGCATGGGGTCGTTCCGCAACAGCTCCAGCGTCGGGCTGTTCCGCCACGAGGACGAGTCGTTCCACCCCTACTTCATCGAGTTCGTCACCATCTATCCGGGGCGTTACCGCGTCCGCACCTCCCTGTGGGCTTTCCAGTGGGACAAGGGCAAGGTCCTGCCGGCTCGCGGCACGGAGGCGGCCCGGCTCTCCGTCGTGACGCTCACCGGCGACGGCCGCGGCGGCGGGCACCCCAGCACGGTCCTGGGCTACTACGATGCCCCGTCGCTGAAGGAGAAGGTCCACGACTTCACCACCTGGCTCAACCCCCGCGAGATCATCGGCTTTAACGCCGCCTCGCTCGCCCCCGGCGCCAACACCCGCGGCAAGCTCCGCGCCATGGGCTTCACCGGCCCCGGCATTGCCTGCGACTACCTGGACGTCGAGGGGCCCCTGCACGACGTCTGGCCGCCGAAGAGCCACAAGGCCCTGTTCGGCGACCTGCCGATCGTCGAGCTCGAGCAGGTGAAGCACCCGAAGGTCAAGGCGCCGAAGCGCAAGATCGACCGGCAGGAGATGGGGGCCGGCAAGAACCGCCCCGACCCGGTCAAGGGCGTCTGGACCGTGCGCAGCGACAGGCCGCTGGCCGACGCCGACCGCCTGTTGGGGAAGTTCCTGCCACGCGCCTTCCGTCGCCCCGTCGGCGCCGAGGTCCGCAACCAGTACGTCGCGCGCGTCAAGAAGCGGCTCGACGCCGGCGACTGCTTCGAGGTCGCGATGCGCGACGCCTACCGGGCCGCCCTCTGCTCGCCCGACTTTCTCTTTCACGTCGAGCCGAATGGCAAGCTCGACGACCACGCGCTGGCCTGTCGGCTCTCCTACTTCTTCTGGAGGTCGCTGCCCGATGAGAAGCTGACCGCCCTGGCCGACGCCGGCAAGCTGCGGGGCCCGCCGGCGCTGCGGGCCGAGGTCGATCGCCTGCTGCGCGACCAGAAGTCGGCGCGGTTCGTCGAGGACTTCCTGGGCCAGTGGCTGAAGCTGCGGCAGATCGCCGCCAACGACCCCGACCGCAAGCTGTACCCCGAGTTCAGCGCCTATCTACAGGATTCGATGGCGGCCGAGACGCGAGCGTATTTCCGCGAGTTGATCGACAAGGACCTCGACGCCAGCCACGTCGTCAAGTCGGACTTCGCGATGCTCAACGAGAGGCTGGCGGTCCACTACGGCGTCCGCGGCGTGAGCGGCTCGCAGGTCCGGCGGGTGAAATTGCCGGACGGCTCGCCGCGCGGCGGCTTTCTGTCGCAGGCGGCGATCCTGAAGGTGACGGCGAACGGGACGACGACCTCGCCGGTGCCGCGCGGCGCCTTCGTCCTGGACCGCATCCTGGGCAAGCCGCCGGAGCCGCCGCCGCCAGACGTGGCAGCGATCGAACCGGACGTCCGGGGGACGCAAACGATCCGCCAGCAGCTGGCGAAGCACCGGGACAACCCCAGTTGCGCCTCGTGTCATGCGAAGATCGACCCGCCCGGCTTCGCGCTGGAGTCGTTCGACGTGATCGGCGGGCTCCGCACGCGCTACCGCTCCATCGGCAAAGGCGATCCGGCCCCGCGCGGCTCCATCGACCCGTTCATCGGCATCGGCTTCAAGCTGGGGCCGAAGGTCGATCCCAGCGGCGAGCTGCCCGACGGGCGCGCCTTCCGCGACTTCCGCGAGCTCCGCGACCTGATCGCCTCGGACGAGGACGCGCTGCTCCGCAACCTCGCCCGCCAGTTCGCGGTCTACGGCACGGGCCGCGGCCTGACGTTTTCCGACCGCGACGAGATCGCGGCCATCGTCGCGGCCACGCGGAAGGGCAAGGGCGGCATCCGGGACCTGATCCGGGAACTGATCGCCAGTAGGCTGTTCGCGACGCGATGAGGGGGAGATGGGGATGAAGATCCAGCACCCGGTCGGGGCCCCGTTGTGGGCCGTCCTGCTCCTCGCGTCTGGCGGCGCGTCGGCCTGGGGCGCCGAGGTGACGGCCCGTTACCAGGTCACGGGCCTGTTCTGCAAGGAGCGAGTCGCCGACCTGAAGGAGGCGGTCGAAAAGGTCCCTGGCGTCAAACTGGCGCGCGTCGATTACGAGAACGCCGAGGCGGCCTTCCGGTACGACCCGAAGGAGGCGTTCCCAGGCGCCAGGCCCGAGGACGTGGTCAAGCGCCTCGACGACAAGGTGCGGGCGGCGTCGAACCACACCTTCGGCGTCCGGCCGCTGCGGAAGGCCCCCCGCGACAAGCTGAAGCTCGTCGAGATAAAGGTCGCCGGCTGCGACTGCAAGGCGTGTTCGCTGGCGGCCTACGAGGCGGTCTACCGGCTGGAGGGCGTGGAGCAGGCCACCGCCAGCTTCCGCGAGGGGCGCGTCACGGCGCTGATCGACCCCGCGAAGACCGATCGGGCGAAGCTGAAGGTGGCCCTCCTCAAGCGCGGCGTGACCGTGAAGGACTGACCCGCCGAGCCCCCGCGTCCGGCACTCCAGACGGCGAAGCACGGCAAGCGCCGGGTGACACTCGGGCCGGGACGAGCGCGGTCCGATTCGGAGGGCAGGGGCCCCCGGCGCACGAGACAAAGAGGCAACGGGCGGCGGGCGGCCGACGGGCAACGGGGGCGCGTCGGTCCGGCACACCGACTCGCAGTTGTTCTCGCATGGCAGCCGGTGCTCTTCCCCGCAGGGCTGCGTCTCGGACCGAGCGCACCTGCCTCTGGGTCAGGCGCCAGCCTTCCACCCTGGAAGGATGCCTGTTTCAGCGCCTCGGGTTGGTCCCTGGGCCTGGTCAGGGCTGGTTCTCCGCTCAGGTCGCGCGTCGAGGCGGCCTGCGTTCTGCCTTGAAGTAGGTGACGAGCTCGCCCAGGTCAGCCCGCTGGCTTGTCGCTCAAACTGCTCTCCCCACAACGTAGCCGCTACGGGTAGCGTGCTCGATGGTGGGGAGCGTCCCCTTTAGGCGCTCCTTCTTGTCCCTCATTCGAGGCTTCACCCATGGCCCCCGCCGACTCTCCCAGCCCCGCGCCGTCTCCGAATGACCAGACCGGCGCCAGCGGCCGCGACAGCCGTGGGCGCTTCGCGAAGGGCAACCCCGGCGTCCCGGGCAACCCGTTCGCCGGCCGCGTCGCCGCCCTGCGCGCGGCCCTGCTCCGCAGGGCAACGGAGGCCGACGTGGCCGCCGTTGCCGACCGCCTCCTCGCCAAGGCGCGGAAGGGCGACCTCGCCGCGGCCAAATTGGTGCTGTCCTACTCCCTCGGGCCGCCCGCCGAGTGCGTCGATCCGGGCAGCAGAAGTGAGGGCGCGCCGGCGATGCGCCAACCGGCCCAGCCGTCACCGACGGCGGTTAACGGTGCTCCCGGGCCCGGTCCGAGCCGTCACTCGCGGCGGTTACCGGCGGCGCGGCGCCCACTCCGAGCCGTCACCCACGGCGGTTAACGGCCTACGTCTCCTCTCGCAGCGACCTGGTCGAGCCCGTCGCGGTGGGCGACGTGTTGCCCGACATGCCCCTGTTTCTCGAGCCCGAGGTTTACGTACCGGCGCCCTGGAAGCAACCTATCAGACGACGTGGGGCGTGTTCCCGACAGCGCTCAAGGGATTGCTCGAATCACCCCCGTCGTAGCAGCGACTCGTGTTGTCACAAGGTCGAGCGGAGAAGGGCCCGCATTTGGAGTGCGTCCGATACGTCGCCGCTTTCTTTTTCTCTTTTCAAGGGCCACGTTCGGCCGGAGAGGCGGAGCGCCCTCCCGAAGGCTGGGGAGAAAAGGAAGAAAAGAAAGCGGCGACGTATCGGACGCACTCCAAATGCGGGCCCTTCTCATCCTCTTTGTATCGGTCGCGCAAACAGCGCTACAATCCTCCCGCGAGAGGTGGTACGATTTCCTCTGGCGACCCGCCCGCAACATCGACTCCTTGCCCCGCGAGGCCGTGGATGACCGACGCCCCCCCAACCGCCGCAAGCCCCGGCCGCGACGCCCGCGTGCTGCAAACCCTCCGCGAGCTGACCGCCCCTGCCGAGGCGCTCTGCCGGCGCACGCGCCGCCTCGCCGAGCAGGTACGCCCCGAGGCGCCCGCCCCGTTCCGCAAGGCCCTCGCCAACATGCAGGAGCGCGCCCGCCAACTCCTCGACCACGTTAGCCGCCCTCTCACGACGGCCCTCGTCCGCGAGGGCCCCTCGCCCATCGACCGGGCCTACCGCCACGACCTGCGCGGGCACGCTGCCTTCGTCCTCATGACCTGCGACTTCTGGCGCCAGCGCGGCCCCGCGCTGGCGCTCGACGCCCACCTCCCCGAGCTCCAGGGCCTCGCCGACGCTGCGGGGCAGATCGTCGCCTTCCTCGACCGCCTCACGGCCATCCTCACCGCCTCGGCCCCCGCCGAGGGCGGCACCGACACCGCCCTCGCCCAGTTCCGCCAGCAATTCGACAGGCTGCCCATCTCGCGCGAGCGCGGCCGGCTGCTCGTCGTCGACGACAACGTCTTCAACCGCGAACACCTCCGCGAGGTCCTCGTCCAGCACGGTCACGAGGTCGTCGAGGCCGAGGACGGCGAGGTCGCCCTCGCCCTCGTCGCCGCCGAGACGTTCGACCTCATCCTCCTCGACGTGATGATGCCCAAGGTGAGTGGCTACGAGGTGCTCGAGCGCCTCAAGGCCCAGGGGGCGTGGCAGCACATCCCCGTCATCATGATCTCCGCTCTCGACCAACTCGACAGCGTCATCCACTGCGTCGTGCGCGGCGCCGAAGACTACCTCATCCGCCCCTGCAACGAGTTGCTGCTCCAGGCCCGCGTCGGAGCGTGCCTCGAAAAGAAGCGCCTGCGAGACCGCGAGGGGGCCCACCTGCGCTGCATCGACGACTTGCTGCACGCCATCTTCCCGCCCGAGCTCGTCGTCGAGCTCAAGGAGACGCAGACCATTCGGCCGCGCCGCCACGAGCGCGTCGGCGTGCTCTTCCTCGACATCGTCGGTTTCACGTCCTTTTGCGACGGCCAGCGCGACCGCCCCGAGGTCGTCGTCGATCTGCTCCAGCGGCAGGTGGTCGCCTTCGAGCAGGTCGCGAAAAAGCACGGCGTGCAGAAGGTCAAGACCATCGGCGACGCCTTCATGGCCGTCGCCGGCCTGCTGCGCCCCTGCGACAATCCCGTCCTCACCCTCGTCCGCTGCGGGCTCGACCTCATCGAGTGCGCCCGCCAGGGCGTCGCCGGCTGGCAGGTGCGCGTCGGCGTCCACGTCGGCCCGGTGGTCGCGGGGAAGCTCGGCGAGTCGCAGTACTCGTTCGACCTGTGGGGCGCGACCGTCAACCTGGCGGCACGCATGGAGAGCAGCGGCCGGCCCGGGATCGTTACCCTCAGCCCCCAGGCGTGGGAGGCCGTCGCCCACGTCTGCCGGGGGGCGCCGCGCGACGTGGCGGTGCGCGGCATCGGAGGGGTGACGGTGTGGGACGTGGTGCCATCGTGAGGAGCGACGGGGAAGCAAGCGACAAGGTCGCCACAATCCAAACCTGCGCCCCCTCATTCCTGTCCTCTCGCCGCTCGCGCCCGTTGCAATCTCGCCCCGCTTTGTTACAGTTGGTGCAGGCGTTGCCTCTTCTCTGGTTCGGGCGCGCCGGCGCCCTCGGAAAAGGAAGATGTCGTGGCCTCGTCCTCGTCGCGCTCGCTCCTCAACATGGCCCTGATCGGCCTCCTCGGCTTCGTGGTCGGCAGCGGTTGCGTCTACTTCTACAAGGACCGCATCGTCGCCGCCCTCCCCAAGGCCGGCCCGCCGCCGGCGCCCCAGGACCGAAACGCCGTCGAGGCGCTCGGCCGGCTCCGGCCTTCCGGCGGGGTCATCGCCATCCAGGCCACCCCGGGCGACCGCGTCGAGGAGGTCCTCGTCAAGCAGGGCGAGGGCGTCACGAAAGACCAGGACCTCGTCCGCCTCGCCAGCCACAAGGACCGCAAGATGGAAGAGGGCCTGGCCAGGCTGCAGCACGCCGAGGCCGTCGCCCAGAAAACGGCGATCGAGGCCGCGGGCAAGGCCAAGGTCGCACTGATCGACGCCGAGATCGCGCAACTCAAAGGCGGGCGCCAGCCGGACCTCGACGGCCTGGACGCCAAGATCGGGGTCATCGAGGCGCAAAAGGCCCAGGCCAAACAGCAGGTCGATCGGCTCGAAGACCTCCGCAAGAACAAGCTCGACGTCGCCCCTCAGGACCTCGAACAGGCCCGCCTGCTGGAGCGCCAGGCCGCCGGGGAGCTCGACGGGGCCAAGGCCCTCCGCGCCAAGACCGTCAGCACCTACAAGTACAGCAAAGAAGTCCTCCAGGCCAAGCGCACCGCCGCCGAGGCCGAGACCGCCGCGGCGCTGGGGCGCGTTCCCGTGAGTTCGCTCGAACAGGCCGTCAAACTGGCCGCCCGCCGCGCCGAGCTCTCCCTTGTCAAGGCGCCCGTTAAGGGCACCGTGCTCGACGTCCACGCCCACGCCGGGGACACCGTCGGGCCGCGCCCGCTGCTCCAGATCGGCGGAGGCAAAGGCCTGATCGCTGTCGCCGAGGTCTACGAGACCGACGTCCGCCTCCTCGCCGAGTGGATGAAACAGGGGCCGCTCAAGGTGCAGGTGACCGCGCCGGCGCTGTCCACCACTCTCGAGGGTACGGTGACGAGGCCCGAGCAGATGGCCCGCCTGGTCGCGCGCAACGCCTTGCTCAGCCTCGGGCCTCGCGCCGACGTCGATCGCCGCGTCATCGAGGTAAAGGTCGATCTCCAGGCCGACTCTGCCAGTGAGGCGAACCACCTGGTGGGCCTACAGGTCAACGTCAAGTTCCTCCGCCCGGGCAAGCAATGACCGCCGTTCAACTCGCCTGGCGCAACCTGCTCCACGAGCGCGTGCGCACCCTGATCTCGCTCGCCGGCGTTTCCTTCGCCGTCGTGCTGATCTTCATGCAGCTCGGCTTCCTCGGGGCCGTCGAGAGCACGGCCACGCAGTTCTACGACGTCCTCGACTTCGACCTCGTTGTCGTCTCCAGCGAGTATCTCGACCTCAACCGTCCTGCCGACTTCCCCCGCGCGCGCCTTGCCCAGGCGCGCGGCGTGGCGGGCGTCGAGGCGGTCACGCCCCTCTCCGCCGGCATCGGCCTGTGGCGCGACCCGCGCCCCTCCAGTCCCGCCCGCCGGCGCTGGAGCATCCTCATGCTCGGCGTCGAGCCCGCCTCCATGGATCGGGCCTTCGTACACTCCGCCGGCGTTCTCGGCGACGCCCAGGCCGCCGCCCGCGGCCGCACCTCGCTGTCGCGCCTCGACACCGTGCTCCTCGACCGTTCCTCCTGGCCCGAATATGGCGGGCCCGACGAGCGCCGGCCCGGCTCCCGCGGCGAGCTCAACGATCGGCAGGTCGAGGTCGTCGGCGACGTCGCCATCGGCACCGGCTTCGGCTACAACGGCCTGCTCCTCACCAACGAGGAGTCGTTCGCCCGGCTCACCGGCCGGCCGGCCGGCCGCGTCAACTTCGGCCTCGTCCGTCTGGCCCCTGGCACCGACCTCCTGACGGCGCGGGCCGCCCTCGAACGGGCGCTCCCGCACGAGGACGTGCGCGTGCGCACCCGCGAGGAGCTCAACGACGCCGAGAAACGCTTCTGGGTCAACTCCACTGCCGTGGGGCGTTTCTTCACGCTCGCGGTGTTCGTCGCTCTCGTGGTCGGCGTGGTGTTCGTCTACCAGATCATGTCGGGCGACATCCGCAACCATCTGCCCGAGTACGCCACCGTCAAGGCCCTGGGCTACCGCGGGAGTTACCTGACGCGCGTCATCCTCGCCCAGGCCGTTCTCCTGGCGTTCGTCGGCTACCTGCCGGGGCTGCTCGGCGCACTCGGCTTCTACGCGCTGACGCGCCAGGCGGCGCGCATTCCCATCGGGATGAACGCCGGCCGGGCCACGTTCGTGCTGGCGCTCACCGTGGCGATGTGTCTGTGTTCGGGGATGCTTGCCGTGCGCAAGGTCCACTCCGCCGAGCCCGCGGACCTCTTTTGATCATGAAACGATTTTTCGGCGTGCCCCTGGCCTGGCTCAACCTCACCAACGACTGGCGCCAGTTCGCGCTGTTCAGCGCCGGCATCGGCTTCGCCGTCACCCTCATGTTCGTGCAGTACGGCTTCCGCAACGCCCTGCTCGACAGCAACGTGTTGCTCATCGAGAAGTTCAACGCCGACCTCGTCCTCGTCAGCCGCGCCCACTCCACCCTCGCCATCCGCGAGGCGTTCTCGCGCCACCGCATCGCTCAGGCCGCCTCGGTCCCGGGCGTGGCGTCGGCCTACCCGCTCTACATCGAGTACAACCTCTCCACGATCGGGACGACCCAGCCCGCCGACCAGCGCGAGCCGCGCCGGACCATCCGCGTGATCGGCGTCGATCCCGACGCCAACTTGCTGAAGTTTCCCGAGTTGGCTTCTCCTTCTCAGCCGGGCTCCCTTGCCGGGGAGCTCAAGGTCCAGGGCCGGGCCCTCTACGACCGCAAGAGCAAGCGGCCCAACGAAGACCGCAGCCGGAGCGTCTTCGGCCCGCTCGCCCCCGGCATCGACACCGAACTGGCCGGCCAGCAAATCCACCTCGTCGGCGGGTTCGATCTCGGCAGCGACTTCGGCGCCGAGGGGACCCTGATCGTCAGCGCCGAGACTTTCGGCGAATTGCTGCGCCGGCCCTACGTCCTCGGCGGGCCCCTCGACGAGGTCGAGGTCGGCCTGGTCAAACTGGCCAAGGGCGCCGACCGCAAGGAAGTGAAGCGGGCCCTCCAGGCCGTCTTCGCCGAGGGCGACGTGGACGTGCTGACCAAAGACGAACTGATGGACCGCGAGCGCGACTTCTGGCTGGACCAGACGCCGATCGGCTTTGTCTTCGGCTTCGGCATGGTGATGGGCTTCGTGGTCGGCATGGTGATCTGCTACCAGGTGCTCTCCAGCGACGTGGCCGACCACCTGGCCGAGTACGCCACGCTCAAAGCGATCGGCTACCCCAACCGCTACCTGAGCAAGGTGGTCCTCCAGGAGGCGATGTTCCTGGCCGCGGCGGGGTTCGTCCCGGGGCTGGTGCAGGGGCTGGTGCTCTACGAGTTGCTGAGCTGGATGACCGACCTGCCGATGAGGCTGACTCCTTTCCGGGTCGGCTTCATCCTGTTTTTGACGATGGCGATGTGTGCCGGCTCGGGGCTGCTGGCCCTGCGCAAGGCGCAGGCGGTAGACCCCGCCGAGGTGTTCTGATGAGCGCACAAGTCGAAGCTCCCGCCGCCATCGCGACCGTGCCGCCCGTGGTCCGGGTGCGCGGCGTCAACCACTACTTCGGCAGCGGCGAGACGCGGGCGCAGGTGCTCTTCGACAACAACCTGGAAGTGCTGCCGGGCGAGCTGGTCATCATGAGTGGGCCGTCGGGCTCGGGCAAGACGACGCTGCTGACGCTGATCGGGGCGCTGCGCAAGTTGCAGGAGGGCAGCAGCATCGAGGTGTGGGACGCCCAGCGCGGCGCCCACCGGCAAGTGCTCGGGCTGGACGAACAGGGGCTGGTGCAGGTGCGCCGGCTGATCGGGTTCATCTTCCAGCGCCACAACCTGTTCGAGTCGCTGACGGCGTTACAGAACGTGCGCATGGCCCAGCAACTCAAATCGACGGGCCCCGAGGCCGACGCGCGGATCAAGGACATTCTCGCGGAGTTGGGCCTGGCCGAGCGCATCCACCACAAGCCGCGCCAGCTCTCCGGCGGGCAGCGGCAGCGCGTGGCGGTGGCGCGAGCGCTCATCAACAACCCGAAGCTGATCCTGGCCGACGAGCCAACGGCGGCGCTGGACGAGAAGTCGGGCGAGGCCGTCGTCGGCCTGCTGCGCGGGCTGGCGCGCGAGCAGGGGTGTACGAGCCTGATCGTGACGCACGACTCGCGCATCATGAACGAGGCCGACCGCATCGTGGACATGCAGCGCGGTCACATCGCGTCGAACATCGTGGTGGCCGAGCGGCTGTTCATCTACGAGGGCTTGCGCCGTTGCGCCCCGCTGGCGGCGCTGCTGCCGCAGGAGCTGTTCAAGATCGCCGACCGCATCTCGATCGGCCTGCACCCCGACCGCCCGGTGACGCCCCAGGACGAGGAGCGGGCGCGCGCGATGAAGGCCCTGCACAATCTGCCCCTCGAACTGGAGTGCCACCCGGAAGGCGCGACCATCGTGCGCCAGGGCGACCCGGGCGACAAGTTCTACCTGATCCGGCGCGGGAAGGTGGCGGTGCTCGTGGACGAAGGGCAGGGGCCGCGGAAGGTCATCGAATTGGGCCGCAAGGACTTCTTCGGCGACCGGGCGCTGCTGACCGACAAGCCGCGCAATGCGACGGTGGTGGCCCTGGAGCCGTTCGAGGCGTACACCATCGGGCGCGAGACGTTCCAGCAGGCGCGGGCGACGAGCATCCCGTTCATCGAGCGCGTGCTGGCGGTCTATCGCGCCGACGAGACGCACTGATCCACGTGGTCGAGCAGGTGAGCCGGGGGCGTGTTACAATCGACGAGCGCCCCGAGGTCGAGGTCTTCATGAAGCCCCCCGCGCTCTCTCCCGCCGGTCGCGCGTCCCTGCGCCGCGAACGCGCCGGCCTGGTGCTGTTGCTGGCCTTCGTTCTCGGCGCAGGGGTGCTGCTCTGGCACCTCTACCACCGCTCGACGGCGCTCTTCCGGGCCGAGGCGCTGCAAGGCGCCGCCCTGCAAGCGCAGACCTTTCAGGAGCTCCGCAAGCTCTACACCAGCGAGGTGGTCGAACGCGCCCAGCGCCAGGGGATGAAAGTCGGCCCTTCCCGCGCCCATCCCGCCAAGGACGCCATTCCGCTGCCTGTGACGCTGGTCATGGAGCTCGGCGAGCGCATCCACCACGAGCGGCCCGGCGCCCACGTGCGCTTGTATAGCGACCATCCCTTCCCCGGCCGGGCGCGCCCGCCCTTGGACGACTTCCAGCAGCAGGCCCTCGCGGCGCTGCGCAAGGCGCCCGACGAACCATTCTATCGCTTCGAGGAGCACGAGGGCCGGGCCTCGCTGCGCTACGCCGTCGCCGACCGCATGGAGGCGGCGTGCATCCGTTGCCACAACGACCCACGCACCGGCAGCCCGCACACCAGGTGGCAGGTCGGCGACGTCCGGGGGGCCCTGGAGGTGGTGCGCCCGCTCGACAGCGAGGTGGCCAACAGGCAGCGCGAGTTGGCCTGGACCTTCGCGACCACGGTCGGGCTCTACGGCCTGGGGCTGCTCGGCCTGGGGACCGTGGTGACGCGACTGCGGCGCACCTCAGTCACGCTCCGCGATACTCGGGCCCGCGCCCAGGCGAGCGTCGATACGGCCGCCGACGGCATCTTGACGGTCGATGAGGACGGGCGGACCACGTCGTTCAACGCGGCCGCGGCTCGCCTGTTCGGGTATCGGCGCGAAGAGGTTGTCGGCCAGCCCGTCTCCCTGCTCTTGCCGTCGCTCCAGGGCCCGCCTGGCGACCCTGCGGGGGGTCGGCGCGAGATTGTCGGCCGGCGCAAGGACGGCACCGCGTTCCCGCTGGAAATCGCCGAGGGCGTGCGCCAGATGGGGAAAGGGCACGTGCATACGCTGATCGTGCGCGACCTGACCGAGCGAAAGGAGGCCGAGGAGGCGCTGGCGCGCGAGCGCAATCTGCTGCACGCGCTGATGGACACTCTGCCCGACCACATCTATTTCAAGGACTCCGCCAGTCGCTTTATCCGGATCAACAAGGCGATGGCCCGCTTGTTCGGGCTGTCGGGCCCGGCCGACGCGCTGGGCAAGACCGACTTCGATTACTTTACGGAGGAGCACGCGCGGCAGGCCTACGAGGACGAACAGCGCCTGATGCGCACCGGCGACCCGATCGTCGGGCTCGAAGAGAAGGAGACGTGGCCCGACGGGCACGAGACGTGGGTGTCCACCACCAAGCTCCCGCTGCGCGACGCCGAGGGACGGACCATCGGCACGTTCGGGATCTCTCGCGACGTCACGGAGCGGAAAAAGGCGGAACGGGCCCTGCGGCAGGCCAAGGAGGCGGCGGAGTCGGCCAACCGGGCCAAGAGCGAGTTTCTGGCGAACATGAGCCACGAGATCCGCACGCCGATGAACGGCATCCTCGGCATGACCGAACTGGCCCTGGACACCGACCTGAGCCCCGAACAGCGCGAGTACCTTCAAATGGTGAAATCGTCGGCCGACGGGCTACTGACGATCCTCAACGACATCCTCGATTTCTCGAAGATCGAGGCGCGCAAGCTTAACCTGGAGCCGATCGACTTCAACCTGCGCGACGCGCTGGGAGACACCGTGCGGGCCCTGGGAATGCGCGCGCAGGAGAAAGGGCTGGAACTGGCGTGTCACATCGCGCCCGCCGTGCCCGACATGGTCAATGGCGACCCGGGGCGCCTGCGGCAGGTGCTGGTCAACCTGGTGGGTAACGCCATCAAGTTCACCCAGAAAGGCGAGGTCATCGTCCACGTCGGGAAAGAAGACAAATCCTTGGAAGGGCCGTCCTGTCTGTTGCATTTCGAGGTGCGAGACACCGGCATCGGCATTCCGCCCGAGAAGTTGCGCTTGATCTTCGAGCCGTTTGCCCAGGCGGACAGTTCGACGACGCGGCGCTTCGGCGGGACGGGGCTGGGCCTGACGATCTCGGCGCAACTGGTGGAGTTGATGGGCGGGCACATCGGGGTGAAGAGCGTGGTGGGGCAGGGCAGCACGTTCTACTTCACCGCGAACTTCGGGCTGGCGAAGCCGAGTGCGACGGCGCCTTCAGGCCAGCCGGTGTTGTTGCGCGGGCTGCGCGTGTTGGTGGTGGACGACAACGCCACCAACCGGCGCATCCTCGAGGAGGTGCTGGGGGGCTGGCAGATGCGGCCGAGCCTGTTTTCGACGGCGGCGTCAGCGCTGGCGGAGCTGGAGCGGGCCGCCGCGGAGGGCGAGCCCTACTCGCTGGTGCTGCTGGACGCGCACATGCCGGAGATGGACGGCTTCATGCTCGCCGAGGCGATACAGCGCCGGCCGGCGTTGGCGGGGGCGACGTTGGTAATGCTGACCAGCGCCGGCCTGCAAGGCGACGTGTCCCGCTCTCGCGAGCTCGGCATCAGCGCCTCGCTGACCAAGCCGATCAAACAGTCGGACCTGCTCGCCACCATCCTGACGGCGCTGGACCGCACGCGCCCGCCGGGCCCGGCCCCGGCCGAAGCGCCTTTGGCCCTGTCCCAACGTCCGCTGCGCATCCTGTTGGCAGAGGACAACGTGGTCAACCAGAAGCTCGCCGTCCGCCTGCTGGGAAAACAGGGCCATTCGGTGACGGTGGCACGTACGGGCCGCGAGGCGGTGCGAGCTCTGGAGCGCGCCAGCTTCGACGTCGTGTTGATGGACGTGCAGATGCCCGACCTCGACGGCCTGGAAGCGACGACGGCGATCCGGGCGCGCGAGGCCCAGACGGGCGGACACGTCCCGATCGTGGCCATGACGGCGCACGCCATGAAGGGCGACCGCGAGCAATGCCTGAAGGCCGGGATGGACAGGTACATCGCCAAGCCGATTCACCCCACCGAGCTGTTCGCCGTGCTTACGGAACTGGTCGAGGGCGAAGCCAGGCCCGAAGCGCGCCCGCAGGAGGACGTTCTTGATCGGGCCGAGGCGTGGGCGCGCGTGGCAGGCGACAGGGAACTGCTGGGCGAACTGGTCGAGCTGTTCTTCGGCTCGTCTGCCGAGCAAGTGCGCGAGCTCCGCGAGGCGGTCGGGCGAGGCGACGCCGCGGGGGTGCGCCGGGTGGCGCACGGGCTGAAGGGAGCGGTCGGCACCTTCGGGGCGAAGGAGGCGGCGGAGGCTGCGCTGCGGCTGGAGACGATGGGCCGCGAGGAGCAGCTCGCCGGCGCCGGCGAGGCGCTGGCCGCGCTGGAACAGGCGCTGGAGCGCCTGGGCCCGGCGCTGAGGGAATGGCTGGCGGAGCTCGGCGGCACGCGCCTCACGGCCGCCCCCGATTCTCCATCAGCCGGTTGAGCCGCTCGTTCATCTCCTCCTCCGCGGCGGGCGTCCAGTTGAACTCGTGAGCGGGCTTGAAGCCCCCCTCGCCCGTGAAGTTGGCCGCGGGCGCCGGGCACAGCGACAGCACGCCCAGCGAGCGCCCGCGCACCGTCAGCTCGAACCCGCTCACCTGCTTGAGGTCGCCCGCGTCGAGCGTGCCGGGCGCAACCATGCACGGGCCGTCGGTAACGAGCACCTGCTGCTCCAGCAGCAGCGGCGGCTGCACGGCGCCGGCCACCTGCGCCGTCACCTGGAGCTTGCACAGCCCCGCCATGCCCGGCTCGCCGCTCGACACCAGGAAGCACGGCCCGATGCGCTGGCTGCCGTCGAGCGCCGGCGCCTGGCGGGCGAGGCGCAAGGGCCCGTCGCCATCCTGTACGACGAAGCGCGTGTCGGAGATCCGCAAAGAGCGCTGAAAGGCCTGCTGCGAGATGCCCCGCACGCGCTGGCTGGCCAGCGGCTTGTCGCCCAGCACCCAGGTCGCCACCCAGGCACCCATCTTGCGCGGGTAGCGGCCGGGGACGACCGTCACCAGGGCGGAGCGATTGGCCAGTTGCGAGCTGGACAGGCACGCCGGCGCGCGGAACGTCGTCCCGCTGCGCTCGCAGCGAAACTCCACCTGCAAGTCGAGGTCGAGCAGAGGCACGAGGCTCGTCGGGCTGGTGAGGAGCGCGCTGGCGAGGAAGCCGCGGCACTGACTGGAGACGAAGGTCTGGCAAGCGACGCTCTCGTTCCCCAGGCGCACGAACAGCGTCGGCATCTGGAGGCGGAGCTCCTGGAGGAACTGGTCGCGGCCCAGGAGCGGCAAGGTGAGTTGGCCGAGGGGGTGGTCGCGGTAGAGCACCTCGGCGGTCGTCGTCGCCGCGGGCGTCGGCAGGCGGAAGGAGATGCGGTAGTGGTCCTCGCTCTCCTGGCGGCGCAGTTGTTCGGCGGGGAACGAGGGCCGATCGGGGAGGCGGAGCTGAAAGTCGGCCTTGCGGCGCGCGCCGCTGCCGGGCAGGCGCACCAGGGCCTCGACCAGGACGGCCTCGGCGTTCCAGGGGATGGGCTGGTTTTGCAACACCAGCCCCGCCTTCTCGTAGCTGTAGTGCAAGGCTTGCGGCTGCGCGCCGATCCGGTAAAGAGGCCAGAGGTCACGCATCGCCCAGTCGCGCCAGCGCTTGATCCAGGGCCACATCGAGTTCCTCCACCGAGGAAGGAGTCGGTCGCGCCTGACAGATCAAGCAGTCCGCGGCGCGCGTCACCCGAAAGCGATAAGGACGGAACGGCTCGTCGAAGACGTCCGGCACGCGCTGGAGCGCCCACAGCAGGCTCGTGAAGCGCGGCACGTACCCGAGCGGATCGGCCAAGAGCTCCAACGTCAACAGCGCGTGGAGCGACGCGATGGCCTGGATCGACGCCTTGCTGGCCGGGATGGTCGTCTCGTGTACCGGGCCGCCCGGCGCGTTGTAGTCCGGGGCCGGCGCCTTCTCCACTGTGACGGAGCGCTGGAGGTAGCTGGCCACGCAACCGTAGCACGGCCCCGACGGCACGAAACAGTGGACGAGCCCGCCGATGCCGCCCGAGAGCACCTCGCCAAGCGCCCACGGTGTGGCGTGCTGGCGCATCAGCGCGTCCCAGTGATATTTCGCCCCTTCATTGTCCGCCGCGCACACGCCCACGTCGGCCTCGTCCGCGACCTCGTGCAGTTCGCGCTGAACGGACGGGTCGGTGACGTCGTAGGGCAGGATGCGCACGTCGAGCTCGGGGCGGCGCTCCAGGAGCCAGGTGCGGGCGAGCTCGGCCTTGGGGTAGCCGACGGCGGAGAGGGGGAACAGGTGGCGCTCGACGTTGTGCGGCTTGTAGACGTCCGGCTCGACCAGCGTGACGCGCGTGACGCGCGCCTCGCGGCAAACCATGTCCAGCACCGGCATCCCGCCGCTCCCCGCCCCGACCTGAAACAGATGCACCGCTTGTCTCCCCTACTTCGCTTCCGGCAAGGGCCACTCGCCGGTCTCGTGCCAGACCTCGTAGCACGCCAGCCAGCGCCAGGCGGCCTGGACGGCGAAGATGCAGGTGAACTTCGAAGGGTCCCAGCGGCTGGTGGCCCGCGTGCTGCCCTGGCGCCACAGGCACAGCGTCTGCCCCTCCAGCAAGTGCGGGCAGTGCTTCAATGGCGTCAACACCCGCGTCTCGGGCGGGACCGTCGGGTAGCTGGAGACCAGGCGCGTCTCCAACCGGTAGACGTTGTGCCCCGGCTTCAGGCCATAGCGCAGTATCAGCGCCCCGCCGGCGCGGGGGGGGGGCCACACTCATTGCCCCCCCCGCCCCCCCGTTGTGAGTGTGCATAAACCGCTGAAACTAGGGACCCACCCACCC
>JBBSEZ010000076.1:0-28055 GCA_038239195.1 Gemmatales bacterium
CATCACCGCAAAGGGCGTTTTTGCCGCGAACCGCTCGAACACTTGGCCCAATAGCATGGATTCCCTCCCCTCCCAGTTGCCGTATCTTGCCGCTCTCCATACTGTTATAGCAAGTTCTGGTCACCTTGGAAGGGCTGGTCCTCCCACTCCCCGGACCATTCGCCCTGAGCCACGACGGCCGCGATGGCGGATAATGCGGCCGGCCTCGCCTCTTCGGGCAGCCGCTCGACGAGCGGCCGCCCGAGCATCTCCCGAACGGTCCAGCCGAACAGGCGAGTTGCTCCCTCGTTCCAGTAGGTAACGATGCCGTCGAGGTCGGTCACGATGACCGAGTCCCGCACGTTGGCCAGCAGCATGGCGTCGCGGGCCATCGCCTCCTCGGCCGCCTTCTTCGCCGTGACGTCCCGGACGATCTTCGAGATCCCGATCAGCCGACCGTCCCCATCTCGGACGAGGGAGGCGGTCGTAGACACCTCGACTCGCGTGCCGCCCTTACGAACCCGAACGGTCTCGAAGGGCTCAACTCGCTCGCTCCGCAGTAGCCGCCTCAAGACTCCGTCGAACTCGTCGGCCTTGTCCGGGGGGACGATGAAGGACACGTGCCGGCCGATGGCTTCCTCCGCCGCCCACCCGTAGAGCCGCTCGGCGGCGGGGTTCCACGAGGTGATGACGCCGTCCAGGGTCTTGGAAATGATGGCGTCGTCAGACGACTCGACGACGGCGGCCAGGCGGGAGGCCGCCTGCTCCGCCTTGCGGCGTGCCCGCCGGTTGCCCGCCTCCAGCAGTTCCCGCTCGATGGCGGGCGCCAGGCGGGCCAGGCTGTCCTTGAGGATGTAGTCGCGGGCCCCCGCACGCATCATCTCGACCGCCCGCTCCTCGCCGATGGTCCCCGAGACGACGAGGAACGGCAGGTCGGGGTCGGCCTCCCGGCAGAGGGCGAGGGCCTCCCCCGCTCCAAAGCCCGGCAGCGAGTGGTCGGACAGGACCACGTCCCAGGGGGCCTCCGCGAGCGCCGCCCGCATCTCCCCCGCAGTCTCAACCCGCTTTGAAATCAGGTCGGGGCCCCCGCGAGACAGTTCCCGCAGCATCAGTTCGGCATCATCCGGCGAGTCCTCGACGACCAGCACGCGCAGGAGGGCGGACATGGGCGTTCACCTCGTAATCGGGGGGGGCTCGTTGAGTACGAGCCAGTAGATCTGGGGCTGGTGGATCGCTTCGGCGAAGCGGGTGAAGTCCACCAGCTTGCGGACGTAGCTGTTGGCCCCCAGGTCGTAGCTCTCGATCAGGTCCTGCTCCTCCTTCGAGGAGGTGAGCACGACGACGGGGGCCGCCGCGTCCGCGGGCCCTCCCGCACCCGGCGGAGCACCTCCAGGCCGTCCACCTTCGGCAGCAGAATGCCTCCAGTTCCTTGTTGGCGGCCTCCAGCTCGGCCGTCCGCTCCAGCTCGCGGTTGAGCTTGTACAGCGAGCCCCAGGCCTGCGCACTGTCGGTCACGTCCAGGGAAGTCGTGCTTGACCTCGAAGCCCTCGAATGTGCCTCCTGAGACGCACCTGTCCAAGAGCGCCCGCAGGCGGGGGACGCCCCACTGCCCCCCGCCGAACTCAAAAAACTGCCGACCCACGGTCTGGGCCGCATCCACGCGGAAGGCGCGGTAGAACGCGGCGTTGGCCGACTGTACCGCCAGCAAGCCGTCGAGGAGGACCAGCGGGTGGCGGACCGTTTCGACGATGCTCTTTGCGAAGGCGCGGATGAGCCACCTCCCCCATTGACAGGAGTTGCGGCAGGGCCTGACCGGCCGACTATGTTCGCCGCGGAAGTGTGGTGCCAAAGACCACCTTGTAATGTAGGGAACAGGTAGGCCCGGGGCCAGTGAAACTTGCCGCGGTGCGAACTGGAACTGGAGGGTGGCCCACGCGCCGGGCGTGCTGCTCGCAGGCCTGTGAGCGGCTCACTCCCAGGGCCGGCCACAAGGGCCCTGGCGGGGGACGTCCGCCCGAGTGGCCCGCGGCAGACGCGACGTCCTCGCGCAGGTTGTTCTCCGCACCTGGCGCAGCGAGGCGGGGTGGGGCCCGGTGGAAAGGAACGAGGGCCGCCTGAGGAATTCAGCCTCCGGGTCAAAAACGTGAGCTATTCTTGCGGGAGAAGAATGGCCCTTGTAATGGTCAGGGCGCCCTTCCCTATCGGAGCACGAGCCCCGTCTGCCCTGCCACCGTGGCAGCGGGAGGCCCCGTCGAGCAGAGTTCCTGGCCCCGGCATCGGTGAGACTGTCTTGCGTGCATCGTTTGTGACGACTCCCGCCCTTTGCCGGGCTCATAATCGGCACGAGCCGAGCCCGCTCGGACCAAACTTAGTGTGGAAAATGATGCAGGATGGAACGAGATGCCAGGCTGGTGTCCTCCCCGAGCGAGACGCCCATGCCTCCAAACACGGCCCCGAGCTCCCAACCGCGGGCCCACCTGCAGGTGGGCCCGTGCCGCAGGGCCCCGGCGATCAACCCGTGCCGTCGTGGGCCCGGTCATTGCTGTTTCTGTGGGGAGGCCCTTGCCTCGCGGCGGGCCTCGCCCTTCTGTTTGCCCGACAGTCAACGCGCAAGGACGCCCTTCACCTGGGCGTGACGAAGGCAGAGTCGCAGCCGGCCGCCGTGCGCTCGAGCAGGTTCCTCGCGCCGCTCGCGTTGCGCGAAGACGACGCGCCAAGACGCGTTTTGCCTGGGCTTGTGAAAGGTTCACACGTCAAGGTTTTCATCCCCAGCCTGCCGTATCTGTACACGTCGCATTCGATCAACGGCGCCCTCATCAAGCCCTCGGACAACGAACGGGGCTGGGAATACGACATGGCCACGTCGCATTCCCAGATCGATGCGAAGACTTACGAGTTCAGGCTCCGCAAAGGGGCCCGTTTCCAGGACGGAACGCCGTTCAACGCCGATGCCGTCGTGATGAACATGGCACATTTCAAGAAGGCACCGGTCAAGTACAGCAAGATCGACAAGGTTTTCGGCCGGGCCGAGAAGATCGACGACCACACGGTCCGCTTTCACCTGACCGAGCAATACGGCTCGTTCATGAACGACGTCATCTGGATGCAGTTCTACACCGAGAAGTATCTCGCGACGAACCCCGGCGGGTGGAACGGGAAGCCCAGCTGCCCGAACCTCTCGATGCCCGGCCCCTACGGGCTGGGGCCGTACGTGCTGACCGAAGGCTACCTCGAGGGCGACCGCCAAACGGCGAAGGCGGTCCTCAAGGCCAACCCCTACTACTGGGACAAGAATTATCCCCGGGTCGAGACCGTCACGGTGTATACCGAGCTGAGCGCGGAAAAAGCCAAGGAGATGACGCTCGACGAGGAAGGGGCGCTCGACGTCAGCGTGGTCCCGCCGGAAGACAAGGTGGAGACGATCCTGGCCCCTTACAGCAAACTGGTCATCTCGCCATCGACCGACAACATCGCCATTCACTTGAACCTGATCAACGGGCACGCACGCCTTAAGGACCGGCAGGTGCGCCGCGCCCTCAACGAGGCGCTGCACCAGCGCAACCTGCTGCATTTCGTCTTCGAGGGCGAGGGCCACCTTTCCCCGATCTCCCCGCATTTTCCCGGGGTTTCCGCGGTCAGCAGGGCGCTGCTCCCGGTCCCCCGCGACCACGACCCGTACGCGCCGGACGTCCAGCGCAGGCTCAGGAAAACTCTCGAGGGGCTGACGCTGAAGGTGCTGACGCAGGATCGCTACAGGCCGTTGTGGAGAGGCATCGAGGCCCAGTTCGAGAAGGTCGGGGTCAAGCTGGACGTCGAGTTCACGACCAGCGAAAGGGAGGTGTTCGGGCCGCTCCTGCAAACGAACTCGGGCAAGAACGAGAAGCGCTGGGACCTCCTGGTGTGGGGCAACGACGACTGGTACTTCAATCACCCCTTCACGGCCTTTTTCGTCTACCGCACGAACAACGTGTGGAGCACGGTCTACCCGGACCCGCTCATGGACGGTTACATCGAGGAGATGTTCCGGGCGCCGGTGGACGGGCCGGAGTTCCCCGCGGTCTGCGAGAAGATCATGCGCCGCGCCTACGGGGAAGCCTACATGCTGTACGTGCCGACGCCGAACAAGGTCTTTGCGGTGAACAAGGAAGTCGTCTTTCGGCCGTACAAGATGGCCTGCATTCCCTTGTGGAAGATTCAAGTGACGGACCAGCACTGGTCGGTCCGTAAGGGGCCGTACCCGGAGAAGCTGAAACGGCCCGTGCGGATCACCCGGGCCGGGGGCCCGTCGAGGAGGGCCGAGCGATGACCCGCCGGCGCGTTCTTGGCAAGCTCTTGTGGATGATCGGGATATCCGTTGTCGCGTTCGTCTGCATGGGCGTCTACGGGGTGTCCAACACCAGTTCGACGTTCACGAGGGTTCAGGACGTCTACCGGACGGCGGAAGATTTCCGGGACAGCTCGCAGAAGATCACCGTCCCACTGAACGACCTGCGCCAGCTTTCCCTGTCGATCGTCATGGCGCCCAACGCGAAGCTCCAGGGAGAGCTCGACAAGACGCAGGGCGCCCTGACGACCCAGCTCGATGAGAGCTTGAGCTCGTGGCAGGTGGACACCGGCGATGCCTCGGAGCTCCAGGCGTTTCATGAACTGTTGGAGGCGTGGGAACTGTACAAGCGGCTCAAGGACGCGACCATTGCCAAGGCCCTCGCGAACTCGCGGGAAGAAGCCTTCATCAACGCCACCGGGGCCGAACGCGAACAGTTCCAGCGGGTCAACCGTCGGCGGACGATGTGGATGCAGGCGAAAATCGACCGGGCCGAGAAGGCGTACCAGGGGGCCAACGCGCAGTACGAGCACGTCTTCTGGGTGTCGTCGTTCGTGATTGTGCTGTTGACGCTGGCCGTGGGCAGCATCGGCTTCATTACCACTCGCGGAATCATCCTGCCCATTGAAGTGCTGAAGGACGCCGCCTGGCGGATTGCCAACCGCGAGACGGTGAAGAGCATTGCGGTGCGTTCCAACGACGAGCTGGGAGACCTGGCCCGAAGCATGGAGTCGATGGCCGTCGCGATCCAGACCAACATGGCTCAGCAGGTGGAGGCAGAAGCCGAGGTGCGCAAGCTCAACGCCACCCTGGAGCGCAGGGTCGAAGAGCGCACGGCGGAGCTCGAGAACGCGGTCGCCGCCCTACAGGGCGCCAAAGAGGCGGCGGAGGCGGCAAGCCGTGCGAAGAGCGAGTTCCTGGCGAACATGAGCCACGAGATCCGCACGCCGATGAACGGCATCCTCGGCATGACGGAACTGACCCTCGACACCGAATTGGCCCCTGAGCAGCGGCAAAACCTGGGCATGGTCAAGGCCTCGGCCGATTCGCTGCTACAGGTGATCGACGACGTCCTCGACTTCTCCAAGATCGAAGCGGGCAAGCTCGACCTCGACCCCAACCCCTTCGCCCTGCGGGACAGCCTGGGCGCCACCGTCAAGGCGCTGGCCCTGCGGGCCCACGAGAAGGGCCTGGAGCTGACCTGCCACGTCGGCCCCGAGGTGCCCGACGGCCTGGTGGGCGACGCGCTGCGCCTGCGGCAGGTAATCACCAACCTGGTGGGCAACGCCATCAAGTTCACCGAGCGCGGCGAGGTGGCGGTGCGGGCCGAACTGGAGGGCGGGCCTGAAGAATCGGTTTGTCTGCACTTCACCGTACGCGACACGGGCATCGGCATTCCCGTAGACAAGCAGGGGCTAATCTTCGAGGCGTTCACCCAGGCGGACGGCTCGACGACGCGCCGCTTCGGCGGGACGGGCCTGGGCCTGACCATCGCGTCCCAAGTGGTGGCCCTGATGGGCGGCCGCGTCTGGGTCGAAAGCGAGGCCAGAGCGGGCAGCACCTTCCACTTCACCGCCCGCCTCGAGAAACATTCGGGGCCCGCTTCAAAGCTCCTGACAGGCTGCGTGGACCTGGAAGGGCTGCCGGTCCTGATCGTGGACGACAACGCCACCAACCGAGCCATTCTGGAAGAGGTCCTCACCGGCTGGCGGATGCGCCCCACCGCCGCGAGCGACGGCGCCGCCGCCGTCGCGGCCATGAAGTGTGCCGCGGCCTCCGGCGACCCGTTCCCGCTCGTCCTGCTCGATGCCTGCATGCCCGAACAGGACGGCTTCGCCGTCGCCGAGCAGATCAAAAGCGACCCTGCGTTGGCCACCGCCACGATCATGATGCTTTCCTCGGCCGACCGCGGCGGCGACGCCTCCCGTTGCCGGGAGTTGGGCGTCGTCTGCTACCTCCGCAAGCCGATCGCGCAGGCCGAGTTGCTCGACGCCATCCTCACCGCGATGGGCGCCGTGCCCCTGGGAGAACAGGATTCGGCCCACGTGGCTGTGGCCGGTGCCCGGGTTGGGCAGCGGGCCCTCCGCATCCTCCTGGCGGAGGACAACGAGGTCAACCAGGTACTGGCGGTCAAGACGCTCGAGAAGCGCGGGCACACCGTCGTGGTGGCAGGCGACGGCAGGGAGGCGCTGGCTGCCTTTGAGCGGGAGCCGGTGGACCTCGTGCTGATGGACGTGCAGATGCCCGAGATGGACGGCTTCGCCGCGACGGGGGCCATCCGGGAGCGCGAGAAAGCGACCGGCGGTCGCGTCCCGATCGTGGCCTTGACCGCCCACGCCATGAAGGGAGATCGGGAGCGCTGCCTGGCCGCGGGCATGGACGCCTACGTCACCAAGCCGCTGCGCGTCGAAGAGCTCTTCGCGGCCGTCGCCCGGCTTGTCCCCGCCTGCGATGCAGCGGCCACCCCGGCGAGCAGGAGCGCCCCAGTCCCGGCCGCCATCGAGCGACTGGTCGAGGGGGCGTTCGACCCGGCCTGGTCCCTGGCCCGCGTCGAGGGCGACCGGGAACTGCTAGGAAAAATGATCGGCCTGTTCTTCGCGCAGTCCCAGAAACTGCTGCCCGAGATCCGCAGTGCGGGCGATCGGGGCGACGGCAAGGCCCTGGAGCGGGCCGCGCACAAGCTCAAGGGCTCGATGGGAAGTTTCGGCGCCGGCCGCGCTTCCGAGGCCGCCATGCGCCTGGAAGTCATGGGCCGTGACGGCGAGTTTGCCCTTGCCGAGGAAGCCAGCGCGGGCCTGGAACACGAGGTCGCGCGCCTCCGAGAAGCACTGACAACGTTTATAGAGGAAGGCGCGGCATGCGCATCTTGATCGCCGACGACGACGACGTCTCTCGTCTGGAGTTGGAAGCGCTTCTAATACGCCACGGCCACGAGGTGGTGACGGTCGCGGACGGCACGGAGGCCTGGGAAGTCCTGCAAGGCGAAGGCCCGCCGCGGTTGGCCGTCCTCGACTGGCTGATGGACGAGATGGACGGCGTGGAAGTCTGCCGGCGGGTGCGCGAGCGCCCCGAGCTCCGCGACGTGTACTTGATCCTGCTCACGTCGCGCGGGGGCAAGGAACACGTCGTTGCCGGGCTTCAGGCGGGGGCCAACGACTACGTTGCCAAGCCGTTCGACCGCGACGAACTGCTGGCGCGCGTCCGCGTGGGCGCGCAGATGGTAGGGTTGCAGGCCGAGTTGGCGGCGCGGGTGCGTCAACTGGAAGACGCGCTGGCCCGGGTGAGACAGCTGCAGGGGCTATTGCCCATCTGCTCGTACTGCAAGAGCATTCGCGACGACCAGAATTACTGGCATCAGGTGGACGCCTACCTCAAGTCCCATTCCGAGGCGCAGTTCAGCCACGGTATCTGTCCGGGTTGTTGGGAGAAGGTCGTGAAGCCCCAGTTTCGGGAGCAGGGGATCGCGATCCCGGCCAAGTGCCCGCGGTAACTTCGCCGTGCCCGGGGATCGTAGCGCAGTCCCTTTCCCTCGGAGGAGGTCACTGAGGCCGTCCGATCTGCCTGAGAAATTACGACTTCTGTCGCCGGGCCCCTCGTCCAAGGCCATGAAGGGAGAGAGACTTTGGCCGTGGGACAGGGGAACTGTGGCTTGCCCCTCCCGAAAGCCGATAAGGAACGGAAGGCATTGCCTTTTCTCCCGGCAGGAGGCGAACTCATGATCCTCCAGGCGCTCTCGGCCCTGGCCCTGAAGGAACTGCTCGACGCGGGTGGGCGGCTCATCGGCGCGTCGGAGGACGAACCGGACGCGGAGCGCCTCCTCAACGCCCTCGCGCAGCGCTTCATCGACCAGGGCGAGCGGCTCACCAAGGCCCTGCGCCACTCCGGCGAGCGCGCCTGGCGCGCCCTGGAGATCGCCCTGGCGGGCGAATCGCTGTGGACCTGGCTCGACCGGGCCGAGGACAAGGCCTTCCGCCAGCAAGTGCGCGACTTCCTGGGGAGTAGCCCCTACCATAACCTTCCTGCCCACGGCGAGGAATTTACGCAGCGCTGCCTCGGCGAGCTCCGGGCTGCCCGCAAGGCGGGGCTCTTCGGCGCCGAGAAGCTCGCGCTCCGCGACCTGGCGCGCGAGGCCAGCGACTTCGCCCGCTACCAGGGCCCCCTGCACCTCCTCCATGCCCAGTGGGCCGCCGTCGATCGCGTCGCCAACTTTGCCGAGAGCGCCGGCCATCGCGCGCTTGCCCACTTTCTGCGCTTGCGGCCCTCCTGCCCCGGGGCCGAGGGGAGCGCGGTCACGGGCCCGCCACTCCTGGCGATCGGGATGCGCTACTTCTTCCGCCGGGCGGTCGAAAGCGACAGCGCCCTCTTCCGTGGGCTGACCTTCGCCCAGATGGAGGGAGTGGCGCAGGCCCAGGAGGCAGGCTTCGAGGCCCTCGACAAGGCGCTGGCCCAGCACACCGCCATGCTCGACCAGGTCATCGACCAGCTCTTCGACCTTCAGCGCCGGGTGGACGAGGGCCTTGCCCTCCAGCGCCAGGCGCTCGAAGGACAACAGCAGGTCGGGGCTCGCCTCGATCGGCTTGGTCAGGACGTGCGCCAGCTCGACCTCCGCGCGGAGTTGGAAGGCGTTGGTGCCCGGCAGGCCGAGATGCACCGGGAGGTGATCCAGGCGCTCGAACAGTGCCGGCTGGAGAGGCGCGAGCTGGCCCCGCGCGACAGCCTGAGCCTCCACGGCGAGGGCGAGCGGAAGCTGGTGAAGCAGCTCGTGGCGCGCTACCGCGCCCTGCCGGCGCAGGAGCGGAACTTGCCGGCGCTGCTCAACGCCCTGGGCAAGCTCGAGGTGGCGACTGGCGAGTACGACTCGGCCCAGCGCGACTTCCAGCAGGCCGCGGCGCTGGTGCGCGGCGAGCCACGGGCCGAGGCGGAGGTGCATTACAACGCCTATCGCACGGCGCTGGAGCGCAAAAGCTACGACCTCGCGCTGCTCAAGTTGCGCGCCGCGGTCCAACTCGACGCGGCCCGCTTCGCGCCGTTCCCCTTCGCCAAGTACGAGCCGCTCAAGGTGCTCGGGGCCGGCGGGTTCGGGGTCGCCGTGCTGTGCCGCCACAAGTTCATGAGCTCGCAGGTGGTCGTCAAGGCACTGGTGCGCGACGACGTCGCGCACGACTCTTCCCTGTTTGCCGAGGCCCAGCACTTGCGGCGGCTGAACCACCCGTGCATCATCGGCATCCAGGACTGTGGCTTCGAGGGCGAGGCGGGGAGCGCCCGTCCCTACGTGGTCATGGACTATTTCGAGGGGCTGACGCTCGAAGACCACGTCAAGAAGCACGGCCCGGTGAGCCAGGCGGAGCTGCCGCACCTGGCCCGGGCCCTCGCCCTGGGCCTGGCCGCGGCCCACGGCAAAGGCGTCCTCCATCGCGACGTCAAGCCGGGCAACGTCCTGGTGCGGCGGGTGCCCTCGCGCCCGAGCGCGATTCCCTCACCCCCCGACCCCTTCTCCCAGGGAGGGCGAGGGGGAGAGGGAAAGGCCGGGTGGCAGGTGAAGATCATCGACTTCGGCCTGGCGGTGACGCATCAGGCGGTTGGCAGCACGGCGCGGCAAGTCGATACCCTGAACGGGACCGTCGTCGGCCAGAGCATCCAGGGCACGCTGGACTACGGCGCTCCCGAGCAGATGGGCAAGTGGCCGGGCGTGCCGGTGAGCTTCGCGTCGGACGTCTACGGGTTCGGGAAGACGTGCTGCTACGCGCTCTTCGGGACGCCGAACCTCAGCTATCAGGACTGGAAGGAGCTCGACGGCCCGCTGGCGGGCCTGCTCGGCTCCTGCGTCAACGAGCGGCCCGAGAAGCGCCTGCCCGGCTTCCAGGAAGTGCTTCAGCGACTCGACCAGATGCTCCGCCCACTTGTCCAGGTAGTGCCCCTTCCCTCCAGGGCGGGCCGCGAGGAAGCGCTGCTGGAAGTGGTGCGCGTCGAGCCTTGCGAGCCCACGAAGCGGCGGGCCCAGCTCAGGGGAGCGGTGGAGGAGGTGCTGGAAGTCATCCCGGCCAGCGAGCCGCGGAGGAAAGAGGTGGGCCCCGTTTCCAGGGCCGCGCCGGAGGTGTTCGGATCGCGCAACGCGACCGACTGCACGGTCACCTGGAACGGGCACGTGCTGAAGGCGTGCTGGAACGTCTGGACCGGCTGGTTCAGCGTCAGCCACGACGGGGAGCTGGTAACGTCGGGCTGGCCGGTCTTCGGCGGGGCCTACCCCTTTCGGGCCATCGAGGATGGCGTCGCGGTGCGTTACGAGGTCCACGTCACCGGCGGGCTCGCGCAGCCCGATTACCTCGTGCGCCGCAATGGCGTCGTGCTGTTCCAGGGGTGAGAGGGCGCCGCGAGCCGCCGGCTTTACGCCGGCGGTCTGCCCGGCGGGCATGAAGCCCGCCGCTCGCCCACACGCTTTTCTCGCGTTCTTCCGTGCGGATTCACGAAGCTCGCGGATACTGGCCTGGGGGTGAGAGCGAGACATTGCGCTGTCCGAAACGGGGCGCTGTCGGGTAGGATTCAAGGGCCACGAACGGGAGCGCTTCTGGGGGCGCGTCCCGTGAAACGGGCATCATCGTTTGGCTGCTCTTTTCCGACCGGAGGCCTGCCTTGTTCGATCGCTACTCGACCGAGCCGTATCGGTTCATCCCCCCGCATCGCAGCGCGTTCTGGTCGTGGGTGTCCAAACACGTCGTCCCCCGCCGGCTCAAGAAGGCGAGCGTGCTGCGCTGGCAGTTTTACAACCAGGAGTTGCTGTGCGCGTCGCTGCGCAAGGGGGCCGGGGTCATGCTGGCCCCCAACCATTCGCGCTGGGCCGACCCGATGGTCGTCGGCCTGCTGGGCTCCGGCGTCAAGCAGTACCTCTACTACCTAGCCTCCTATCACCTCTTCCGCGAGAGCAAGCTGATGGGCTGGTTCATGAACCGCATCGGCGGCTACAGCATCTGGCGCGAGGGGACCGACCGGGAATCGATCCGGGCCACGGTGCGCATCCTGGCGGAGGGCGACCGCCCGGTAGTGCTATTCCCCGAAGGGACGTGGTTTCGGCAAAACGATCGCGTCGGCCCGCTGCAAGACGGGCTGGCGTTGATCGCGCGGCAGGCGGCCAAGCAGAGCGAACGGCCCGTCCTCATCCACCCCGTCGGCGTGAAATACTGGCTGCTCGAAGACCCCCGGCCGGAGCTGACGAGACGGCTTGCCGAGAGGGAGCGGAAGCTTGGCTGGCACCCGCAGCAGCACCTCGACCTGGTGCCTCGCATCGAGAAGCTGGGCGGGGCCATGCTCGGGCTCAAGGAGGTCGAGCACTTCAGCGAGGCCCAGCCGGGGACGATCGACGAGCGTATCGCCCGGCTGGTCGGCTCCCACGTCAGCGGGTTGGAGAAGCGCCACCTCAGCAAGGAATACGACGGCTGGCCCCTGGAGCGGATTCGCCGACTGCGTCAGGTGGTGGTGCGCAAGCTCGTCGAGGCGAAGGACGCCGACTCGGCCGACGAGGTGCGTCGGGCGCTGAGCGATCTGCTGTTCTGCGAGAACCTCAGCGCCCATTCCCAGGACTACCTGCACCAGTCCCCGAGCCTCGAGCGGCTGACGGAGACGGTTCAGCGCCTGGAGGAGACGCTGAGCGACGCCCTTGAGGTCGCGGTCGCCCCGATGGGCGTGACCGCGACGGTTGGCCCCGCTCTCGACGTGCGCGCATTCGCGGCCGGGACGAAGGGCGCCGGCAAGGGCCCCGACCCGCTCGTCGCGCAGCTGCGCAGCGCCATCCAGGAGCAGGTGGATCGACTGATCGCCCAGGGCCCGCCGGCGGAGTGGGGCTGTCCGAAACAACCAACGGCGTTATCCCTCAACGGGCACGTGGCATGGTGATGCGAGCGCTGGGCTTTCTGCCGACTCGCGCCAGGTTGACGGGGAGGGAAAAGAAAGAAGCGCCCCGGCGCTGTCAGCGGGGCCTTCAGGCAGGCGGCTGGCGAACGACCCCGCCCAGCAGGGACAGAACGGCCAGCACGATGAAGACGAAGAACAGCACCTTGGCGATGCTGGTCGCGGCGTCGTAGACGCCGCCGAAGCCAAACAGCGCGGCGATCAGAGCGATCACGAGAAACGCTAGAGCTGCACGCAACATTTCCGACCCTCCCAGTTTGGTGAAACAATCGCGACGAGCGCGACGTCTGCCAGGCCCCGCGCCCGAAGCGGATGGTTCCTGTTGAAAGATGGGAACTGCACACGGCG
Organism: Gemmatales bacterium; assembly: GCA_038239195.1. Taxonomy (GTDB): domain Bacteria; phylum Planctomycetota; class Planctomycetia; order Gemmatales; family Gemmataceae; genus JBBSEZ01. Next base: position 12,554 of record JBBSEZ010000076.1, read on the forward strand.
TGCCAGAAGAGCGACCTTCTCCACTTTGCGCGCCCTCGTTTCTGCCTGTCGCGACCGGCAACTCGTTGCTACACTGAAGTTGTGGGCCTCCCGATCACTCGGTAGGCCGTCGAACCGTGACGAAGGGCCTCGTTCGATGTTATCGCTGCCAACCGTGAGCCCCAAGCCGCCGGGGCCGCGCCTGCCGGCCTGGTTGAAGCGCAAGCTGCCGCGCGGAAATGGGAACTTCTACACCCACGACTTGCTGCGCGAGCTCCGCCTCGAAACGGTCTGCGAGAACGCGCGCTGCCCCAACCTGCCCGAGTGTTATTCCCGCCGCACCGCGACGTTCATGGTGCTGGGCAACGTCTGCACCCGCCCGTGTGGCTTTTGCTCCGTGTCGAAGGGCGCTCCCGAGGCGCTGGAAGACGACGAACCGGCGCGCGTCGCCGAGGCGGCGCACCGCCTCGGCCTGAAGCACGTCGTCATTACCTCCGTGACGCGCGACGACCTGCCCGACGGCGGGGCCGATCACTTCCGCCGCTGCATCCTGGCCGTGCGCGAACGGACCGGCGCAGCGGTCGAGGTGCTGACGCCCGATTTCCTGGGCGACCTGACGGCCGTGGACACGGTGCTTTCGGCAGCGCCCGAGGTGTACAACCACAACATGGAAACGGTGCCGCGCCACTACAAGAAAGTGCGCGGGCGAGCGTCGTACCAGCGTAGCCTCGACCTGCTGGCCCACGTCAAGGCGCGCAGGCCCGAGACGGTCACCAAGAGCGGGCTGATGCTGGGGCTGGGCGAGACGACGGAGGAACTTTTGGAGGTGCTGGCCGACCTGCGCGGCGTTGGCTGCAATACGCTGACGCTGGGTCAGTACCTGGCGCCGACGCTGAAGCACGTGCCGGTGGCGCGCTTCGTCTCACCAGGCGAGTTCGATGAGCTGGCGGCGCTGGCGCGGACGATGGGCTTCGCCAAGGTCGTGGCGGGGCCGTTCGTTCGCTCGAGTTACCACGCGGACGAGATGGTCCAGACGCATGCGCACGCCGGTGGTCCTGCCTGACATGGGCGCTTCGCCCGTGCTGTTCAGTCTGTGGTTCGCCGCCGCGGGGGAGCCCGTCTTCGAGGGCGACCGCCTCGCCGAGGTCGTCAGCGCGGGCGCGAGCTTCGACGTGCCGGCCCCGGCGACCGGGCGGCTCGTCGAGCGGCACGCCTGGCCGCGCGACCCCCTCACGCCGGGCCAGGTGCTGGGCGTGGTCGAGACCTGCGGCGACCTGTAGGACCAGGGCCCTTCATGGCGCGAGCCCCCTTCCTCTCGCTGGACGGCATCGACGGCACCGGCAAATCGACGCAGTGCCGGCTGCTCGCCGAGTGGCTGCGCGGCCTCGGCCATCGCGTCGTGGCGTGCGTCGATCCAGGCGGGACGCCTCTGGGCCAGCAGCTGCGCGACATCCTCCTCCATCAACGCGGCCAGCTCGACCCGGCATGCGAAGCCTTGCTGTTCATGGCAAGCCGGGCCCAGCTTGTCGCCGACGTGATCCGCCCCGCCCTCGCCGCGGGGGACGTCGTTCTGTCGGATCGCTACTTGCTCGCCAACGTCGTCTACCAGGGCCACGCGGGCGGGCTGGACGTGTCCCTGCTCTGGGAAGCGGGCCGGCTCTCGACGGGCGGGCTGGAGCCGAACCTCACCATAGTGCTCGACCTTCCGCCGAAAGAAGCGGCGGCGCGGCGCGGCCGGCCCGCCGACCGTCTGGAGGAGCGCCCCAACGCCTACCACAGCCGCGTCCGGCGCGGGTTCCTGGCGGAGGCGCACCGGCGGCCGGAGAAGGTTCGCGTCGTCGATGCGCGCCCGCCCGTGGAGGTCGTGCAGGAGTCGATCCGCCTGGCGGTGGCGCCCCTCTTCGAGGGCCTTGCGCGTCGGCGCGGCAAAAAGAAGCAAGGGTAGGAGGGCCCCCCGATGAGCTGGAATCGCGTTCGCGGGCACGACGCCATGATCGAGGGCTTCCAGCGCGCCGTCCAGCGGGGCCGGCTCGCCCATGCCTACCTTTTCACGGGCCCTCTCGGCGTCGGCAAGCGCCTCTTCGCGACCGAGCTGGCCAGGGCGCTCCTGTGCGAGCGAAACGCCGACGGGCTCGACGCCTGCGAGGAGTGTCCCTCGTGCGTTCAGGTCGAGGCCGGCACCCACCCCGACTTCCACGTCGCGGCAAGGCCGCCGGAGGCGCTGGAGTTTCCGATCGACCTGATGCGGGCGCTGTGCGCGAGCTTCGCGCTCAAGTCGGCGCGGGGGCACGGCAAGGTCATCTTGATCGACGACGCGGACGACCTCAACGAGGAGTCGGCGAACTGCTTCCTCAAGACGCTGGAGGAGCCCCCGCCGCGCTCCGTCCTGATTCTGATCGGCAGCAGTCCCGAGCGCCAGTTGCCGACCATCGTCTCGCGCTGCCAGGTGGTGCGCTTCACGCCCCTGTCGGCAGAACTGGTGGACCGACTACTGCGCGCTCGCGGCATCGAAGATGCGACAAAGCGGGCCCGCCTGGTGCGCCTGAGCGGCGGCAGCCCCGGTTTGGCGGAGGCGCTGGCCGACGACGCCCTGTGGGCGTTTCGGAAGGCGTTTCTCGCCGGGTTGATGCGGTCGCCGATCGACACGGTGGAGTTGGGCCAGAACTGGATGGAGTTTGTCGAGGAGGCGGGCAAGGAATCGGCGGCGCAGCGCGGGCGGGCGAAGCTGGTTGTGCGGCTGCTGGTCGAGTTCCTCGACGATGCGCTGACGGTCAGCCTGGGGGGCGAGCCGAGGCGGAGTGGGGAAGACGACCGCGCGGTGCTGGCGGCGCTGGCCCAGGGGTCGGGGGCGGACCTGCTGCTCGACGTGCTGGAGCGCTGCCTGGAGGCCGACGAGCAGATCGAGCGGCGCGTGCAGTTGGTGCTGATTCTGGAGGCGTTGCTGGACGCGCTGGCGCAGCGGATGGCGGCGTAAGGGCAGCCTCGTCTTGCTCGCCACGTGTCAAAACGATACGCTGCGAGGAGAACGGGGGCCCTTCGCCCGCCCCGTCCTGGAATCTGCTCTGGCCACCATGCTCACGGGCGCACAATGGTTACTCCAGACAAGTATCGAGAGATTGCACGAGGCCTGCTCGCGAAAACGCAGGCGGGCCAAGCGAACTGGAAGCAGGTGGTCGCGGACCCGCATGACTTCTTGTTGACGCTTCCGCAATCCAAGGTTGACGTTCGATACCTCTCTCCCGCGACCGAAGTGGATCGCGTTCGTCTCCAACTGTGCCGGACGGATGGGGTGTCCGTCGGGACCTGGGAAGTCGAGGAAGGGGATGAGGACTGGGACCTGGCCCGGGAGCTGTATCACACCGTGGAGCGAAGCGTCGTCGGGTGGGACAAGGTGCTCGAGGACGTGGAACAATTTCTGAAAAGTGAGACCGTTCCTTCTTGACGGACACGAGCGTTCCGGCCTCGCGCCCCACAATCGAGCTGACCGATGCGGGGCGCCAGCACCGCCCACGTGCGCGGCTGCTGGCTACTCGACGCCCTTCTTGGGAAGGGCTGACTCCGCGGCGTTAGGCCGCGCCGGCACCGTTGCCAGCACCTCCCTCGCGCCCGCCGCCTTCCACGCCTCCCACCACTTCACAAACCGCTTCCGCTCCTGCGGCAGCCGGCGCTGGTGCGAGCGCAACAGTCCCTCGATCCCCGGCTTGAAGCGCGCCCACTCGGCCGGGCAGCACGTCTTGAGCCGGTCGCGAAGCCCGCCGAGGCGCACGCCGGCGACGTGGCTGTCGTTGGCCCGGCCCAGCACCTCTTGCATCTCCTCGATCATCGGATAAAGCCGCCTGGTGAAGTCCGGCCCGAAGCAGTCGCCGAAGACCTCCATCGCGTAGCGCAGTCGCTTGCCGGCGATACGCACCTGGTGGAGGTGGTCGTAGTCGCGCAGGTCGCCCGAGGCAGCCCGCTCCAGATCGTCCAGCAACCTCGACACCAGCGGGCGGGCCAACCCGACGAGCGGGATCGTGGACGGCCCCTCGTTGGGCGTGCGCACCGCCTCCAGCGTTTCGAGCACAAACGTGTCGAGCCCCTGGCCGTGCTCCCGGTCCGCCGCTTCGAGGTGGGCTTGCGCTGCGACGCGCTGGCCGAGGGCGTAGCCGATCAGGAAGTCGATCCCCGGCCTGTCCGCCTCCGTCAGCCCTTTCTCGCGCGCGCGGAGGGCCAGCAGGAACACGTCCCAGTCGCGCGCCTCGCCCGCCGCCCGGCGGACGCCGCGCAACCGTTGACGCGCCGGCTTGTACACCTTGCCCGGCAAGCACTCGCGGAAGATGCGCAGGGCGGCGTCGGCGCGCCGCGTTCCCACCCGGAGTTGATGGACGTGCTCGAGGTCGCGGTCGGGCTCGTAGGTGGCGCGCGGGAGGCAAGCCTGCACGATGCGCAGGCGCACGTCCAGCACGCGCCGCGCCGCCTCGGCGAGGGGCACGTCGGGGGCCAGGTCCGGGAACCACTTACCGTCGGCCATGCGTTGCTCACTTCCTTGCCGTGTCGCGCCTCCCCAACCGCTAATGCCCGTAGAGCCCCATGATGCTCGCCGACTGCTCGCGCTTCTCGAGCCACGCGGCGACTTCCTTGGTGTCGGCGATCAGCTTCTCCACCTTCTGGCGCTCCTGGCGCAAACGGTCGGCCAGGTCGGTCGGGGCTGGGGAATAAACCTCGTCCAGGTCCTTGCGCAGCCGCTCCTCGAGCTGGGCGTGGAACTCGCTGCGGATGGCCGACCACCGAAGGGGCAGCAGCAGGGCGATCAGTACGTGCAGGATCACCAGCACCGCCAGCAGGACGATGAACGGCAGGACGGCATCGACTGGCCGCACTTCGGGCGCTGGCTGGGCCCCCCACAGGTTGAAGAAACGCGCCAGCAGGTTGGCCAGCGCCGCCAGCAGGGCGAGGGGCGGGACCCAGTCGGACAGGAACAGGATGACGCCTTTGACGAAGCGGCGAATGCCCTTGGGGCGCGTCCAGTTCTTCTCCACCTCCTGGAGCACCTCGCTCAGCGACGCTGCGTAGCGCTGGCGCCAGTCGAGCGTGCCCAGGGCCTCGACCGGCTCGGTGATGAGGGCCAGCGGGTAGCCCTGGGCGTCGGCCTCGATCAGCAGGCGGTTGATGAGCGCCTTGGTGCGCGCGTCCAGTTCGCGGTTCGCGGCCACCTCGCTACAGGCGCGCGTGAACATGGCCAGGTCCCACGGCTGCGGCGCATCCTCGTCGCGCGCCCGCGGGGCGAACGGGATGCGCTCCCGCAGGGCGCTGCCGGCGTAGCGGGCTCGCGTGACCAGGTGCAGGTAGCCCGCCATCAGCCCGCGGAAGCGGCGCTGGCCCTCCAGGGCGAAATGGTGTTCTACCTCCTTCTGGTACGGCTCCAGGCTGTTCAGTAGCACGTCCGCGGTGGCCCCCGCCTCCTCCGCGATCGGCTTGGCCCAGGCGATGCGGGTGCGCGCGGCGATCTCCCCGAGCTCCGGCGGGGCCGCTTCTTCGAGGGCCTCGCGCGCATGGGTCAGGAGCTGGCTGACGCCGCGCGTCTTGATGGCCTCAATCTCCATGCGCGTCAGGCCCATCTCCAGCCAGTTGGTCAGGTCGAGGAACTGCTCGCCCTCGGGGACCTGCGGGCCATCGGAGGGCGGTGGCTCGGGCTCCTTCGCCGTCCCGTTTTCGGGCGCATTCACCGGCAGCGCCACAGGGTGCGGGGCTACCACCTGCCCGCGCGTCGCCCGATCGACCCAGTACTGGGCGCAGGTCCGGAAGAGGAGGGGCGACTGGAACCCTTCGCCTTCGAGGTCGCGCAGCAGGTCTTCGTCGGGGCGCAGGCCCGAGCCGCCGGTGTGAATGCAGCGGTCCCACTTGTTGAGGACGAAGGCGAAGGCCCGGCGCTTGCGCTGCTGGAGGAAAAGGTCCCAGACGATGCGGTCGTGATACTTCTCCTGCGAGCCGACGTAGAGCACCACGTCGGCGACGGGGAGAAGCCGGAGCAGCTTGTCGCGGTTGGTCAGGTCGTTGCTGTCCACGTCGGGCGTATCGACGAGCAACTTCTGCTCCAGTCCCGGCCGGTCGTGCGGCACGAGCCGGCAGTGGCGCAGGGCCGGGTCGAGGCGGTCGGTGCGGACAGACTCGTGGTAGTAGACGACCGGGTCGCGCGTGGTCGGGCGCGCGAACGACGCCGGGGCGATGGAGCCTCCGCCCAGCGCGTTGAGGAGGGTCGATTTGCCGACGCCGGTGCCGCCCATGAGCATGACGACGAGCAGCGGGCGATCGACGTCGAGGGCCTCCGACTGGCGACGCAGGTCGTTGCACACGCCCTCCAGGGCGGCCCGGTTCATCATCGCGACGGGGTGCTGGTGAGGGCCGTCCAGCCAGTTGCGGATGCTGCGCTCCAGGCCGCGCAGGGCAGGAGAGAGCGTGCGCAGCAGCGGACGGAGGTCAGTCGCGACGGGCGCGGGGTCGTTGCTCATGTCGGTCTCGCTGCCTCCTTCACTCGCCCGGAGCGAAGAGGAATTAGCCACAGATGAACACAGATGAACCCAGATAAGAAGGCAGAACAGAGCATCGAGAAGCCCGACACCCTCTGTCCTCCTTTCTCTTCGGTTTTATCCGTGTTCATCTGTGTTCATCTGTGGCTAATTCTCTTCTCTTACGCTGTGCTGGTCACGGCCTGGCGGATGCGCACGTCGAGCTGGGCAATGGCCGGGGGGATGCGGCGCAGCGCGAGCTGGAGCCGCTCGAACGCCGAGCCTCCCGTCGCGGGCCACTGGGCCAGCCATTCGCTCAGCGGCACGGAGAGGTGCTGCTTGAACAGGGCCTGCTGGCGCTGGCGGGTCTGCTCGCGCTGGGCGTCGATCACCTGCTTGCCGAGCAGTTCGACGAGCTGGTGGGTCAGCGAGGCGACCAGGGGGACCACGATGACGTCGTGCCAGCCGGGGCCCGCCGCGATGGTCCCGCCGATGGCGGCCGCGTCCAGGGCCAGCTTCCCGCCGCGGAGGGTGTTGAGAACGAGCGGCCGCTTCTGGAGCTCCTCGTAGATCGCCCGCGCGGTGCGGTCCACCTCCGTCGCCAGGGCCTGCTGGAAGGAGCGGAACTGCTGCCCGAAGCGCTCGCGCGTCTTCTCCTGGAGCCCGCCGCTGTGGAAGCCCTGGGACACGTGGGCATAGAGCGGGTGCTCGTCGGAGCGACGGGCCGACTCCTTGCGGAGCAGATCGACCCATGCGGTCAGCGCTTCTTCCAGGATCGTGTTCTCGGCCCGGCTGCCGACCTCCGGCCGGCTCATCGCCTTGCCGATCAACCCGCGCACCAGGCGATAGGGCGTGCGGAGGACGTAGAGCGTCCCGCTCAGGATCATGCCGATGCCCGGCAGGTCGAGCAGTTGCATCAACCGCACCAGGGCCTCGTCGAAGCCGCGGAACTTTTCGCTGTCGAGGTACTCGCGCACGTAGCGATGCTCGAACTCGGCTTGCCCCGACTGCACCAGCGCTTGCCAACTTTGCAGCGCCACCACGTCCTGGCGGGCGACGCTCAGGAGCTGGTCCTGGTGTTGCAGGAGGTAGCGCGTGGCCCCGACCACCGTGCGCCGGCGCGCCGCGAGGGCCGGGGTGCCGAGCACGGCCACCTGGTTGAGCAGGGGTATGCGGTAGCGCGTCGCCTTGCGGGCCGGGTCGGCGAGTTGCTCGGCGGTCAGGAAGGGGATGGCGATGGTGACGGCGCCGCGGCCCAGCCCGCCCGGCATGTTGCCGAGCACCTCTTTCTGGAAGTGGGCCACCATCGCCTCGGCGTCGGTGGGGCGCATCTTCATCAGGCAGACGACGATCGGTTTGCCGGTCTGGAGCACCAACTTGAGGAACTCCGTGGGTATCTCGTCGTTGTAGCGCTCGTCGGAGGCGACGTAGACGATGACGTCGGCCAGGCCGCTGGCTTCGACGAGGCGCGGGATGTAGCCCGTCGCCGCCCAGGTGGTCATGTCGGGGCAGTCCCAGACGACGAAGTCCTTGAGTAGGTCGAAGGTGGTGGGATCGCTGGGGACGCGGCGCACCTGATAGACGTCCTCGTCGATGGAGGAGGGGCCGGGCGCGATGAGGCGCGTGAGCGGGCCGAGGAAGCCGAGGTGGGCCGCCCAGTTGATCGGCCCGTTGGTGTTGGTGTAGGCGATGGGGTGGCGGGTGAACCCGGCCTGGGGGTTGGCCTCGGCGGCGGTGGCCCCGCTGAGCAAGTTGGCGACTGTGCTTTTGCCCGCCCCGGCCCCACCGACGACGGCGATGTGGAGCGGGATGGGCGGCTGGCCATCGAGGAAGGGCCCGGCGCAGTTCCGCACGAGGGCAGCGCCCAGGCGGAGTTGCGCGGCCGCGCGCCCTTGCTCCTGCTGATGTCGGCTGTGCTGCTCCAGCCAGCCGAGGTCGTCCGCCAACTGGCTCGTCAGCGCTCGCGCGCTCAGTGTTTCCATGGTAGTCCGTGGTCCGTAGTCCGCAGTCCGTAGCAAAGACACTCGGACGGCCCGCCTCTCGCGAGAGGGCCGCGCGTCAGTCCACAATCCGCCGGCGCGACGACTCCCCTTCGGGTGTCTTTGCTACGGACTACGGACTACGGGCTACGGACTGATAGGTAATTCTACCCGAATCGGCTCAGGATCGGAATGCTGTCTGGGCGGGAAGTGCCGGCGGGCGGTCGAGCCGGAACGCTTCGAGCGGGACCAGGGGAGGTCGGCCGAGGAGAAGGTCGGTCATCGAGCGCGCGCTGGCCGGCGAGAGCTGGATGCCGGCGCGGAAATGGCCGGCGGAGACGAACAGGTTGTCGAGGCCCGGCACAGGCCCCAGAAAGGGCAGGCCGTCGGGGCTGCCGGGGCGCAGGCCGGCCCAGCAGCGCTCCAGGGCGGCGCCCCCGAGGGCTGGGGCAAGGGCGGCAACGAAGGCCAGCAAGCCGGCGATCCCCTCCGCGGTCGGTCGGGCGTCGAACCCTGCCTCCTCCTCCGTCGAGCCGACCAGCACCCGCCCATCGAGGCGCGGGACGACGTACCGCTTCCCCTGGAGCAGGATCGGGGACGGTCCTGGGCGGCCGGTGTTCAGGAGAGCAATCTGCCCGCGCACCGGGCGGACCCCGGGGCGCCAGCCGACCTGCTGGAGCAGTTCGTCCGCCCAGGGCCCCGGGCAGAGCAGGAACCGGCCCGCGGTGAGGCGCCCGCCGTCCGTCTCGACGGCGTCGATGCGCCCGCCGTGGCGGACGAGCTGGCGAACGGCGCGGTGGGGGAGCAGGCGGGCCCCCTTGCTGGCCGCGGCGGACTCGAGCGCTTGCAGGTGGCGCGGGTTGCGCACCTGGGCCATGCCGGGGAAGCAGATGCCGCGGGGCAGGTTGGGCGCCAGGTCCGGGGCGAGCTCGTGCAGCTCGACGGCGCCAAGTTCGCGGAAGGCGATGCCCTCGCCGCTCCACTCCTCCGTCGGGAGGGGCGCGTCTTCGCCGGGCTCGTGGACCTCGATCCCCCCGCAGACGACGTAACCATTGTCGATGCCGGTCTGCTCGCGGAGCTCGCGCGAAAGGTCGGGATAGAGGGCGGAGCTGTGGGCGCGCAGGAGGTCGTAGGGGGTGGCGGCGCGGGTTGGGTCGCCGGGGGGGATGATGCCGGCGCCCGCCCACGAAGCCTGCCGGCCGAAGTCGGCGCGGTCCACGACCGTCACGCCGACGCCCTCGGCCACCAGGAAGTAGGCGGTGGTCAGGCCGATGACCCCGCCGCCAACGATCAACACGTCCGCGTGCTCGCCCATGCGGTTGTTATAGGGGCCCTGTCACAGTTGCGCAGGGCCCCGGTAGATGAAGGGGTGGGAGGATCGCCGCTGTTGGCGCGGGGGCTGCGCCCCTACAATTTACCGAGAGAACCGAGATGCCTACGCTGCCCGCCTGCCCGATGGCCCGGCCTTGTGGCGACAGAAAGACGGTCATGGACTCGCACACCCTCGAACTGCTCGAATTCAATAAAGTCCGCGAACTGCTGGCAAACTACGCCGCCTGCTCCCTCGGCAAGGAGCTGGCCCGCCAGCTCGAGCCCAGTCCAGACGGCGACGCCATCCGCCAGGAGATCGCGCTCGTCTCGGAGATGGCCGACGCTCTTGGGCAGGGCATCTCCCCTCCCTTCGGCGGGCTGCACGACGTGCGCCTTACCGTCCGCCGCGCCGGCATCGGCGCCCAGCTCACCGTCGAGCAACTCCTGGAGGTGGCCGACACGCTGACCTGCACCGGCAACACGTATCGGTATCGCCAGCGGCTGACGAACCGCCACGAGCGCCTCATCGAACTGCTCACGCCCGTCGAGGACCTGGGGCCGGTGGCCAAGTCGATCACCGGCTGCATCGACTCGCGCGGGCACGTCCTCGACATGGCCAGCCGGGAGCTGGCGCAGGTCCGCCATAAGCTCGCCGACGTGGACGAGCGCGTGCAAAATCAGATCCGCCGGCTGCTGCGCGACCCGAAGGTGCGCGAGGTGCTTCGCTACCCCAACGCCACGGTCGTCGGCGATCATTACGTCCTGCCGGTCGCGGTCAATCACCGCCACAAGCTCCAGGGGGTCGTCCACCGCACCAGCGCCACGGGCGAGACGGTCTTCATCGAGCCGGCCGGCGTGGCCAGTCTGAGTGCCGAGCGGTCGGTCCTCAAGGGCGAGGAAGACCGAGAGGTGCGCCGGGTGTTGCGCAAGCTGAGCGGGGAGGTGGCCCGGGTCGCCAAGCCGCTCGCCTTCGCCCTCGGCATCCTGGCCCGCCTCGACCTCATCACGGCCAAGGCCCGGTTTAGCCGCGAGTTCGACATGTACGCCCCGACGATCAACGCCGAGGGGCAACTCTGGCTGCGTCAGGCGCGCCACCCGCTACTGCTTCACCTGTTTCGCCAGGAGGCAAGCGGTGAGGGGGTGGGGTGGCGAGGTGGCGACAGGCAGGCGGAAGGCCCCACCCCATCCACCACCACCTCACGACCTGCCCGGGAGGTCGTCCCCATCGACGTTCGGCTGGGCTTCGGCTTCAACCAGCTCATCATCACCGGCCCCAACACGGGGGGCAAAACGGTCTGCCTCAAGACGGCCGGGCTGCTCAGCCTCATGGCCCTGTCGGGAATGCACGTCCCCGCCGGCGAGGGCAGCAGCGTCCCCCTCTTCAAGCAAGTCCTGGCCGACATCGGCGACGAGCAGAGCCTGGAGCAGTCTCTCAGCACGTTCAGCTCGCACGTCTCCCGCATAGCGCACATCCTGCGCGAGGCCGACGGCGAGAGCCTGGTCTTGCTCGACGAGTTGGGGGCGGGGACCGACCCGACGGAGGGGGCGGCGCTGGGCCGGGCGATCCTCGACAGCCTCGACCAGATCGGCTGCCGGTCGATGGTGACGACGCACCTCGGCGACCTCAAGACCTACGCCTTCCACAACGAGCGCGCCGAGAACGGGGCCGTCGAGTTCGACGTCGAGACGCTGCGGCCGACGTATCGCCTTCAGATCGGGCAGTTCGGCATGAGCAACGCGCTCCAGATCGCCCGGCGGCTGCACCTGCCGCGCGACCTGCTGCGCCGGGCCCATCGGTATCTGCGGCGCCGGCAGAAGCGGGCGCCCGAGATGGCCCAGCTCCAACGGCTGCGCGAAGAGGCCGAGAAGGCCCGGGGGGAGGCGCTCGTCGCCCAGCACCACGCCGAGCGCCAGGCCGAGGAACTGCGCCAGAAGGCGGCGGAACTCACGCGCGAGGCCGAGGCCGCGGCGGCGCTTCGCGAGGCGCGGCTCAAGATGCAGCCGAACGACGTGGTGCGCGTGCCGAAGTACGACAAGGTGGGGCGCGTGGTGCGGCTGGACTTCAAGCGGAACATCGCCGTGGTCAGCCTGGGGATCGGGCAGTGGGAGGTGCCGCTGGAGGACGTGTTCCCCGAGGGGAAGTAGCTGCCGCGAGCCGAGCGCCGCCCCGACACCAGGCCGACGCGCGAGCGAGGGCGACCTTCCCTGCGTGGCGCGTTGGGCCGCCGCGTGGCACTTCCCGGCCGAGTCGCCGAGTCACCTGCTCACCAGGGGAGAGCGGTGGCGGGTTACCTTGACATCGCAAGCCGTTGCAGGGAAAAATGTTGCGCAGTGAGAAAGAGTCACCTGCTCACCTGCTCACCGATGGGCAGGTGAGGCCGTTGGCAAGCAAAACCCCGTCGAGCTCCGCGCTGGGCCCGAGCCCGTGGGCCCGTCTGCCTCGGATGCTCTCTGCGGACCGGCCTCCTCCAGGCAACGTCGGGCCTTCCGCGCCAGACTTCGCAAGGGGAGAGGGAGCTGGCCTCCGCCTCCTTCGGTCCCGCTCCGCACGCCTGGGCCCGACGACTTCCCCGCAAGGCTGGCACGACCCGCGCGAGCCCCAGCGGGCCGTGGCCTCCCACGCTGCCACACCCTGCCACCGTGGCAGGCACTGCTCGCGACGGAAGCCCCTCTCTGTTGATCGACTTACACGCTGAAGCGCACCCACCCTGCCACCCTGCCACCGCGCGAAGAGGCGGGCGGGCAGCCCCGGAATCAGCGAGATTGCGCTCAAAGTGCTCTGGCGACAACGTAGGCGGGGCCTGTCTAATCGAATGGGTAGAAAGCGAGCCCGGGGAGGCCCCAGGAAGGCGGTCACCGGATCACGGGCTTGGCACCCGGGGGCGCGGGCGCCGGCAGCGGCCCCGGGGCCCCGCGCGGCGGGGCCTTGCCGTCGGCCAGCTTGACGTTGTTCAGGGTGAAGGACACGTCGATGGTCAGCAGCTTGCTGCCCCGGTAGACCAGCTTGGCCGGCTCGCCCTGGCCCTTCTGCGGGCGGTAGAACATCTCGGCGATCCAGCGGCGGTCCTCGACGTGGCCGCCGCGGATCATGAGCACGGCTGGCAGCTCCTTGTCCTTCGCGTCAACCAGCGAGAGGCCGTGGGCGCGGCGGCCGCGGTTCTTGCCGGGCATGCCGCCGAGGAGGAGGGGGCCCATTCGGGAACGTGGCCGGACGGCTTCTGCATCTCGAAGCGGACGTCGAGCTGGCCGTCCTTGCCCTTGGTAACGTCCGTGACCTTGATGTAGCCGTCCTCCCCGCCCTTGAAGGTCTTGGCCTTGGCGAGGTCGGTCACGATGATAACGGTTTCGGGCTCGGACAGCACCCTGGCGGTGATCGTGCCCTTCAGTTCCTTCAACACCTCGCGGAAGCGGTTCGCAACGCGTCTTGCCCGGTCCCCTTCCCCGCGGCCAACCCTTTCGCGCTGCCGAGCGCTGCCACGGCGAGGAGAGGACCATCCCACCGGCGCCGCCGGCCGAGTCAAGGAAGGGCGGCGACAGTGCGGGCGCGTCCGACGGCTTACCCCTCCCAACGAGACACCCCTCCGGTCGGATTGCCCCGTGAAGCATTTTGCCAACAAAGCTGGCAAGTTCGCTCATGGACGACGTGCTGGAGCGCGCGCCAGCCGCGGGCGGCGGTCGCCCGGGCAGCGGGGCGACTTGTGGGCAGCGGCAGAGAGGCAAAAGCGCCGCGCCGATGCGGGGGCCGGGGCGGGCGAAAAGTGCTTGCGGCAGGGCTCGGCGTGGGGTAGCATCGGGTGGAGAGTCGGGAGGCTGGATTGAATGCCCCCAGGGCGGAAGCCCCCACCGGGCGGGTAAGTTCAACCAGAATCTATGCTGCGTGGTCCGCGAAGCACGACTTCGGCAAGGGCACGGCCTCTCCGCGCGGACCACGCAGCATAGATTCCATTGCGTTCAGCAACCGAGCGGGGTCGTCCAACAACCTGGATGAAATGGCCCACTGGTCGCGTTCCTGGTCAGCGACGAGGCCCGGCACCTGGGTGTACACTACCGATGGGGCTGCCTGGACTATTGAGTGAATCGGAGCCAAGACGACAATGAAAACGATTCCGTTGACCGGACCAGACGCCGTGCGGTGGTACGTGTGGAAGGAATTCCGAGACCAGCGGTTTCTCTTCCGCGGGGAGAATCACGACTGGGGTAACACCTATTCGAGCCTGGACCGCAAGCAGGCCTCAAAGGACATCCCCCAGGCGCAGTGGCCAGTGTTCGACAAACGGTTGTTGGCCGTCGTCCGGGTTCTCGACCTCGTGCTCAACGCCCGGCCGGTCTTCCCAACCCCGCAGCAAGCCGTCGCGTATCCCGGGCCGGACAGCCTCCTCGCCCCGAACCAAGTTCTGGCACCGCACGCACTGGTCTACGCGACCCTTCAGCACTACGGCCTCCCGTCGCCGTTTGTGGACCTGAGCGGGAACCTGGAGACTGCACTCTTTTTTTGCTCCTACCCCACTGACCCCAAGGACGCCACGGCCCTGATGTTCGTGGTCGATTCCAAGGCGAAGGAGATCGACAGGAGACTCGCCCGGATGCCCGACATTGATATTTACCGCACCAGCCGCCACGCCCGGCAGGCCGCCCACGGGCTCTACTTGGGACTCGGCTCCGGGCAACGGGACATCAAATATGAGAAAGGTGAGGACTTTCGCAAGCTCAACGGAGTCGTAGAGTTGATCACGTTTCCCTGGCCGGCCGAGGCTCGGTCTGTGTTCCACCACCGGTTTAAGACGCGCCTCCTCTCTGTTTCGAGCGACAGGCTGGCGAGGGAAGTCTGCTCGGCCTGCGAACACGGACTTGACGACCCACCGAGGGATGTCGCCATTCAAGTTGATGCTGTCTTTCGGCGAGCACAACATAACCTCCTGGACGACCGACAGGGAGCTCCGCCGTGTCCCGGGGCCGATCCTACAGAAGCAATTGTCTGGTGAAGTTGCTCGGGGAGAAAAAGGGGTGGAGTCGAATTGCGGGCAACGTCGCTTGGGAAAGACAAAAGGGAGGCAAAAGGGATCGAAAGGGGTCCGGAGTCGAATGGAACACGGATTAGGCCGAACAAGCCGCTTCTGCGGACGCCGGGGGGCCTCACGGTGCTCCAGTTTCAACGGCATGCCAGCCCCCCGGCGCCGCAGAGGTTCATCGTTAGGCGGCGAGAGTAAGGGATCGTTATGGCAAAGATCATCATCGGCACTTGCCCAAAGTGTGGCATTGCACTGCGCGCCAAGGAAGACGGTGTGCAATCAACCATGCTGATCACCTGTCGCTGCGGATGGCAGGGGCAAATTGCCGTCAATGAGTCCGTCGTGAATAGAGCGAAGCTTGCTCATGATCGAAGGCATGATAGGGTAATACGCCGGATAGGATATGGACTTGCGGCCGTAGCAGGAATCGTAGTGGCAATTGGGGGAATAGCATTCATCAGTATTGGAATTTGGGCAAACTTCAAGGCTCCTCCTCACAAGGTCAGGCCCCCCGAGCCTGATATGAATAAGCTTTGGCGTGAGGCCGAAGCTGATATGCGCAAGCAACTCTTGGAGCGAGAGAAAATTGAGAGCCTGGTCAGCAGTTCCCGGGGGCCGAGCGAAACGGCCGGCTTCTGAACAACAGATCAGTAGGCGAGGCTGTCGGGCGGGGCGAATTGCCTTGTCTCTGTCGCTCGTCTGACTGCTCCGGTCGCCAAAATCGGTAGCCGATGCCTGC
>JBBSEZ010000077.1:0-27976 GCA_038239195.1 Gemmatales bacterium
ACGCACTGGAGTGCCCCGGCCTGGCGGCGCCCGTTCCGCCCGGGGCGGGCGCGCCGGGGCCCGCCCCGGGCGGGCCACCGGCCCGACCGCCTGGCGGCCCGGCCCCGCCTGCTTTCGGCGCGCCAGGGCCTCCCCGCGCGGGCCCGGGCTGGCCTCCGCCCGCGCCCCCGCCTCCGCCGACGAAGTGGGTGCCTCGGGGCTGGGGCATCCTTTGGTCGGT
The DNA here is from genome assembly GCA_038239195.1 of Gemmatales bacterium. Taxonomy (GTDB): domain Bacteria; phylum Planctomycetota; class Planctomycetia; order Gemmatales; family Gemmataceae; genus JBBSEZ01. The sequence goes on from JBBSEZ010000077.1 coordinate 221, forward strand.
CGGAGAGGACAAGCACGACGACGGCGGGAAGCGCCAGGCGCGGAGCAACCCGTCCGGGGCCGGGGAGGACCTGATTTTCCTCGTCCCGTCCGGGAGGAAGAACGAGGAAAAATGAGCGCCCGCCGTCGCCGATTCGCACTCCCACTCTGTCGTCTGCTGACCTGGGCCGTGTCGATGAACGGAGGTATAATACGGCAGAGGTGTGGACAATTGACGACGTCTTTGGAGCGTTGCACGTGAGCACGGCGACAACAACCGTTCGGCCTGGCCTTTCCTCCCTCGTGGCGTTCACGTCGCTTCCCGGCCCGACGCGGAAGCGCACGCCGAGCCCGTACTGCTACCGGCTGACCCACCAGGGCCCGCAGCCGGACGGGCCTGGCTGCCTGCTGCTGTGGGACGTGATGGGCGGGCGCGAGATCTACCAGGTTTCGCTCGAGCGCCAGGAAAGCGGTTCGCTGCGCTGGCACTGCACCTGCGCCGACGCGGTGTATCGCGGCGAACAGTCCGGGCACGTCTGCAAACACGTCCGCGGCGTGCAGGCGATGGGGCGCATCCCGGAGGGCGAGGGGTGAGACGCGAAGCCGCAAGCGGCGCACTTCGAGCGACCGCCGCTTGCGGCTTGGCGTTTCCCCCTTGCTTCGATTCCGGTTGCCGCCCGCCCCCTCTCCCGTTACGCTGATTCGTGGGGCTTCGCCTGCCCCACGAATTCCCCGCCCTCTCCGCACCACCCCCGGACAGCCATGCACCGCTCGGCCCTCGTCTCGCTGTTTCTCGTGGCCCTCGCCAGCGCCGCGTTCTTGCCCGCCGCAGACCGCGCGCCCAGGCCCTACACCCCGCACGTCGCCAAGGCGTCCCGGGAGGGGCTCGACGCCATCAAGCGCATGCGGGCGCCGCCCGGCCTGCGCATCGACCTCTGGGCCGCCGAGCCGATGCTCGCCAACCCCGTCATCTTCTGCATCGACCACAAGAATCGCTTCTACGTCGCCGAGACGTTTCGGCTGCACGCGGGCGTCACCGACATCCGCGGTCACGTGGACTGGCTCGACGATGACCTCGCCTGCCGCACCGTCGAAGACCGCATCGCCATGCTCAAGCGCAAGCTCGGCAAAGACGTCGTCAAGTATGGCCTCGAGCAAGAGCGCATTCGCCTGATCGAGGACACCAAGGGCGCCGGCGTCGCGGACCGTTCGGTGGTGTTCGCCGACGGCTTCAACCGCATCGAGGACGGCATCGCGGCCGGGCTGCTGGCGCGCGGGAGCGAGGTGTGGTACGCCTGCCTGCCCGACCTCTGGCTGCTGCGCGACACCAAGGGGACGGGCAAGGCCGACGAGCGCAAGAAGCTGCACAGCGGTTACGGCGTCCACGTCGGCTACCTCGGGCACGACCTGCACGGGCTGGTGATGGGCCCTGACGGCAAGATCTACTTCAGCATCGGCGACCGCGGGCTCAACGTGAAGACCGGCGGCAAGGCGCTTCTCTCTCCCGACACGGGCGCCGTGCTGCGCTGCAACCTCGACGGGAGCGAGTTGGAGCTCTACGCGGTCGGCCTGCGCAACCCGCAGGAGCTGGCGTTCGACCAGCACGGCAACCTGTTCACCGGCGACAACAACTCCGACGGCGGGGATGCGGCGCGCTGGGTTTACGTCGTCGAGGGCGGGGACAGCGGCTGGCGCATCGGCTACCAGTTCGGCACCGCGATGGGCAATCGCGGGCCCTGGAACGCCGAACGGCTGTGGGCACCCAAAGACGCGGCGAAGGCGGGCTACCTCGTCCCGCCCATCGCCAACGTCGCCGACGGGCCGTCCGGGCTGGCGTATTACCCCGGGCTCGGCCTGCCGGACCGCTACAAGGAACACTTCTTCCTGTGCGACTTTCGCGGCGGGCCGGGGCAGAGCGGGGTGCGATCCTTCGCCAACCGGCCGAAAGGCGCCTCGTTCGAGCTGATCGACCAGCACGAGTTCGTCTGGGGCGTGCTGGCGACCGACTGCGACTTCGGCATGGACTGCGCCTTCTACCTGTCCGACTGGGTCGATGGTTGGAACAAGACCGGGAAAGGGCGCATCTACAAGATCGCCGATCCCGACCAGGCGAAGAGCGCCGCCGTCCTGGAACTGAAGAAGCTCATGGCCGAGGGCATGAGCAAGCGCGGCCTACCGGAACTGGCGACGTTGCTCGCGCACAAGGACCTCCGCGTTCGGCAGGAGGCGCATCTGGCGCTGGCCGCCAGGGGCAAGGAGGGGCTGGCGACCTCGAGCAAGGTGGCGAAGGACGGCAAGGGCCTGGCCCGCCTCCACGCCATCTGGGCGCTTGGGATCGTCGGGCGCAAGGAGGCCTCGGCCTACAAGGAACTGGTGGCCCTGACGCGCGACCGGGAAGCGGAGGTGAGAGCGCAGGCGGCCAAGGCCCTGGGGGAGGGCAAGGTCGCCGCGGGGCTGGCCCCGCTGATCGCGCTGACCGAGGACGAGGAGCCGCGCGTGAAGTTCTTCGCCGCCCAGGCGCTGGCGCGGCTGGGGCGGGCGGAGGCCGTCGCCCCGGTGGTGAAGATGCTGCGCGCCAACGACGACAAGGACGCCTACCTGCGCCACGCCGGCGTGATGGCCCTGACGAGCTGTGGCGATGCCCGGGCCCTGGCGGTTGCGGCGGACGACAACTCGCCCGCGGTCCGGCGGGCCGTCCTGCTGGCGTATCGTCGGCAGGGCAGCGCCGAGGTGGCGCGCTTCCTGAAGGACGCCGACGAGAGCTTGGTGGTGGAGGCGGCGCGCGCGATCAACGACGTGCCGATCGAGCCGGCGCTGCCGAAGCTCGCTGCGCTGGCGACGCGGCGCGGGATGCCCGCTCCCCTGGGCTACCGGGTGCTCAACGCCAACTTCCGACTCGGCAAGGCGGAGAACGCCGTCGCCGTGGCTCGCCTGGCCGGGCGCTCCGACGTGTCCGAAGCGCTCCGCGTGGAGGCCGTGCGCCAGCTCGGCGACTGGGCCAAACCGGCGGGGCGCGACCGGGTGATGGGCCTGTGGCGCCCACTGCCCGAGCGGTCGCCGGAGTTGGCGGCGGCGGCGCTGCGGCCGGTGCTGGGGGCGATCTTCAGCGGCCCGAACAAGCTGCGTCAGGAGGCGGCGAAGGTGGCGGCGAAGCTGGGCGTGCGCGAGATCGGCCCGGCGCTGCTGGCGATGGTGGCCGACAAGGAGCGGCCGACCGCCGTGCGCGTCGAAACGCTCCGCGCCCTGGCGACGCTGAAGGACGAGCGCCTGGAGAAGGGGCTGCGGATTGCCCTGGAGGACAGCGATGCGCGCCTGCGCAACGAGGGCCGGCGCGTCCTCGCCCAGCTCCGCCCCGCAGAGGGGCTCGAAGCGCTCGGCAAGGCGCTGGAGGGCGGAACCACCGTCGAGAAGCAGGGCGCCTTCCGTGTCCTGGGCGAGATGAAGGGAGACGGCCCCACGCCGCTGCTCGCCGGTTCGCTGGACCGGCTGCTCAAGGGCTCCGTGCCGGCCGAGGCGCGGCTCGACCTGATCGAGGCGGCCGAGCGCCACGCGCGGGCCGACGTGAAGGCGAAGCTGGCACGCTACGAGGCCAGCCAGCGCAAGGGCGACCGCTTCGGCAAGTGGCGCGAGTCGATGGTGGGGGGCGATGCCGAGAATGGTCGGCGCATCTTCCTCCACAAGAACGAGGTCTACTGCCAGCGCTGCCACAAGGTCGAGGGCGAGGGCGGGGAGGTTGGCCCGGACCTGACGGGCATCGGCAGCCGGCAAAAGCGCGACTATCTCCTGGAGTCGATCGTCGAGCCGAACAAGCAGATCGCCAAGGGGTTCGAGACGGTGGTCCTGACGCTGGCCAACGGCACCTCGCGGAGCGGGGTGCTGAAAAAGGAGGACGCGCGCTCGGTCCATCTGATGACGCCCGAGGGCAAACTCGTCATCGTGGCGAAAGCCCAGATCGAGGATCGACAAACCGGGAAGTCGTCGATGCCGGAAGACGTCGTCAAGTACCTCTCGCGCTCCGACGTGCGCGACCTGGTCGAGTTCCTGGCGAGCTTGAAGGAGCCGGCGAAGAAGCCGCGCTGACCGCGAGGAGAAAGCACGATGCGCAAGGCGTGGCCGGGCGGCGTCCTGCTGGCCCTGGCGGTCGGCAGCGCCCACGAGCTCACCGCCGAGAAGGCGCGCCCCGCCCTCACCCCGCTGCGCTTCGAGGTAACGGTCAAGAAGGGGCTCCTGTCCTCTCCCACCGATGGCCGGGTGCTGATCGTGCTGAGCAAGCGCGCCAAGCCCGAGCCGCGCACGAGGATCGGCGCGGTCGGAATGAAGGCGCCGCCGATCCTTGGCTGCGACGCGAAGGGGCTCGGCGCGGGCGAGACGGTCGTCGTCGATCGCACGGCGGCGATCTTTCCGCTTCAACGCCTCGCCGACCTCCCTCCGGGGGAATACTGGGCACAGGCCGTCTTCGACCACAATCGCGACCTCCGCCTGCCCGACGCCCCCGGCAACTTGTATAGCGAGCCCGTGAAGGTGGCAATCGACCACAAGGCGGGCGCGGTGGTGAAGTTGGAGCTGACGCGCGCCGTCCCTGCCGACGCACTCCCGGCCGACGAGGGGCTGGTCAAGTTCGTCAAGTTGCGCTCGGAGCGCCTGAGCAAGTTTCACGGCCGATCGATCTACCTGCGGGCCGGGGTGATCCTGCCGGCCGGCTACGACAAAGAAAAGGAGCGGCGCTATCCGCTGCGCGTGGTCATCGGGGGCTACGGCACCCGGTTCCACGCGGTGAAGGCCCAGATGCGCGAGAAGTCGGACTTTCGCGACACGTGGGAGGCGAAGGACACGCCGCGCATGGTGTTGTTGCAACTCGACGGGGCGGGCCCGTTGGGCGACCCGTATCAGGTCAACTCGGCGAACAACGGCCCCTACGGCGATGCGGTGACGCAGGAGCTCATCCCGCACGTCGAGAAGCGCTTCCGGGCGATCGGCCGGCCGTACGCGCGCGTGCTGGAGGGCGCCTCGACCGGCGGCTGGGTGTCGCTGGCGCTGCAAGTGTTCTACCCCGACTTCTTCAACGGCGCCTGGGCGCACTGCCCCGACCCGGTGGACTTCCGCGCCCTGGAGGTCATCAACCTCTACAAGGACGAGAACGCCTACGTGAACCCCGACGGGTTCGAGCGCCCCGCCGCGCGCACGCTCCAGGGCGACGTGCGATGGACCGTGCGGCACGAGTGCCAGCGCGAGATCGTGCTGGGCCGGGGCAACAACTGGGCGCTGTCGGGCAAGGACTGGTGCGCCTGGAACGCGGTGTTCGGGCCCCGCGGCGCCGACGGGCTGCCCCGGCCGATCTGGGACGGCAAGACGGGCAAGATCGACAAGGGCGTGCTCGACCACTGGCAGAAGTACGACCTGCGGCTGGTGATGCAGAAGGACTGGCGAGTGATGGGGCCGAAGTTGCGCGGCAAGCTGCACGTCTGGGTCGGCGAGGCGGACGAGTATTTCCTCAACAACGCGGTGCATCTGCTGGAGGGCTTTTTGCAGGATGCGAAGCCGGCCCACGGAGGGAAGATCGCATTCGGGAGCAGGGAAGGGCATAACTGGCGCGGGCTGACGGAAAAGGAAATGATGGTCGAGATGGCGGCGGCCATCGAGCGCGGGCGGCGGGCGGCAGAGAAGCCGTGAGCCCGGTCAGGCCGACGGAGGCTCGGGTGGCTTGGGCTTCTCGCCTGCAAGGCGGAAGATGTCGGCGACGCGGCAGCGGAGGTCGGGCAGGACGTCTTCCCCGGTCAGTTCCTCGTGCTCGCCGACGGTGTGAGGGCTCTTGTTGGGCCGATGCACGGAGACCTTACGCGTCTCCGGGTCGATGACCCACACCAAACGCACGCCCGTTCGGAGATAGTCCGCGAACTTATCGAGCACCTTCCCTGGCCGATCGTTGGGGGAGAGCACCTCGACGGCCAGGAGAGGGGGCACCTCGCCGTATTTCGGGTGGAGCTCGGCGAACGTGCTGGCGTCATCGTACACGGCGACGTCGGGGCCGCGAACGGTGTCGGGCGCCCGTTCGAGGACGACCCCGGAGTTGTTGCTCGTGACGTGGCCGGAGCCTCGCTCGAAGGTGTAGTTGGCGAGAACGGAGCCGACGCGGGCGCAGACGACACCGTGGCGCCTCATCGGCGGGGTAAGCTCGATCACTTGCCCTCGAACCAACTCGAACCACTTTTCCTCGTTTTCGGGGCGATTCACGAAGTCGAAGAACTCCTCGACGGTCAGGAGGGCCTCCGTTCCGTCTGGTCTCATGGTGGTGTTCCTTCAATCGGGCCCGTGGCGGGCGCATCCCCGCACATGAAGAAGAACTCCGCCACCGGACAGTGGAATCCTGGCAACACGTCCTCGACGATCACTTCCTGCGCGAAATCGAAGACCTTGTCGTCTTGGCCTTTCTGGTACACCGTCACGTCGCGTTCTTCCGGGTCGATGACCCAGACCATGCGAGCGCCGGCCTGGAGGAACCGGGCTGCCCGCTTGGTCATTTTGCCCGGACGGTCGCTCGGGGACCAGACCTCGACGGCAAGGGTGGGGATGGCCTCGGCCCACTTTGGGTTGAGGTCGCCGTAGCGGCGCAGCAGATCGAAGTAGGCCACGTCGGGGCCTAGAACGGTGTCTGGGCCCTTCTCCAGTACGATCCCCGAATCGTTGCACAGCACGTACCCGCACCGACGCTGTCGGACGTAGAGGTTCAACGTGGTGGCGACGTTGACGCAGACAAGCCCGTGGCGCTCTCCGGGGGACGGCATCTCGACGACCTCACCTTGGTGGAGCTCGAAGTGCTTGTGCCGATTCTCGGGCCGATGCGCGAAGTCGAAAAACTCCTCCGCCGTCATCCGCGTCCGCTTGACCGTGCTCATGCGACCTCCTCAACGGGACTGCTTCCTTGCGAGGGCGATGGCCCCGTGGACGACCACCTCTTCCCCGAGCGCCGCGGGGACGACGTCGGTCAGGCCGGCGAACGGCGCGAACGCGCGCTCGGCGACCAGACGGCGCAGCGGCTCGAACAGGGCCCGCTCCCCCAGAAGGGAGACGCCGCCCCCGATGACGATGCGACGCGGGCACAGCAGCGCGATGACGTGGCAGAGGCATTCCGCCAGATAGTCGCACGCCCTGCGAATGACGTGGATGGCGAACGGGTCGCCTTCGGCCGCCGCCTGAGAGACGTGGGCCGTCGTCAACGAGCTCAGATCGCGGCCGACGAGTTGGTGGACGAGCGAGCCCGGCCACTGGGGGGCCAGGGAGCGGGCGTCGCGCGCGATGGCCCAGCCCGACGCGAGCTTTTCCAGCGGATCGGCGCCAATCTTGAGGTGCCCAAACTCCGCCGCCCCGCGCCCGCACCCGCGGTAGATCTCCCCGCCGATGATGAGCCCGCCGCCGATCCCCGAGCCGATGGTGACGTAAAAGATCGGCGACAGCCCCTTACCGGCCCCGTGCAGTGCCTCCGCCAGCCCCGCCACGTCGGCGTCGTTGCCCAGCGCCGCCGGCAGGCCCACCACGTCGCCGACCCAGTTCGCCAGGGGGAAGTTGTCCCACCCTTCGATCTGGTGCGACTTGATGACCGTGCGCGTGGCGTCATCGACTGGCCCGCCGAAACCGATGCCGACGCCCTTGAGGGCCGAGCGCTCGACGTTGGCGCGGCCCAGCAGTTCGGGCACGGCGGCGACGATCTGGCGGCGGATGCCCTCCGGGCCCGCGGCAACGTCCACGGTCCCGCGCCAGAGGCCGCGCAGCCGACCGTCGTCGGGGCCGACGCCGAGTTGCAACTTGGTGCCGCCGATTTCGATGCCGAGGTACATGCTCGTTGTCCGAAAGGCGTTCTGGGAGGTGTGACCTCCCTGCCAGAGCACGGCGCCTGTCATTCCGTCGGGCCGCCGGGCTGGGGAGGGTTGCTCCGTTGGGCGAGGTGCTGAAGCAGAACTTCGCGCTGCTCCGGGGAGAGCTCGGCACACAACTCCTCCAGCCCGACGGCCTCGACGACCTGCCGGATGCCGACGGTTTCCAGGAAGCCTTTGACGCCGCCGGTCTCCGTCAAATACTCGACCAGGGGCCCGAAATCCAGGATGACCGGGCCCTGCCGTTGAGCAGTCACGTGTAAAATCTCCTTCCAAAGTGGGGGTTGGTGGATCGACAGCCAGGCGCCGAAGCTGGGCAGCAAAGCCGGCTCGGCCGCCAGGGCTTTGGCGACCGCGCCTTGGTCCGCATCGGGCACGCCGGCGAGGACGTGCAACGCCAGGCTGTCGCGCTCGACCTCGAGCTCCCGCACGCTCACCAGGAACAACGGGTGGCGGAACAACGGCGCTTGCCACAGCCCGGCGCTCAGTTGCCGGGCGCCGGGCAAGTGCGCCGGAAGGGCTCCGAGGAACCGCCTGCCCAGGTGGTTGACCAGATACCAGAACGAGACCTCGGGGTAGTCCAGCTCCGGCAGGTTCGCCTTGGCTTGCTGCTCGTTCAGCCGCCGGTGGATGCCCAACCCCAACTCTACCAGGTCATGCAGCTCGTCGAGGCGCGCCGAAACCGTCGGGCCCTTGTATTCCAACACGTTCCAGGCCGTCAGCCTCGACCACAGGCCCGTGAACGGCGCCGCCCCCGCCGAGGCCTTGCGCAGCAGCACGACGTCCGACCTGCGCGGAAGGTCGCCCACCGACTGGTCCGTCCTCACCTCGTAGTAGCTCTCCAGCATCGGCCTCAGCAGGTGCGCGAAGATCGGGTGCCACTGCATCCAGCGCCCTCCTCGAAGACGGCCGGGGCCTCTGCACTTCTCCTCGATTCTAGGCGCCCCTCATCGCTTCCGAAAGGGCGTTCCGCGACCCTCCCACTCGCGCCCCCGGTCTGGCCCGGACGGCGGCAGCGCTCAAAGCGTGCCACCCTCCGGCCAGTTCTTCCAGTGGGTGTTCGGGTTGGGATGAGGCCGGTAGCCGTTCGGGTCGCCCATGACCAGCACCTCGGCCAGCGACTGGAACGAGGGGCTGTCGCTGGGGCGCTCCTCGTTGACGAGGTCAGGATGGTGCCACTCGTCCAGCCGGATCAGCAGGGGCAGGTCGGCCGGCATCCGCCGGCGCAGCTCCTCCTCCGTCGCGAGCAGTTGCGAGCGGTATTCGGGTAGCAGGGCGCGCATCAACTCTTCGACGCGGAGGCGCGGGGGCTCAGCCAATGTAATGCCCTTGGCGGCAAGGACCGCCGGGCCCCAAGGGATGGGCACCGCCTGTCCACGCACCCGGACCATCTCCGCACCATCCAGCACGCCAAACTCCTCGTCGAAGGCCGGGTAGTCCGGGTCTTCCTCGAGGGAAGTGATGAAGTCTTCGTTGGCCAGCCCCACCTCGCCGACCAGGCAGTTCCCGTAGCGGTAAATCGCGTTGCGGATGCCGTCGGCACGAGGGTTGAAGCCGAGGACCTCGATCAGCAACGCCCAGTGCCTATCGTCGGCGTAGCCCGACAGCCTGACGTCGCCGAGGTAAACGTAGCCGTTGTCGAGCATCGGGAACCGCATCTCGGCGGCGCAGGCGTCCAGTTGGCTCAGTATCTCATCGGCAGTGAAGGCAGTCAGGCTCATGGAAGTCCACTCTGGGGCCGGCTCACGCCTCCGAGGCCGGGGCGCCTAGCGCGATGCGCCGGTGCAGGTCATCGACGACCCAGTGGAACGCCGTCAGGTGGATCGATTCGACGATGCCCATGTCGTCGAGTGGGACGTGCAGGTTCTGGTGCGCCAGCGAGCGCAACTTCCCGCCCGAGAAGCCGGTGCAGCCGAACGTCTTCATCCCATGCTTCTTGGCCCACTCGACGGCGCGCAGCACGTTAGGACTGTTGCCCGAACCGCTGATCGCGATGAGCAGGTCGCCGGGGCCGGCGAGGTTCTTGAGCTGTTCGACGAAGACCCGCTCGAAGCCCTCATCGTTGCCCCAGGCGAGGATGTACGGCGTGTTGTCGGTCAGGCTGATGATGCGCACGCGCTTCTTCGTGTCGTCGTCGAAGTCCTGTCGGCGCAGGGTGCCCTTGCCTATGTCTTCGCAGAAGTGCGAGGCGTTGGAGCCGCTGCCGCCGTTGCCGATGACGAAGACGAATCGTCCTTCGAGGTAGGTGGAATAGAGGACCTCGGCGAGGGCCTTCACTTCGCCGGGGTCGATGCGCAGCAGTTCCTGCGCGACGCGTTCGAGAAAAGGGCGGACGGCCAGCGTGGTCCCGAGCATGCGACTCCCTCCTGACCGAACAATGGCCTACTTTAGCAAGGGCGGGGAAGTCGGGCCAGATAGGTTGGCTGCCCGCTCCTCCGCCAGATCATGCCACTCACGCGCCAGAGATTCGTACGTACGCGCCTCGCGGGACGAAGAGCGTCTCCTCATCCTGACTGTACACCACTTGGAAGGTGAAGTAGTGCGTTGTCATGTTGTCATGCGATCCTCCGGGTCGATCAGGGAGAACTCGTAGACCATCCCGTCGAACGGCTGGCGAACGCGGCGCAGATGCGCGCTCGGCGCTTGCGGGAGAACCTGATGGAGGTGCATGAGTACGTCGGTCCACACGAAATCGGACAAGTTCCACGACGCGATTTGCCGGCTGGCATGTAGGCGGAGAGAGGTCTTCCAGGCCATGGTGGGTCACTCCATCCCGAGGGCCTTGCGTTTCCGTTTGAGCTCCTCGAGGCGTGCCCGCAGTTCCTCCTTACTGATGCCGCGCATCTCGGCGAAGGCATCTTCGACGTCCACGAACTCGCCGCGCGCGATCTCCGCGCGAACCTCGACCATCTCCTCCGGGCTGCAAACGGGCCATCGGTCGAACACGCGCTGCCGAAGTTCTCGCAACGCCGCGACCGCCATCTCCAGCTCGGCAAGTCCGCCGATCTCCCTCCCCGTCTGCCGTCCGGTCGCCTGCCCGAGCTCGCGAACGAGTTCCGCCGCCTTGACGTACTCGGCGAACGTCGTTTCCAGCGCCGCCCGCATCGCCTGTAGCGCCGGCACGTCGAGGGAGCGGTCGAAGAAGCAGCGCCGGTACTGCTTCTCCCAAAGGGCTTCGGCCTCGCCCGGCAGGTCCAGGCAGAAGCGAATCAACTCCTCGGCGTCTCGGGCGGCGAGGGCGGAGGCATGCTCTGCCTGCCAGGCCTCGACCGTATCGCGCAGCGACTCCGCCTGGCGGCGGTGGATCTGCAAAAGGATGCCCTCTCCCATCGTTCGTTCCCTCCGGGCGCCCGTGAACCGACGCTCCGCTCCCATCTTACGCTCCCCCTGTCGCCCTGTACAATGGAGTTGGACGCTCTCCCGCACAGGACGACCTCATGGCACGCGATCTGATCCTCGGCACTGCCGGCCACATCGACCACGGCAAGACCTCGCTCGTCAAGGCCCTCACCGGCATCGACTGCGATCGCCTCCCCGAAGAGAAGGCGCGGGGCATCACCATCGACATCGGCTTCGCCATCCTCGACCTGCCGCCCCACCGCCTCGGCATCGTGGACGTCCCCGGCCACGAGCGCTTCGTCAAGAACATGCTCGCCGGCGCCACCGGCATCGACCTCGCCCTCCTCGTCATCGCCGCCGACGACTCCGTCATGCCCCAGACGCGCGAGCACCTCGAAATCCTCCGCCTGCTCGGCCTGCGCCACGGGCTCATCGCCCTTACCAAGTGCGACCTCGTCGATGAGACCACGCGCGAGGTCGTCGAGATGGAGATCCGCGAGCTCGTCCAGGGCACCTTCCTCGAAAGCGCCCCGCTCATCCCCACCTCCGCCCACAGCGGCAAGGGCGTGCCCGAGCTCAAGGCCGCCATCGCGGCCGCTTGCCAGCTCGTCGAGGAACGCAACGAGAAGCAGTGGTTCCGCCTCGCCATCGACCGCTCGTTCATCGTACAAGGGCATGGGACCGTCGTGACCGGGTCCGTCACGTCCGGCTCGCTGCGCGTCGGCGACGAGGTCGAGTGGCAGCCGCGCGGCGAGCGCGTCCGCGTGCGCTCGCTCCAGAACCACGACCAGGCCGTCGAGGAGGTGCATCGCGGCCAGCGCGCCGCCATCAACCTCGCCGGGGTGCGCCACGAGGACGTGGTGCGGGGCCAGGAGTTGGCGACGCCCGATTATCTCGTTACCTCGCGGGTGGTGACGGTTCGCATGCACTGCCTGGCCGACATGCGCCGCCCGATCAAGCATCGCATGCCGGTGCGCTTCCACGTCGGCACGGCGGAGGTCATGGGCACGGTCGCCCTGCTCGACTGCGACACCATCGAGCCGGGCAAGTGGGGCCTGGCCCAACTCTTCCTCGAAGGGCCCGCGACGGCCACGTGGGGCCAACCGTTCGTCGTGCGCGAGGCGTCGGCGACCCAGACCCTTGGCGGGGGGCAGGTGCTCCAGCCCGTCGCCCGCAAAGTGCGCCGGCGCCATTTCGAGGTCCTGGAGCGCATCGAGCGCCTCTGGACGGGCGACGCTCGCGAGCGGGCGTTGACAGTCGCGTGGTTCGGCGGATTCACCGGCTTCACGGTGGCCGACCTCGTGCGCGGCGCCAACGTCGGGCCCGACGAGGCCCAGGCGCTGATCGCCGACCTCAAGAAGAAGGGCGAGTTGGCGGAACTGACCGTCGGCGGCGCCAAAAGACGACTCCTGCACAAAGACATGGTCAACGAGCTGGAGGGGCGATTGCTCCAGGCCCTCGACCGGCTGCACGAGCAGTTTCCGCTGATGTCCACGCACGACCGGCAGAAGGTGCAGTCGCAGCTCGATTACATCGGCGACGATCCCCTGGTACACGCCGCCGTGGACCGGCTGTTGACGGCGAAGCGCCTGGTCGGCGACCTGCGGCGGATCGGGCGGGCCGACTTCAAGCCGAAGTTGAGCGCCAACCTGCGCAAGCTCAAGGACAAGCTGATCGCCGCCTACCGCGAGGGGGCGCTCCAGCCGCCCGAGCTCGGGAGCTTCGCGAGCCAGGCGGGCGGGAACGCGGGCAACCTGAAGGACCTGTTCGACGTTTGCATCGCCGAGGGCCACCTGGCGAAGATCAGTGACGAGATCTATCTGCACGCCGAGACCGAGGCCGACAGGCGCCGGCGCGTGACGGAGCGGCTCCAGGAGGGCGCCGGCCTGACTGTGGCGGAGGTCCGCGACATCCTCGGCACGACGCGCAAGTATGCGGTCCCCCTGTGCGAGTACCTGGATCGCATCGGCCTTACCCGTCGCGAAGGCGACCTGCGTTTCCTCGCCGACAGGCCGGTGCAGGTCGAGAAGTGAGGCGCGACCATGGCCGAGAGCCCCTTCCGCAACCTGCCCGCCGTCAACGACGTCCTCGCCGCCCTCGCGCTCGTCGAGGTGCTGAGCGAGCATGCGCGCGAGCAAGTCGTCGTCGTCATCCGCGCCGAGCTCGGCGCCCTGCGGGAACAGATCGCCAGGGGCGTTGCAGTCGATGGGCAAGCCGCGGCCGAGGCGATCGCCGCTCGCGTGGCGGAGCGCCTGGCGCGCGAGCTCCGGCCGAAGTTGCTGCCGGTGATCAACGCCACGGGGATCGTGCTGCACACCAACCTGGGCCGCGCCCCCATCGCCGAAGTCGCCGCGCAGGCGGCGCTCGAGGCCGCGCGCGGCTATCTCAACCTGGAGCTGAACCTGGAGAGCGGGAAGCGCTCCTCGCGCCAGGACGCCATTCGGGAATGGGTTTGTCGTTTGACGGGCGCGGAGTCGGCAACGGCGGTCAACAACAACGCCGCCGCCACCGTCATCGTCTTGCGGGCGCTCTGCGCCGGCCGGGAGGTGATCGTCTCGCGCGGCCAGTTGATCGAGATCGGCGGGAGCTTCCGCATCCCCGACGTCATGGCCGTCAGCGGGGCCGTCCTGCGCGAGGTGGGCACCACGAACATCACGCGCACGGCCGACTACGAGAAGGCCATCGGCGCGGCGACCGGCGCGCTGATGCAGGTCCACCCGAGCAACTATCGCGTCTCCGGCTTCACGAAGTCGGTGCCGCTCGCCGACCTCGTGGCGCTGGGGAAGAAGCACAACCTGCCCGTCCTCGACGATGCGGGCAGCGGGGCCCTGCTCGACTTCGCCCGCTTCGGCTTCGAGGGCGAGCCCGTTGCGCGGGCCAGCATCGAGGCAGGGGCCGACGTGGTGCTGTTCAGCGGCGACAAGCTCCTTGGCGGGCCCCAGGCGGGGATTATCGCCGGGCGCAAGGAGCTGATCCAGAAGATCGAGAAAGACCCGCTGATGCGGGCCTTCCGCCTCGACAAGATGACGCTCGCCGCCCTGGAGGCCACCCTGCGCCTCTACCTGAATGAGGAGCGCGCCTTGCGCGAGATGCCCGTGCTGCGCATGCTGGGGGCCCCGCTCCCGGAACTGCGCGGGCGCGCCGAACAACTGGCCGAACGGCTCGGCGCGGTGGCGGGCGTGAAGCAGGCTCGCGCAACCGAGGACGTGGCGTACGTGGGCGGGGGCTCGCTGCCCGACCAGGCGATGAAGACGTGGGTGGTCGAGGTTACGGCGGAGGTCGGGGACGCGGAACTGGCCCGGCGCTTGCGCGTGGGGGCGCCGGCCGTCATGGGCCGGCTGCGCGACGGCAAGCTGGTGCTGGACGTGCGGACGGTGTTCGCGCAGCAGGATGGGCCGCTCGTCGAGGCGGTGCGCGCCGCCCTCTCGGCCGCTGGCGGTTGCGGATCGACCTGACGTCGGCGGGCCCTCGTGCCTGGCGTCTTCTCCCTCACCCCCCCAACCCCCTCTCCCAAGGAGGGAGAGGGGGAGCCAGAGGGGAAGCGCGACCTTTTTCCCCAACAACCATCGCTCACTCTCCCCCTCTCCCGTTCTGGGAGAGGGGGTTGGGGGGTAAGGGATTGGCGGAGCGACAACCATGACGATCCAGTACGTCCGCGGCGATGCGACCAACCCTCTGGGCCCCGGGAACAAGATCATCGCCCACTGCTGCAACGACCAGGGCAAGTGGGGCAAGGGCTTCGTGCTGGCGCTCTCGCGCAAGTGGCCCGGCCCCGAGGAGGCCTACTGCCGCTGGTATCGCGAGAAGGAAGGCTTCGGCCTCGGAGAGGTGCAACTCGTGCAGGTTGAGCCGGTGATCTGGGTGGCCAACCTGATCGGCCAGCACGGCACGAAAAGCGGCTCGCACGGCCCGCCGATCCGCTACCCCGCTCTGCGCGAGGCCCTGGGCAAGCTCGCGGCCGAGGCACTCCCGCTGAAAGCGAGCGTTCACCTGCCTCGCATCGGCTGCGGGTTGGCGGGCGGGAAGTGGGAGGTCGTGGCCCCGATGATCGAGGAAGTTCTCTGCGCGGCGGGGCTCGCCGTCACCGTCTACGATCTGGAGGGGTGAAAATGTCGCGAATCGTATCGTTCTACCTCGGCCAGGCGCCCGACGACCACGGGCGGACCATCGACCAAATCTGGGCCTGCCGCCCCGGCCAGCTCGAGGTAACCCACGATTACATCCAGGTCCTGTTCCCGTCGCGCCGGCCCAGCCAGTTCCACCCCGCGCCGCTGCTCGACGACGAGACGGAGCGGGCCTTCCGCGAGAATCCGGACCTGCGCGAGAGGTTGTTGAAGTCGCTCGACCTGATGCTGGGCTTCTACGGCCTGCGCCGCGAGGGGGCGGAAGTGGTGGAGGCGGCCGACTTCCGCGACCGGGCCGCCAACTGGCTGACGCCGTCCAACCACAACTTCCTGCGCATCACGCGCATCCTCCTGTGTCTGAAGGTGCTCGGGCTGCCCGAGTGGGCGACGGCGTTCTTCCGGCGGTTGGAGGCGATCTACCGCCAGAATGCCTCCGTCGTTGGGGAAAAGACGTATCGGTTCTGGCACGGGGCAGGCGGCTAGAAGGTGTGACGTGTTCGCCGGCACGCGCGCCTCTGTTTTGGTGGAAGGGCGCGGTGAGCCGGGCCCCTCTGCCGCACAGGGCGGGTTGGATGAACTGTCCATCGGCCGGCGGTGGGCAAAGGGCCTCCACCGGCCAGCCAGAGACCCGGCCGGGGCCAGGCACTCGTTCCCCAAGGCGAGCGGCAGGACGGCTCAGGAGAGCCGTCCTACGGGCTGTTTTCGCCCGCCGCTCGCCCAATGAGTTTCGTCTCGGTGAGCCGACTGCGGCAACAGGGCGCGCCCCCTCTGCCGGCTGGCTCGGTACTTGCAAACAGGATCGAACTCGAGGCCCCCTCACCCCACAGGCCCCACGGGGCCTTTCGCCAGGCTGTCCGGTTTGCCCTCGGCCAGGAGTTTTTCCCAGACCTCCAGACGGTGGACCGGAACGTCCGGCCCGGCCTCGAACCCCAGCCTTACCGTCCCGCCCGCGATATCGAGTACGGTGACTTTGAGCATGAGCTCGAAGCCTTTGGGGCCCCCGACCACCACTACTTCCCGTCGTTTCCTCGACAAGACCAACATGGTAGAACCTCCGTTTTCATGCCCGATCGTCTGGCCGTCCCCCGCCCGGGGGCTCGCAAGGCCGCTGCTGGCGAGGCCGTTTCCTCCGCTGGCAAAGTGCCTGGCGCAGGGGCCCGGGAATGCCGGTCCTCACGAAACCGCGCTGCGGAGTCGCATTGCGCCTTCCGACATCGCGAAGGCCCGTTGCTCGAGCTGAGCGAGCCCGAGGAGCTCCTGGAGATGGTCGAGCCCCACGGGCTTGAGCAGGTAATGGTCGAAGCCCGCTTCCTGCGCACGGCTGCGGTAGGCTTCGCCCCCGTAGCCGGTGATCGCGATGAGCGAAGTGCTTGCAAACTCGGGGCGGGCGCGGAGAAGGCGGGCGACCGAGAAGCCGTCGAGGTCGGGCATCCCGATGTCCAGCAGCACGACGTCCGGGAGGTACGTCAGGGCAGCGCCCAGCGCCGCGGTCCCGTCGTAGCACACTTTGGTGTCGTGTCCCCACAGCCGAAGCAGAATGGCCATGCTGTCGGCCGCGTCCGCAAGGTTCTCCACCACCAGGATGCGCAAAAGCCCGATCCTCGACATGGTCACCTCCACCTCTTCATCAGAGTGTGCCAGCGGTTGTCCGTCCTGTTGAGGCGTGGGCCCTGAAGCGCCCCGACCGCAGTTGTAGTATCGCGGAACGGCGAGAGGTTGTCTGCGAGGAAAAGGGACAAGAGGTGTCGGGAAAAGAGGAAAAAGCCCTGTAGGGGAAAAGGAGGACGCGTCAGGTCTATTCTGACACGCCTACCCTGGCGGGCAAACGGGAGGGCCTGAGAGAGCGGTTCGACACGCTGGGCGAGCGAATCGAGGAGCGGGCATGAAGGAGCTCTCGATCCAAATACGGCCTCGCCAAATGCGAAGGGCGTCTTCTGCTGTGAAACGCCTGGCACAGAGGGACCGCGCTCCTCTAGAATAAGGCCAGCGGCAGGAGAAACCAGCCCGTAGGACGGCTCTCCTGAGCCGTCCTCAACGCGGCCGGACGGCTCAGGAGAGCCGTCCTACGGGGGAGGGCTTTTCCTGCCGCTCGCCTAACGGGAGCATCGACCGCGAGAAGGCCGACGTTCTCCTCGAGCTGGAGGAACCGAGGCGCTGTTCGATGGAAGCAGGAAGTAGCCGCCGGACCAGCGCACCTGTGGATCGGCACACCAGAGGATGACCATGCCAAACACCCCTGAGTCGGGGAAGCCTACCCTGCAAGAAGTCCAGGCCCGGCTTCATGAGGTCGCCCGGGCTCTGCGGGGCCCCGGTTCCCTCAAGCCGGAAGTCCACCTTGCCCTTGCCGAGCTCCTGGACGAGCTGAGTGCGACGCTGAAGGCGCCCAACGCACCTCCTCCCGAAGTGGCCCACCTTGCCGAGAGCGCGACGCACCTGGCGCAATCCCTTCACGATCGGCACGAGAAGGGGCTCCTGGAGCAAGCCCGCGACCGGCTGGCAGGGACGGTCTTCCAGGCGGAGGCTCACGCCCCCACCGCGGTCGGCCTGGCGCGCAGACTGCTGGAGGCGTTGGCCAACATCGGCATTTGACGATGGGAGGCGGCCCGCCCTACCTTTCAACAGCTACCCATACCGTCGGCCGGGGATCGCCGAGGTCGAGTTCGGAGGCAAAAGCAAGGCCGCCGCTGGAGCGACAACTGGCTCGAATCGGCAGGATGGCCCGGCGGCGGGCACGTTCGCGGTCCGCCCCTCACTGCCCCTCTTCCTCGACTTCGAGGGACGCGTGCTGGCGTTCCTGGCAGGCGGGCAGGGCCGCCCAGAACGCGGCGGGGTTGGCGGCAAAAATGGCCGACCCGTCCACGTCCCACACCGTGTACGTCTTGCCCTTGGGGCCCGTGGCCTTCTCCTCGGCGTTGAGCGCCCGCACGACAAAGGGCTCGGCCGGGGCGTAGGGCCAGTCGGGGCCCACTTCGAGGAGTTCGCGCAGGTACGGCAGCAGTTGATGGGTGCGCTCTTCGGCCCCCGGTTCGTCCGGGGCCCAGCGAAACTCGGTGGAACCGATCACGCGGCTCCCGTATTCCGTGCGGTCCCACTGCGAGTACCGCCCGTCCACCAGGGCGAGGTGCTGGCAAGGCGTTTGCGGATCGCTTTCGGGGTTGAAGACGAGGTCGGGATGGTCGTCCAGGCCGATCTCGCAGCCGTTGCAGTACGGGCACTGGGCCAGTTGGCGGATCATGAACACCTCGGGGGCAGGAAGGCACGGAACGTGCTAGGACAGTTTATCCAACGGGGCTGGTTTGGGCAGCGAAAAATAGCAGGGGAGCGGCGGGGTTGATCCCCGCCGGGACAAGCCCGGCGGCTCGCCTTTGCGATCGTCTCGTGGGTCGTCAGGGAATCCCCGGCACGTCTTGCATTTCCCCGACAGAGACTTCGCCTGCTTTCCTTACACCTCCCCACTCATTCTCCTCGCAGACAACTGCTCGCTTTTGAGGGAGGATGCCATTGGCCAAAGTCGCTTCTCGGAAATGCTCCGCCCCGAGCCCGGGGTGCGTACCGGGAGCCGTCCGCCAACTCTTGCGACTTCCTCGCGTGGAAGGCAGCCGTACCACCCGGGCCCAGACAAGCCCCGTCGTCTTGGTTCGAGCGCAAATGATTGGCCCGGCGGAGACAGTTCGCCTCTCCGAGAGCAGTTAAGGATCGCGAAAGGAATAACGTCCCGGTTCGGGGGACGGAGCGCGCTGTAGGGAACGCCCTCCGTGGCGTTCCGGCAGGCACCGCCGGGGAGAAGGCGCCCGTCCGGGAGGTGCGAGCCCGCAACGCCACGGAGGGCGTTCCCTACAGCTCCGAGTGTTGGATCGGGAAGGTATTCGTTTCGCGATCCTAAGTCGGCAGGGAAGGCCGTTTCTCCGGGAGGACAGGGAAGCCCTCGAATCGCATCAGAAAGCAGGTTGCCGTGGAAAATCAGCTCTTGAACAGGTGGGGCCTGGGCGAGCAAGCCGGGCCGACACACCGAGCCGGACGGAACCTCGAGATCGTCCTGGCGACAGCACAACGGGACGAGCCGGAGGAGGCCCTTGTTGCCGACCCGCGCGGCAATCTGATGCCATCCCAGATCGTGGACCAAAGGCTGGTTGCCCTGTTCCAAACCAGCCGCCTTGCCCCTTCGTCCAGGTGGGCCGAATGAGCCCTGTTGCAAGCGGCCAAGCAGAACTGCTCGGCCAGGAAGCCCGGGGCATCGTCTCAACGCGCCCGGGTGGGCCGACCGACTGGCGGCGAACGTGCGATGCGGTCATCCCGGGGGGCCCAGAGGTGCTGCGTCGGCCAGTAGCGCTTGCAAAACGTCCAGTTCGACCGGCTTGACCAGGTGGGCGTTGAAGCCCGCTGCTTCTGAGCGGGCCCTGTCCTCGTCTCGACCATAGCCCGTGAGCGCCAGCAGCAGCGCGTCCTTCATCCGGGGGGCTTGGCGCAGCAGGCGCGCCACTTCCAGGCCACCAATCCCTGGCAGCCCGATGTCGCACAGCACCACGTCGGGCGGCTGCGCCCGGGCCAGGTCCAGGGCGGCGGGGCCCTCGTAGGCCGTGCGCACCTCGTGGCCCTTGAGGCGGAGCAGAAGCGCCATGGTGTCGGCCTGATCTCGGTTATCATCGACGACCAGGATGTGTCGGGCGGGCCCCTTCCGGGCCCTCTCCGGCTGCTCCTCCACGGCGCCAGCGGCCGCAGGAAGCCCCCGCAAGAGCGGGAGGCGCACGACGAACTCGCTGCCCTGGCCGAGGCCCGCGCTCGTGGCCAACACGGTCCCCCCGTGCAGCTCGACCAGGCTCCGCACCAGGGTCAGGCCGAGCCCCAGCCCGCCATCCGAATGGGCCCCGGAGCCATGCACCTGGGCGAACAGCTCGAAGACGTGTTGCAGCATGCCCGCTGCGATGCCGACCCCCGTGTCGCGCACCCGCAGGATCGCCTGGTCGTCGCTCGCTTCCACGGACAACTCGATGCGGCCGCCTTCTTCGGTGTACTTGGCGGCGTTGTTCAGCAGGTTCGAAATGACCTGGGCCAACCGGGCCGGGTCTCCGGTCACCCGGGCCGCTTGCCCGGGGAGCGAACATTCCAGGTGGTGTTTCCGGGCGTCGATCAGGGGACGACTGATCTCGACGGCCCGCACCACCACGGCCGCCAGGTCCACCCGCTCCAGGAGGAGGTTGATCTTGCCGGCGCTGATGCGCGAGATGTCGAGCAGGTCATCCACCAGTCGGGTCAACTGCTGGACCTGACGCTCGACCACGTCCCTGGCCCACTGGAGCTCGAGCTCGCCCATGCCTTTGAGGCGGAAGAGCTCCATGGCGTTGCGGATGGGGGCGAGGGGATTGCGCAGCTCGTGAGCCAGCATGGCCAGGAACTCGTCCTTCCTCCGGCCCGCCTCCTGGAGTGCCTCTTCGGCCCGCCGGCGCTCGACCGTCTCCGCTAGCGCGCGGTCGCGCAGCCGGGTCATCTCGGCCAGGCGCTCGGCTTCCCGCAGCGTGTGGAGGCGGCCCTCGAGGAACGTCTGGCCGAGCGTCGCCAGCAGGTCGGCGTAGACCTCCAGGGTGGCCTGCGTGAGGGGGTGCTCCAGGCGGGCCAGCTCCCAGGCCCTCCCCGTGGGAAGATGAAGTTGTCTGGCGACGTGCTCCAACGGTAACTGTTCGGGATACTGCGTGAAAACCTGGCCCGCGACCAGCGCCCCCAGGGGACGTCCGCCCAGCACCAGCGGCACGGCGAAATGCGTCAGCCCCGTTCGGTCGCGCGCCACGACAACGCCGCCTCGGGCCAAGGCGTCGGCGACGCACTTACAGGGCTCGAGCGGCGCCAGGGAGAAGGGACACCCTGCCCCCTCAGGCGCCCCTTCCGAAGGCGGGGCAGGAGAGGAGGCCCCGGCGCGCAAGAGCTCCCACGTGGGTCGGAGGTTGAGGATGGGCCCGATGAGGCGGCTGGCCCGGTCGGAGAGGGCGACCGCGAGGTTCGTGGCGCGGGCGTACTTTGCCAGCCCGTCTTGCCAGAGCGCAGGGCCCAGGAGGTCGGCACGGAGGGCCGGCGTCAGTTCGATGGCCATCGGCTGCGCAGTGGACTGGCCATTGTCCTGGTCGCGGTTAGGTTCCTGCACGCGCTGCTCCGAGAGGGCCCGAGCTTCCTTGCCGTGTTGCAAGGCAAGAAGACCACGGCTACGTTGCTTCGGGAAGGGCAGCGCCCTCCCGGGCTCGCGACAAATCGGCGCTGAGCCGGGTCGGCGCGCGGCTCAAAAGGCCATAATAACTCTGGAACGGCAGCACGGGCAAGGCTTTCCCCTCTTCCACCGGCACAAGGCTGATGCCGCCTGCCCCGATCGCGTACTCGCGGGTGGCGAACTGATGTTCGCTGCCCCGGGCCTTGGCCACGGTGATGGCACGGCGCAGCGAGGTGCCCAGCTCCACGAAGTTCAACAGAATGAGGTTGTCCACGATGGAGCTGATCGCATAATCGGGCATGTAGTGCGTCACGCCGAACAGTTCGGGATTTTCGTAGTTGAAGAAGGTCGTCATGAGAGAGTGTTTACTGTAGGCCACGAGGGCGTGGATGAAATCGCGGTACAGCGTCTGGTCTTCGATGGCGCTGCTATAACTCGTCATGCCGTCGATGAGCAGCCGCTCGATCTTGTGTTCCTCGATCGTCCGGATGATGAGATCGTAGTGGGCATCGATCTCCAACTCTTGCGGAGAATCGTAGAGGACCCGAATCATCCCCGCGTCGATCTGCTCTTGCAGATTGAGGCCAAGGGTCCCTGCATTGCGCAGGATTTGTGCCGGGTGCTCATCCAGGGAGACCAGCAGGCCGCGCTTGCCCTGTTTCACGGCTCCTTCCAGCAGGAGCTGCACGCCGAGCACGGTCTTGCCGGCGCCCGAGATGCCCACGACCATGGTGATCGACCCGTCGAAGATGCCGCCCCCGATCAGGCTGTCGAGTGGGTCGCAACCGATGAGCGAGCGTTTCGTGACAGAGGTTGGCTGCGCCTCGAGGCCACGCGCCCGGGTCTGCACGCGCCGGAACACCTCCAACCCCTTGCCGGCGGTAATGCGCAACGTGTGCTTGCCGGCCTCGTAGTCTTGCCCTCGGCTTTTCACGATTTCCAGGCTGCGGTGGATGCTCCGCCGGAGAGGTTCTCGCCTCAGGACGATCACGGTGTCGGCGAGGAACTCCGCAGCCTCTAATCCGGAGGTCTGCTCGTGGTAAGCGAGGCGCTCGTGGGAGAGCATCGCGGTCAGGTTCTCGCGGTGCAGTCCTTCGATGAGCTGCTGCAGCAGTTCGCGGTAGGAGGCGGGCCCGTTGCCGTTCCCAGTGGCGAGCGCGCCTAAAAGCGAAATGCCGTCGATGAAGATGCGCCGCGCGCCAATCTCTTTCGCGGTTTCCAGGAGCAGGCTGTTCGCCGAACGCAGTTCCTGGTCGAGCACCTTCGGGCTCGTGAACACGATTCGCAGCTTGTTCCGCTGCTGGAGCTGGTCCAGGTCCCAGCCGAAGCCCGCGGCGTCCCGGATGAGCTTCCTCGGGGAGGTCTCGAAGACCACGATGATGCCGGGCTCGTCGTGCTCGGTAATGCCCCGGTACACGAACTCCATGCCCAGCAGGGTCTTGCCCACGCCGGCCGCGCCTTCGACCAGGATCAGGTTGCCCTTGAGGGGCCCGCCCAGGAACACCTGGTCTAGCCCATAGATGCCCGTCTGGATCAGAGCGCTCTCCGCCATGTCAGGTTCGCCCTTGAGGCCCACGAACGGAATGCTGTCCCGAATCTTGCCCCGTTCTCATCCCGCCAGCATAGCCACCGTGCTGGTGCCGACTACTTCGTGATTGGCGCCAATTTCAAGCCAGGGCGAAGTCGGCCACCGGCGGGCGAAGTTTCTGAACGCCTCGAAGTCCCAAACCTCCAATCCCTAAACCGTCCTCCCGAAGCCCACCAGCGCAATGTCGTCGTGCTGGCTTCGGCCGGTGGCGAATTGCTTGACGACTTTCACCACCTGCTCACCCAGCGCCCGGGGGGAGTAGGCCTCCCCCTGCACGGCGGCATACACCCCTTTCGTCTGCAGCTGGTGGCCCTGGACGTTCATGGCCTCAGGAACCCCGTCGGTGAACGCCAGGATGCTGTCGCCCGGCTCCAGAGAGACCTGGCACGAGGCGTACTCGAAGCCATCGAGGACGCCAAGGGGGAAGCCGGCCACCTCGTTGCCGATCGCCTCGCCCACGGTGCGCGTGGCGCGGTGGTAGATCAGGGGAGACGGATGGCCGGCGTTGACCAGCGTCACGGTATGGCTCGCGGGCTCGAGGATGGCAGCCACCAGGGTCACGAATCGGTCCGCGATCCCGGACTGGTTCATCAAGGAGTTGAGCCTGGTGATGGCGGCGGCAGGGTCGGGCTCCGTGAGCATGCAGAACCGAGCATCCGCGATTAGCTTGGCCATGAGCAGGGCCGCCGCCACCCCCTTGCCGGCCACGTCGCCCAACAGGACGGCCACGCGCTGTCGCGGCAGCAGGATGAAGTCGTAATAATCGCCGCCGACCTCGAAGGCCGACTCGTAGTAGCCGAAAAACTCGTAGCCGGGGACTTCGGGCATTCGCTGGGGCAGGAAGCCGCGCTGCACCCCGCGGGCCAGCTCCAAGTCGAGCTTGAGCCGGTCGCGCGCCAATTCCAGGTGGCGGCTGTGTTCCTCCAGCTCGATTTGCAGGCGGCGGAGCTTCAGGTGCGTTTCGACGCGGGCGTGCAATTCTTCCATCTGAAACGGCTTGGTGATGTAATCCACCCCGCCGATGGCAAACGCCTTCACCTTGTCCAGTTGCTCGGTGAGAGCGCTGATGAAGATGACGGGGATGCCCTTGAGCCTGTCATCTGTTTTGAGGTGTTCGCAGACTTCGTAACCGTTCATCTCCGGCATGTTGATGTCCAGCAGGATCAAGTCCGGGGGATCGCGCCCTGCCGCCAAGAGCGCCAGCTTGCCGCTGGGAACAGGGCGGACCTTGTACCCGCGGTCCTTGAGCATGCCGGCCAGCACCTGGAGATTGGCGGGAGTGTCGTCCACTGCCAGGATGCTGGCGGGTTGCCCGGCACTACTTTTCGGCTTCTCTGGATTCATTGCAGGCCCCCTGTTTTGGCACGGTGGATGATCGAACTGGTCCCCGAAGCGCTCCCCGGCCTCGTCCGTCTTGGGGGGGGCCTCGTTCGTACGAACACTGGTTGACCAGCGGGAGCATAACGTGGCCCGCAACGTCCGCCCCTGAGCCGTCGCCATGCAAGTTCGGAAGTTCCCGAGGGGCCGGGCGGTCAGCCTGAATCGGCCGGGGGCCGCGGGCAATCGGGGGTCGAGTATCTCTTCCGCAGGGTGATTCGGTTGCCTTTCTCGTTGTGTTCCACTTCATCCATGAAGGTGCGGATGAGCATCAGGCCGCGCCCACCGATTTGCTCGAGGTTGGCCGGGTCCGTGGGATCGGGCAGCCGGGAGGGGTCGAAGCCAGGCCCCTCGTCCTCCACAACGTAGACGGCCTCCGAGCGGGAGAGCGTGGCTCGGATGCGTACCTGTCGATCCCGGTAGGGCGACTGCCCTCGCCGTTCCTCGCCGAGGCCCCGAAAGACCTGCTCGTCCTCCTGGCGCAGGTCGGAGCTGAGCTCCAGATTGCCGTGCTGGATCGCGTTGAGCAGGGCCTCGTGCAGGGCGATCCCGACGCGTATCCGGTCGGTCCGGTCGCGGGGGTGCAGGAGCGAGGCGACAAGCTCCAGGTGGCCCAGCACGGCCGGGATCAGGGCGGGGTCATTGTCGAGGACGAAGCCGAGTTGATCATCGTACAGGCAGTCGAGCACCCGTTCCTGCTGGGGGAGGGCCTTGGCAACCGCCAGGACGCTCCCCACGGTCCGAACGACCTCCCGGGCCAGGCCCCGCTTGCGGACGTAGCTTGCCGCCCCGTGGTGCAGGGCCTTCGCGGCGACCTCCTCGCTGCCCATCGCGGTCATGAGGATGACAGGCAGGCCGGGGCAATCGCGACGGATCGCCTGCACCAGTTCCAGCCCGTCCATCTCGGGCATGTCCAGGTCTGTGAGGACGACGTCGGGGACGTCGTGACGGAGCAGGCTCATCGCCTCCCGGCCGTTGCCCGCGAGCGTCACCTCGCAGCCCGCCTGCCGCAGCAAAACCCCGAACTCCTCCGCCTGCGCGCGGTCGTCATCGACAACAAGGATGCGTGTCATGCTATCCTCCGCGAATGGGCGTTACCCGGCTGGCAACTCCAGGATTTCGGCGCAATCTCATGATAAAGCAGGCGAGCCATCGGGGAAATGCGGGCTCGAAGAATTTGCCGAAGGGGCTGCCGGGCCGAACAAATCGAGAAGTTTCTGGTATTGGAAGCCTTCGGCCAGCTGGCGCAGCTCCTGAGCAATGTGGGGGTCGCGCGCCTCCACTTCCTGGATCTTTGCCAGTAGCTGGTCCAGGTCCGCCGTGAGGACGGCTTCGCGCATCGGGTGGAGGAGTTCTTGCGGCCAGCCCGCCAGGGACTCGGGGGTAAGCTTCGCCGTTTCCTCCTGGGCCGAGGTCGTGGGGCCCTCGGCGTAAACGTACTCCACTCCCACGTGGACGTGAATCTTGTGGAATAGCTCCGCTTCCCTGAACGGCTTGCCGACAAAATCGTTGGCGCCAATCTCCATCAACTCCTGGCGGTTGTCGTCCATCGCACTGGCGGTCACCGCGATGATCTTGGGGCCCTCGCCGCCGGCCATGGCCCGGATTCGCCGGATCGCCTCATGGCCGTCCATTACCGGCATGCGGAAATCCATCAGGATCAGATGCGGCTGCCATTCCTCAAACTCCTGGACGGCCTCCGCACCGTTGGTCGCCAGCCGGATCTCGAAACCGACGGGGCCTAGCAGCTGCGCCAGTAGCTGGCGGTTGTCCTCGATGTCGTCGGCAATCAGTACCCGGCACGTCGCCTGCCCGGGCTGGAGCCTCAGCACGTGTCGGGGCGTGTCTTTCGCTTGAACCGCCTGGGCCTCCCCCTCTTTCAAAGGCAGGTGAATGACGAAAACGCTGCCTTTGCCAACCTGGCTGGTTACCGTGATGTCTCCGCCCATCAGGCGAACGAACTCCCTGCTGATGGCCAGGCCCAGCCCCGTACCGGTCCCCGTCTGTTGCCCGGTCTTGGTCTGCTCGAAATGCCGGAACAGTTTGTCTTGGTCCTCTGGCGAGATCCCGGGGCCCGTGTCCTCGATTTCGACCCGGAGAACAGGCCCCGTCGCGCCCTCGCGGTCCGCGCGCACGCACAAGCCGACGCCGCCCTGCTCGGTGAACTTGACGGCGTTGCCCAGGACGTTGATGAAGACCTGACGCAGCTTGTTGACGTCGGTCACGATGTATCGGGGCACGTCGCCGAGCATCTCCACCGAGAGCGATAACCTTTTCTCGTCGGTGCGGACGCGGAACATCATCACCAGGTCTTCGAGCAGGTCGGGCAGGTCGAACGTGGAGGTGTTCAGGGTCGTGCGGCCGGCTTCAATCTTGGACATCTCCAGGATGTCGTTTATCAGGGCAAGCAGGTGCTCGCCGCTCCGATTGATGGTCCCCAGGTACTGGCATTGGCGGGGGGTGAGGTCGTGGTCGCGGAGCATGAGTTGGGAGAACCCGAGGATGGCGTTCATGGGGGTGCGGATTTCGTGCGACATGTTGGCCAGGAACACGCTCTTGGCGCGGTTGGCTTGCTGCAACGATTGCTCGTAGCGTTTGCGTTCGGTGACGTCGCGGGCGGCGGCGAACACTCCCTGCAGCTTCCGATTGCGGTCGTGGAAGGTAGTCGCGTTGTAGGACACCACGGTTTCCTTGCCGTCCCTGGCCCGCGCGGTGAGCTCGTAGTCGGTGACTTTGCCTTCGCCCAGTACCAGCTTGATGCCGGCCTCGGCTCGTTCCGGGTTGGTGAAGTAGTCCTTGAACGGCGCGCCGATCAGCTCGTCGCGCGTGCATCCCGTGAGCGCCTCCATCTGCTTGTTCACGTCGGTAATGATGCCGCGCGGATCGGTGGTTATCAGGGCGTCAATGTTCGATTCGATAAGCGAGCGGGTGTAGAATTGTTGATCGCGCACGCGCTGATCGAGAAGCATGCGCTCGGCTTCTACCTGTTTACGTGCGGTATTGTCGGTGCCGATCAATAAATAGCCAATGATTGCGTTTTGCGCGTCGCGCAAAGCCGTGACCGACACGACCGCCGGGAAGCGACTGCCGTCTTTGCGGATGTAGGTCAGCTCGTAAATGTCCTCGATGCCACGCGACGCCTTGAACACCAGGGCTTCAAAGCCCGGCGTGATCGGCGTACCCAGTTCGACGCTGAGCGTTATCGCTCTGGCAATCACTTCCTGCGGATCGGAAATGTCGGCCGGAGTAATTTTGTTCGTCACTTCAGCGGCCATGTAGCCCAGCATAC
>JBBSEZ010000078.1:0-27851 GCA_038239195.1 Gemmatales bacterium
ACTAGCGCGCCGCGCCCGCGCACGTCTCCTGCAAAGTGGGGTGGCCGAAGAACACCTCCGCGTCCTCGAAGCCAAATGTCGTCGTGAAGTGCTCGAGGAGCCTTTCGCGCACCAGCGCCGGGCGGACCGGCCCGCGTCGCTCGCGCGCCAGGGAAGTCATCGGGCCATCTTCCGGGCCGCCGGTTTGCACAAGCCGAAACGGGGTCAAGTCGGGCTCGACGTTCAGCGCGAGCCCGTGATACGCCACCCAATCGCGCACGGCAACGCCGACGACCGCGATGGCCCGGTCGGCCACCCAGACGCCTGCCTGTCCGGGGCGCGTCTGGCCGCGCACGCCGAAGTCGTCGAGGAGGCGCAGGACGACCCGGTGCAGCTTCGCCAGGTAGGCCTCGACGCCCAGTCGGAGGCGGTCGAGCGGGAGGATGGGATAGGCGGCCAACTGTCCGGGGAGGTGGAGCAGACAGCCCCCGCCGCGGTTGACCCAGCGCACCCGCCAGCCCCGCGCCTCCAGTTCTTCCCGAGAGAAGCCGACCTGCGCGGGGCCTCCGTGCCGGCCTACCGTGATGAGCGGGCCGTGCTCGCAGAGCACCAGGGCGGCGGCACGGCGGTCGCCGGCCACCTCGTAGACGAGCGACTGCTGCAAGCGCAGCACGGCCTCGTAGTCGGCCGAGCCGAGCAGGTAGACGCGCAGGGAGGGCAGGGGGCCTCTCATGGTGTCGTGGCCAGGGAGGTTGGGCGGAAAGGGGCGACTGTGCAGCACGATAGCAGGGCGCGCAGCGCGAGGGCAAGCCCGCGGTGCGTTTGAGAGGTGGACGCAGTAGAATGAGGGCCGTTCTTCAGCTCTCCCGTTGCGAGGCCTTCTGCGATGAGCGAGGACGCCAGCCGGCTCGACGAGGCCCCCACGCGCTGGAGCCTGATGGGCGCGGCACACCGCAACAGCCTCGGCGCTGGGGCGGCGCGCAACGCCCTGGCGCTGCGCTACGCGAAGGCGATCCGCAACTTCGCCGGCTCGCTCGTCAAGGGCTCGCACGACGCCGAGGAGGTCTCCCAGGAGGTGGTGCAGCGGCTGCTGCGCGGCCAGTTCGCCGGGGCCGGCAGGGCAGCGCGAAGTCGGGCGACGTAGTCTGTCCAGATGCGCTCCGCCTTGCCGCGCAGGGGCGAGGTTGGGCCCCTTACCGGTCCGAACCTGGGCCACGAGAAAGGGCCCTCTTCCCAGGTTGAAGCATTGCCCCGGATTATCGCGACGATCCCGGCACTTTTCCGTTGAATCTTCACCCGGCGCTTGACACGGCGGCGCCAATGGGTAAAGTAGATTGAGATTCAGTCTCAACAAGCTACGGCGACACGATCCCTCCCACCCCGCTTTTCAGGTATTCTCGTGAGCGTGCAAGCCCTCCTCCCTCTGGAATGTCTGCGTCCGGGCGAACGTGCCGAGGTGGCGGACGTCTGCGGCGAGCCGGCCTGGGTGGCCCGTTTGGCCGAGCTGGGCGTTCGCGTCGGCTGCCTGCTCGAGGTGCTGC
This sequence comes from Gemmatales bacterium, assembly GCA_038239195.1. Classification (GTDB taxonomy): domain Bacteria; phylum Planctomycetota; class Planctomycetia; order Gemmatales; family Gemmataceae; genus JBBSEZ01. The sequence continues at coordinate 1,521 of JBBSEZ010000078.1, forward strand.
GAAGCGGTTCTCCGTGCTTGATCCGCGTGGGCGGGAGCCGGCTGTCTCTGCGCGGCGACCACGCCATGCAGGTCCTCGTCCGCCCGGTTGACTGAAGGTGCCTTCATGGCCTCGCTCGAGCAACTGCGCCCCGGCCAGCGCGGGCGCATTCTGGCGCTCCAGGGCGGCGCCGTGTTGATACAGCGTCTCATGGAGATGGGGCTGCTGGAGGGCGATGAGGTCGAGTTGGTTGGCTTCGCCCCGCTCGGCGACCCCCTCGAAGTGCGCCTGGGCGACTATCGACTGAGCTTGCGCCGCAGCGAGGCCGCCCGCGTGGAGGTCCAGCCTCTGCCATGACCCCCCCTGCCAGCCCCCCCGCTGCCCCCCAAGGTGTTCCGGCCCCGCCCGCCCCAGCGGCGCGGCTGCGCCGAAGCGCCGCCCTGGTCGGCAACCCGAACACCGGCAAGACCACGCTCTTCAATGCGCTGTCCGGGCTGAACCAGCGCGTCGGGAACTACCCCGGCGTGACCGTCGAGACCAAGAAAGGCCACGTGGTCTGCGCCGGTCAGCCGTTCGACCTGCTCGACCTGCCTGGGACGTACAGCCTGGCCCCGCGCAGCCCCGACGAGATGGTGGCGGTGGACGTGCTCCTCGGTCAGCAGGCCGGCGAGCCACGCCCCGACGTGGTCGTGTCGATCGTCGATGCCTCCAACCTCGAGCGCAACCTCTACCTCACCACGCAGGCGCTCGAACTGGGCGTGCCCGTCGTGGTCGCCCTCAACATGATCGACGTCGCCGAGGCCCACGGGCTGCGCATCGACGTACCGGCCCTGAGCGCCCGGCTGGGCGTCCCCGTCGTGGCGATCCAGGCCAACAAGAAGCGCGGGCTGGACGAGTTGCGGGCGACCATCGCCAGGGCCGCCGGTGGAGAGGCGCCCACGCTTGGGCCGACCTTCCCCGAGGCGTTCGAGCGCGAGGTCAAGCTGCTCCAGGCCGACCTGGGGGGCGACGTGCCGGTCTACCTGGTGCGCCGGCTCCTGCTCGACGTCGGCGGGTACACGGAGGAGCGCGTCGCGCGGCGCGGGGCCCCCGCCATCAAGGCCCTCGTGGAGGAGGCGCGCCAGCGCCTCGCCGGCGCAGGGTGCAAGGTCCCCGGAGTGGAGGCGCATGCACGCTACGGCTGGCTGCGGCAGGTGACGGCCGGTTGCGTCCAGCGGCCCGCCGAGCGGCCGGTGACGGGGACCGATCGCCTCGACCGCGTGCTGACGCACAAGGTCTGGGGGACGCTGATCTTCCTGGTCGTGATGTTCCTGGCCTTCCAGTCGATCTTCACCTGGGCCCGCCCGGTGATGAAGTTGCTGAGCGACGGCAAGGACGCGCTGGCCGAGTTGGTGCGCGACAACCTCCCCGGCGGGCCGTTCACCAGCTTGCTCGCCGACGGAGCGGTGGAGGGTGTTGGCACCGTGGTGATCTTCCTGCCGCAGGTGCTGATCCTGTTCGGGCTGATCGCCTTGCTGGAAGATTGCGGCTACATGTCCCGCGCCGCCTTCCTCATGGACAAGTTGATGTCGCGCTGCGGGCTGAGCGGAAAGTCGTTCATCCCGCTGCTCTCGTCGGTGGCCTGCGCCGTGCCGGGCATCATGGCCACGCGCGTCATCGAGGACCGGCGCGACCGGCTCGCCACGATCCTGGTGGCGCCGTTGATGAGCTGTTCGGCGCGCTTGCCGGTCTACATTCTGCTGATCGGCGCTTTTCTGACGGACGGCTATCCGTTCTGGGTGCCGGGGATGGTGATGTTCGGGATGTACGCGCTGGGGCTGGTGGTCGCCCCGCTGGTGGCGCTGCTGCTGAAGCGGACGCTGCTGAGGGGCGATGCTCCCTTGTTCGTGATGGAGATGCCAGGCTACAAGTGGCCCTCGTGGCGCGGCGTGGTGCGGCGCATGTTCGATAGCGGGTCCGCCTTCCTGCGCCGCGCGGGGACGTTGATCCTGGCGTCGGTCGTGGTCGTCTGGGCGCTGCTCTACTTCCCGACCGGCCATCCCGAGGGGGGCGCGAGCTATCCGGCGCGCATCGAGGCGCGCGAAGGCGAGGTCAAGGCAGAGCGCAAGGAACTGAAGGCGCTCGAGGACAGCATCCGCACGGAGCGCCGCGAGCTCAAGCGCCTGGAGCGGCTGGAGAAAGGGGGCGGCCGGCCCGACGGTGTGGTGTCCGCTCTCATCGGCCTGTTCGCGTCTCCGCTCTCCGAGGAGAAACTGGCCAAGAGGCGACAGGAGCTAAAGGAGAAGGTGGGCCCGGTGGAGGAGCAGATCGCGCCGCTCAAGAAGAAGGTGGACGAGGCGGACGACGAGATCAATCCGATGCAGTCCGACTGGAAGAAACAGAGCTACCTGGGCCGGTTGGGCCTGGCGATCGAGCCGGTGGTGCGGCCCCTGGGCTGGGACTGGCGAATCGGCGTGGCGGCACTGGCGAGCTTCCCGGCGCGCGAGGTGGTGGTGGGGACGCTGGGCATCGTCTTCAAGGAGGGGAAGGTCGATTCGGAGGAGGTCCGCGAGGAGGACAACACCGCCCTGGGAGACGCCTTGCGCAAGGCGGGGCTGAACGTGCCGGTGGCGCTGTCGCTGATGGTGTTTTTCGCGTTGTGCTGCCAGTGCGCCTCGACGCTGGTGGTGATCCGCCGCGAGACCAATTCGTGGCGCTGGCCGGCGTTCACGTTCGTTTACATGACTGTGCTCGCCTACGTGGGTGCGCTGGTGGTCTACCAGGTGGGGCGCTTGTTCACGTGAACCGTGGGGGAGACGGCGATGGAGTGGCAACTGGTGCTGGTGGCCTTGGCGGTGCTTGGGGCCGCGGGCTACCTGGCCCGACAGATGTGGCCGGCCCGTCGCGGGAAGTGTGGCGGGGGCTGTTGCGCCAAGGGCGAGGCGGCACCGGCGGAGCAGGGGACGGCGCTCATCACAGGGGACGAGCTCACGGCGCGGGCACGCGAGGGACGTTCTTCGCGTCGGCGGATCACGTAGCCGCGACGCGGGGCCGAGCGCGGCCAGCTTCTTTCTACATTTTGCGCTTTTTCGCTTGACGGGAAGCGAAAGTTGTGTACGATCTACCTCATCATTCGGCCTCTTCTCTGTTCCGGCCCCGCTGTTCCTCCTGCTTGCAGGAAGTTCAGCGGGGTTTTTCGCGTCCCTTACTTCGTCGAACCATCCTCCCACTCGCGGCGAGCCCTCTGGACGGGGGCCGTCCTGGCTGTAGGCAGTGAGAGGCTCTTTCTCGTTCTCGTGTCGCGGAGGGCCCAGGCGATTTCGGCAAGCCGTTCGAATCTTCCCCCTCGTGGCTGTCGTGTTCCTGCTCGGCTGCGCTTCGGCCAACAAAGGCAAAATCGAAGGCACGAAGTGGAGCTCGAAGGCAGCGACCGTGAAGGGGAAGTCGATCCCCGCGGGGGCGTTGGGGCTGGAGTTCCGCAGCGACGGCGGCCTGGTCTATCGGATCGGGCCCCAAACACTCTCCGGCACGTCCGCGCTCGGCGGGGGCGATACCGTCACGTTTCGCCTCAACCAGGAGCTGGCAGGGAGAAAAACGCACGCGGAGAAGATCGCGATCGGCGAGGACCAGTTGACTCTCACTGATTCGGACGGGGCGCACCTGATCTTCGAGAGAGCGAAGTAGTTTTGGAGGCCCCGGCACCTCCAAGAGCATCCTGAACCAGGCGGCGCTGGAGGAGGAGTGATCCGATGAGCGCCTCCGTTTTCGAGCCCCAGGAGATCGAGCAAGATCGCCAGCGCCGCGCCCGCGAGATGGCGGCAGATCAAGGAGAGGGCTGGGCCCAAGGACGTCGCCCTGGCTCCGTTAGCTGCCACGAACTGCTCGACCGCGCCGCGCTCCTCGCGGGCCTGGTCGATCGCTACTTGCTGTCTTACCCCGCTTGCGTGGCAAGCCCGGAGCGGTATCGGCTCGCGGAGCAGGCGGCGCGGGCGTTGAGCGAGCTCGACCAGCGTGTCGGCGCCCAGCACCTGAGCGCGGAGGAGTAACTCACCTCGGCCCCTGGTCTGGACACGTCAAGCCGCCTCGCGGTATCGTGGGCGCCGTTCGGCAGCGCTCTGCCCCGCCGGCCACGGGCCCCGCTCATGTCGTGGTTGTCCGACCTGCGCCTCATCAACCTGTTCAGCTTCTACCTCACGCTGCTCTTCTGCATCGGTTGTGCCCTGCGCTGGCATCAGTACCGAGCGTTCCTGTCGCTCGTCCGGCATTTCCCCGGGCGCTGGCCCAACCTCCTCAAGCTCGTCAAGCAGCACGGCAACCTCTTCCTCACCTGGGGCACCGTCATGCCCCTCCTGCTCGTCCTCGGGCTGCTGCTCGCCAACACGCTGGCCGCCCGGCTCGTCTGGCCCCAGGCCAACGACTTCAAGGCCGGCGACCTGCTCGACCTCTGGCCGGTCTGGCCCGTGCTGCTCGTCACGGGCGTCGCCATGTTCGGCATCGACGTCTACGGCACCTGGGCGGTCGGCGAGTTGAACAAGGAGGAGTTGGGGGCGTACTTCGATCAGGCCGAGTTCTGGCTGTGCTCCTGGAAGGCGCCCGTGGTGCGCATCTTCACGCTCGGCTACGTCAACCCGCGCCAGATGGTGGCGGCCGAGGTGCGCTCCTCGCTGGAGAGCGCCAGCCAGGTCATCAACGACGCGCTGTGGTGGATGGTGATGCAGACCGGCTTGCGCATCGCCTTCGGGCTGTCGCTGTGGGGCACCTACGCACTGGACGAATGGGTGCGCGCTCTCGCCGGCCCCTGAGCTCCGACGAATTCGCCGTACGCGCTTCGCGGCCGCGAGGTAGAATGAGCGCGCCCCCGATCGGCAGAAGGCCCCAGCGCGAGGGACGAATGGCCGAGCAGCCGAGCCAGGCGGTCCAGGATTATTTGAAGGCCATCCACGGCCTCGACGGCGCCGAGGAAAGGGTCTTCCCCGTGGACATCGCCGAGCGCCTCCAGGTGCGCGCCCCCTCCGTCACGGGCATGCTCAAGCGCCTGGCCGACGCGGGGTGGATCGAGTACGAGCCCGGTCAGGGCGCGCGTCTGACGCCCGCCGGCGTTACCGAGGCCCGCCGGGTGATCCGGCGGCACCGCCTGGTCGAGCTGTTCCTGACGCGGGTGCTGGGGCTGGACTGGAGCGAGGTGGACGCCGAGGCCGAGGCGCTGGAGCACGCCATCTCGCCGCGCCTCGAACAGGCCAACGCCGCCCACCTCGGCGAGCCGGTCGAGGACCCGCACGGCCACCCGATCCCCACGAGGGAAGGCGCCCTCGCGCGGCGCGACCTGCAACCGCTCAGCGATTTCACCGCGGGCCAGTGGGCGGTCATCCGCGAGGCGCGCGACGACAGCCCCGAGCGGCTGCGGCACTGGCAAGCGCTGGGGCTGACGCCGGGCGCCACCGTCTACTTCGTGAGCCATCAGCCGCTCGACGACCTCTTCGAGGTGAAGGTCGGCGAGCGAGTCATCCCGCTGGGCAGCGAAGGGCTGGCCGGGCTGCTCGGCGAAGTCGCGCCGGGCGAACCACCGTCTCGTTAGAGGGAACAGGATGTCCACACGCCTGCCGATCCAGTTGCTGCGGATGCGCTACGCCGAGGCCGCCCAGGCCTACCTGCGCATGCTGCGCACCCAACGTCCCGAGCACTTCATGGAATCGACCACCCAGGCGCGGCAACGGAAGATCACCCTGGAGAGCCTCGACCTGGTGTCGGCGCGCCGGCCCGAGGTGCAGGTCTTCAACGAACTGCTCGTGCAGTACACCGAAAAAGGCTCCGAGGAGGTCCGGCAAGTGGTGCCGGACAACATGGTCGTAACGCACCGCGAGCCCATCGAGGCGGAAGGCAGTTTCGACGTGGAGCTCCAACCCGTCGGCCCGCTGTGGGTGCTGGAGTACGTCTCGAAGCACAGCAAGCGGAAGGACAACGAGGAGAGCTTTCCGAAGTACGAGCGCGCCCTGAAGGTGCCCTATCTCCTGTTGTTCTACCCCGACGATCAGGAGGTGACCCTCTACCGGCACAACCGGCGGCGCTACGTCTCGGTCAAGCCGAACGAGAACGGCCGCCTGGCGATCCCGGACCTGGAGCTGGAGGTCGCGCTGCTCGACGGCTGGGTGCGTTTCTGGTTCCGCGGCGACCTGCTGCCGCTCCCGGCCGACCTCCAGGCCGAGCTCGACGAGCAAAGGCGCCGGAACGAGCAGCTCCAGCGGCGGCTCAACGACGAGGGCCGGCGCGCGGACGACGAGCGCCGGCGCGCGGACGACGAGTGCCGGCGCGCGGACGACGAGCGGAACCGGGCCGACGGGGCCGAACGGAGGCTGGCGGACGCGCTGGCGGAACTGGAGAGGTTGCGGGGCTCGAGGTCGAACGGTTGAGAAGGGAAGGGGAGGGCGATGTTCTCGCAGAAGGTCGAGTATGCGTTGCGGGCGGTGGTGCATCTGGCGCACGAATTGCCGGCAGCGCGAACGGTGGAGCAGATCGCCGTCGCGACGCGGGTGCCGCCGGCGTACCTGGCCAAGGTGGTGCAGGAGTTGACGCGGGCCGGCGTGGTGCGCTCGCAGCGCGGCGTCGGCGGGGGGGCGACGCTGGCCAAGTCGCCGGAGGAACTGACGCTCCTGGAGGTGGTCAACGCGGTCGATCCGATCCGGCGCATCACGACGTGTCCGCTGGGGCTGGAAGCGCACGGGGTGCGGCTGTGCCCGCTGCACAAGCGGCTGGACAACGCGCTGGCGCTCGTCGAAGATGCGTTTCGCCGGACGACCCTGGCCGAGGTGCTGGCCGAGCCCAGCGAGAGCGTGCCGCTGTGCGACTTCCCCGCGAGGAGGGCGATACAGTGAACGGCGCCGGGTTGGTGCTTGCCGTTCGCCCTTTCCTGGAGTTTACTGATAGGCGGCGCGCTCGCCGGATCGCATCGCGGAAACGCCCCGAAAGCTCGCCCCCGGGAGGGAAGCCATGATCGGTGGGAAGCATCACGGCCCGGGCTACCCCGTGACTCTGCGGGCCCGGACGGCCGCCGACCTCATGACGGCCAACCCGCTGTCGCTGCGCGACAGCGCCTCGCTGCGCGAGGCCATCGCGTTCCTGATCGACCGGAGCATCAGCGGCGCCCCCGTCATCGACGAGGCCGGCCGGCCTGTTGGCGTCCTGACACGGGGCGACGTGCTCGTCCACGACCGCGAGACGGTCGAGTACGTCGGCGAGCCGGAACACGAGTCGGGCGCCCCGCTGAAGCGACGCGACTGGGATCGATTCCAAATCGAGAAAGTCGATACGACCGTCGTGCGCGACCTGATGACGCCGGCCATCTTCTCGGTCGCGGCGAACACCCCAGCCACGGCCGTCATTGGGCAGCTGCGCGACCTCAACGTACATCGGGTCTTCGTGACCGACGACAACGGAGTGCTCGTCGGGGTCATCAGCGCCCTCGACGTGCTGCGCCACCTCGAATTGCCCGAGCGCTGACCGCCTCCCGGCGGGCTCGATAGTACGACTCGTCAGAAGGGGAGGAGGGCGGCCTTGGCGGCGCCGAGCCGGATCGGCTCCAGCCGGCGGCGCTGGTTCTCGGCGCGCTGCCCCAATCGCCCGTAGTCGGCCCCAGGCGGCGCTGGCACTCCGGCGACGGCCAGGGCTTGCCAGAGCAGGCGTTTGCCCTCGATCCCGACGGACAAGGCGTCGAGCGCTTCGAGCAGGCGGAAAGGCCCGGCCGCCGGGTCGTCCCGGTGCAACTTGAGCTGGGTCAGTTTCTCCGCGACCCAGGCCGTCGCCTTGCGCGTGGCGCTGGCGGGGACGTGCAACTGGACCATGAGCGCGTCCAACTGCTTGCGGTCCTCCGCGACGTCGGCGCGCAGGCCGGCGAGAAAGCCCTCCACCTCCTTGCCGGCATATGCCTTCTCCAGATGTTCCAGCAACTCGAGGGCGCCGACGGAGCCGGCGAGGTGGTCGTTCAGGTAGGTCGCGACGTGCTCGTTGGGCATGGTTCACCGCTCCCTTGGCGAGATGAGGGCAACCATTTTCGCTTGCAAAGGCCATGCCTACGGCTGCCCGGTGAGGGCGGCCTACGCCACCGGCGGGGCCTCGTACTCGGGGTTGTTGTACTTGAAGTAATTGTCCCAGCGGTAATCGAGCATCTCCAGCGCCTTGTCCAGCGAGACGGCGCGATAGCGGTCGCCGCTCTTCTTGACGATGTTCAGGCGCTCGAGTTTCTCCAGCGCATCGCCGATCTCGAAGTCCACCTTGAGCGGTTTGCCCTTCACGACCACGGCGCCTTCGAGATAGTTCTCGACGTAGTCGTCGAGCATCTCCTGCGTCCAGCCCTGCTCGGGCGCGAACTTCCAAAGGCAGAAGTAGGCCAGGAAGACCTCGCGACACTCCTGCTCCTCGGCCTCGTCGAGGATGCGCACCAACACGCCCGTGTTGCTGTCCAGCGTCTGGTAGTAGAGGCTGCGCGTCAGGCGGAAGTTGTAGCTCTGCTTCTTGGTCTGCCAACTGTGGTACGACTTGTAGCCGTAGCCCCCCACCGCCCCCGCCGCGCTCCACGTCATCACGGCCCCGGCCGCGCCCATCACGTCCGTCAGCACCGTATCGACGTGGCGGATGCTCTGCACGATGCTGTACCCCATCAGCCCGAGGCCCGTCAGCAGCGGATAGACGATCATCCCGCGGTCCATCTTCGACAGCCGCACGCGGGCCCCCGGCAACAGCATGTCGAGGTCGGCCTTGGGCACGTCCTTGAAGACCTTGAGGAACACGCTGTCGGTGTTGACGTCGGGGTCTTTCAGGTAGCCCTTCTTGATCTTGAGGAGCATCACCAGCCGCGAGAAGACCGGCAGCTTGATCGTCTCCTTGCGCCAAAACTTCCACCACACCCGTCGAGTGCGCACTCCCATCACGTCGCCGCGCGCGAAGACCTCGAGGCGCTCGAAACTGTTCAGATCGACCCAGGTGTCCAGGCCCCAGTCGGTGGGCACCTCCTCGAGGAACTTTTCGATCTCCTGCCGGGTAAGCCGCTTGAAGTTGGCGCGCTCCATCAGCCCGACGAACTTGTCGAAGACCTCGCCCATCCGCACCTGGCGATCCTCGGGGGCAAGGGGCTTCAGCACCAGCGTTTCGGAGTCGGGGTCGAACGGCGCGTAGGCGTTCTTGAGGTCTTCGAGCTGCTGGAGATACTCGAAGTGGAAGACCGAACTGACCAGGCGGAAGAACTGGCGGAGCGGCTCGCGCTCCTCGAAGCGCACCTGCTTGTCCTTGACGAGCAGTTCGCCCAGGTCGTTCTTGCGCAGCGGGATGTAGTGCTCGCGGTCGGTGTACTCCGCCATGGCTGCGTCCTCCTCGCCTGCCGGCAGCGAACGCTTGCCGGCTCGCCTTCACCATTCCATCGCTTCGAGCTGGTCCTCGGGCTCGGTAGCCAGTTCATCGACCAGGTGATCGAGGGCCCCTTGTACTTCGCTCATGCGCTCCGGTCTTTTCGTCGCGTCGTAAGAAAGGCAGCGGTGGATGAGATCGACGAGCCCGGCGTGGGTGTTCGGGGCCAGCTCGTCGACGGGCTTGAAGAGCCGCTTCCACATCTTGCCGTCGATGGGCAGTCCGCCGTCTTCCGAGGACAGGGTGCTGGGCGGCAGGCGCCAGGTGACCATGCGGTACATGGTGGCGCCGAAGTTGTAGACGTCGGTGCGCTCGTTGATCAGCGAGTGCTTGGTCTGCTCGGGCGCCATGTACTCGGGCGTGCCCTGGACGCGGTTCTTTGCCTCGCCGCGGATGCGCGCCAGCCCGAAGTCGATGACCTTCACGTCGCCGGCGCGGCCGAGCATGATGTTGTTGGGCTTGAGGTCGCCGTGACAGACGTTGCGGCGGTGCATGTGGACGAGAGCGTCCGCGACGCACTTGAAGACCTGCACGAGCAGCGGCTCGCGCACGCGCGGACAGGTGTCGAGCGTCTTGCCGTTGACGTACTCGATGAGGAGGTGAACCTTGCGAACGCGGAGCAGCCAGTCCTTGACGGTCTCCAGCGCGTAGACCTTGACCAGGTGCTTGTGGTCGAGCATCTGCGCGACGCGGAACTCGTGCTGCGCTTGCTCGAGGAACTTGTGGTCCTCCGCCCCCTCGATGGGCACCACCTTGAGGGCGTAATGCGTGCTGTCCTCTTCCCGCCTCACGTGCAGGATGGAACTGTGGGCGCCGGCACCGAGGGTGCCGACGACCTGGAACTTGCCGATCCGAATGGCGTCGCTCATGGGGCCTTCCGCGTGCGCAACGGGGGACGTCTCGGGGTCATCATAGCAGCCGCCCCAGCGAGTCAGTAGCCCGCAGTTGGGCGTTTCGCGACGCTTCGCAGAAGCGTTGGCCGAAGACGCTTTCTGCGAAGCGTCGCTAACCGGGGCGCCCCTCCCAGCGCGGGGCGTTAGAATGATGGCTCGGTCTTGGATCGCAACGATGGCGAGACGCGAGGGTGGTTCCTTGCCACGCACTACGGACTACGGGCTACGGGCTAATCGTGTCGAAGCGCTGACCCGTCGCCTCGGCCGCGAGATCTTCGCACGCGTCGGCCGGTCGGGGCCGCTGCCCTTCAGTCCCGGCTGGCTCGACGAGCGGTTGATGGCGTGGACGATGGGCGACGAGGCGGTGAAGGTCCAGCTATTCCGCTTCGTGGACGTGCTCCCCCAGTTGCAGGGCCCAGCCGCCATCACGCGCCACCTGCGCGAATACTTCGCGGAGGCCGGCGACCACCTGCCCGGCTGGCTGCATCTCGGCCTGCGCTGGCTGCCCGAGCGCGGGCTGCTGGGCCGGTTCCTCGCCTGGGCCGCGCGCTTCTCCGCTCGCAGGCTGGCCCGCAAGTTCATCGCCGGCTCCAACGTCCCCGAGGCGCTCGAGGCGATCGCCCGGCTGCGCCGCCGCTCGCTGGCCTTCACCGTCGATTTGCTTGGGGAGGCGACGATCACCGAGGCCGAGGCGGAGGCCGCGCAGCAGGAGTACCTCGGGCTCCTCACCGGGCTGAGCGACTCGGTCAACGCCTGGCCCGCCAACGACCTGATCGACCGCGGCCCCGAAGGCCCCCTCCCGCGCGTCAACGTCTCCGTGAAACTGTCGGCCCTCTACAGCCAGTTCGACCCCATCGACCCCGATGGGACGAGCCGGGCCGTACGCGGCCGGTTGCGGCCCATCCTGCGCGCCGCCCGGCAGCACGGGGCCTTCGTCAACTTCGACATGGAACAGTACTCTTTCAAAGACCTCACCCTGCAAATCTTCGAGGAGGTGCTGGAGGAGGACGATTTCCGCGACTGGCCCGACGTCGGCATCGCCCTCCAGGCCTACCTGCGCGACTGCGGCGACGACCTGGCGCGACTGCGCCGGTGGGCGGAGCGGCGCGCGGCGCCGGTCTGGGTACGCCTGGTCAAGGGGGCCTACTGGGACTACGAGAGCATCCTGGCGGAGCAACTCGGCTGGCCGGTCCCCGTATGGGGCCGCAAGTGGGAGACCGACGCCGCCTACGAGAGACACACGCGCTATCTGTTGGAGGAAAGTCGCTGGCTGCGCCCCGCGCTGGCCAGCCATAACGTGCGCAGTCTGGCCCACGCGCTCGCCGTGGCGCAGGCCCTCGGGCTGCCTCCGCACAGTTTTGAACTGCAACTCCTGTACGGCATGGCCGACCCGGTCAAGGACGTGCTCGTCGATCTCGGCCAGCGCGTGCGCGTCTACACGCCTTACGGCGACTTGCTGCCGGGCATGGCCTACCTGGTGAGGCGCTTGCTGGAGAACACCGCCAACGAATCGTTTTTGCGCGCCAGCTTCAGCGAGCGCGTTTCCGAGGAAACGTTGTTGCGCAATCCGCTGGAGATGGAGGCGCGATGAAGCGTTAGGCGAGCGGCAGGAGTTGGTTTGTTGTAGGACGGCCCTCCTGAGCCGTCCGGACGGCTCAGGAAGGCCGTCCTACAAGGAGGCCTTTTCCTGCCGGTCGCGTTACGTCTCCCGGCGTTCCCTTCTGCTCGGTCGGAGTCGTCGAGCCGGTTCGCTTTCCGAGCCGGGAGGGGGAAGGCGACGCCATCGTCGATCGGCCAGCAGGGCCGGTTCTCCGCTCAACAGCGGCCCGCGAGAGAGTGAGGAGGCGTGGAAGCCGATCGAGCCCTTTCTGGCAAAGGAACTGCGGCCCTGACGCGACGGGTCGGGCAGGGGAGGGCCTGGCGCGCCCGCTGCGCCTGGGCATGCCCGATCAACCAGACGACGAACACCCCGGTCCCCAGCGGGAGCGTCGCGACCAGCAGGGGGAGCGCACCGAGCAGAGGCCGGGTAACGTTGCCCCAGCCCAGCACCATGACCAGGACGAAGGCCGACCTCGCGAGCAAGGCCCCGGGCGGCCCGGCCTGGGGGTCGAGCACGGCCCAGGCAAGAGCCGGCGCCAGGAACACGTAGGTGGCGTGTTCGCTGGCCGGACCGAACAGCATCAGCCAGGCGCTGCCCAGGGCCAGCGTCGCGTTCACCTGCCAGCGCCGGTCGGCGCAGCGCCGGCGCAGATGGAGGCACCAGAGCAGGACCGCGCCGGCAGTCGTCAACTGGAGCGTGCGATAGACCGGGCTGTTGAAGGAGGTGTCGAGTATGAGGGGGCCCTCGCTGGCCGCGAAGGTGTGGCGAGCGACCTCCCAAATGGTCCAGGCGTCGCGAAAGCCGGGCCAGCGCTCGCCGGATGAGGCGGTCAGGTGGCCGAGCCAGCCAGCGTAATGGGCGAGTACCAGGCTGGGAGGGCGCGTGAGGAAAGGGACGAGCGGCAGCGCGACCAGCGCGCAGGCGAAGCGAGGCGCGAGCCGGCGCGGCCAGAGGGCACACAGCAGCAGGGCAGGGGCAAGAGGCGTGAGCTTGATCCAGACGGCTGCGGACAGCAGGAACGAGGCCCGCCACCAGCGCTCGCGCACCACCTCGGCCGCCCCGAGGAGCAGTAGGCCGACAACCAGGGCGTTGCTCTGCCCGTTCCACAGCCCGCGGAGGGCCCCCAGCGCGCCGAGGGCCAGCAGGGCCCCCGTCCGCGCTTCGCCCAGGTCTTCGGGCAAGACGCGACGGGCGAAGCGCCATAGGCCCGCGACGAGGACGGCACAACTCGCCCAGGCCCACAGCGCCCCGCCGACGCGCGTACCGAACCAACTCAAGGGCGTGGCGACGAGGACGAAGGTGGGCGGGTAGCGGAAGTAATCGAGGCCAGGCAGTTTGTCGTAAAGCGGTCGATCGGCCCAGTAGCGGTCGGCGGCAGCGACGAAGATGGGAAAGACGGTGTGGCTCTCGGGGCGCAACAGGGCGCGAACGCTGACGGCACAGGCCAGGACCAGCCAGACCCCCAGCGCCAGGCGCAGGGCGCGGCGCGCCGGACGGGGAGAGTGGGTCGTGCTCAGCATCTCCATGCCGGACTCACGATCTGGGGGGCGCGGCGGGCGGGCTGGGGGCCCGACCGGGGTGGAACTGGTGATTGAAGGGGCTCGGCCCCACGGGATCATCGGGGGCCTCCGCCGGCGCTCGCGCGGGCGCGGGTTGCGCCGGCCGTGGGGGGGTGGGCCGGGCGACCGAGGCCTGGACCGGCGCGGGCGCCGCGTCCTCGCCCCAGCGCGTCGCTCCGAGCGTGGGCGCGTCCAGGGGGACGGGGGGCCGCTCGCGCAGTTGTGGGTTGTGGTCGATCGTCAAACGCACCCACTCTTCGAGAGCGCGGAAGGCGACCGCTTGCCGGTTGCGCAAGGGGGCGTTGCTCATTCCGCCGGCGTGGATGCTGATGGCCTTGGTCAGCAGGGGACTGGAGCTCGGCTCGTGGGCGTTGACCTGGGCCAGCACCGCCGTGAGGTTCTGGTTCAGGGTCCGCTTGTTGGCCAGCCCGACGTCCTTGGCGCGGGTCAGCTGAAACTTGCCCCCGTGAGCGGGCGAGTGGCAGCAGGCGCACGCGTTCATCAAGATCGGCTGGACCCGCGTCGAGAACTGTCCGAGCGCGGCAGTGGAGAGATCGACGTGCGGCACCGGCGGGTTGGCGCGTGCGCTGGCGGGACGTTCCGGGCCGTTCGCCTTCCGGACGGCGTCGCGCAGGTGCCCGGCAAGGCGGCGAGTTGCCGCGTGCTCGGGGCGCAGGGCCAATGCCGCTTCCGCCTCGACGAGAGCTTGCGGAGTCAGTTCGTTGAGCCGGCACCAGTTGGCCAGGCGCAACCGCTCGTCGGGGTCGCGCAGGTTGGCGCGGCCTCGGAGGTACTGGTACGCCTCGTCGAGCGACGCGCACACACGCGCGACGGTGTTCGCGGGCACCCACGTCTCTCCCGTGAGCCGACGGAGGCGGTACTCCTCGCCCACCTTATCGACGTCGCCTTGTAGGACCCGGTCGTTCTCCAGCAGGAGAACGCGCGCCTTCCCCGGTGGGCTTGCCCCGCCCGGTTCCGTCGCAGACGCCCAGCCGGCCCCCGCGAACAGCAGGGCGCCGACCCACACGATTGAGGCGGTTGAGGTTTTCATGGTCGGCGTGTCATACGCGCTACCCCCTCCGGCTGTCAAGAGCGATCCAGCGTTCCCTCCCGGTTTGCGGGACCGCGCTCCTGGCCCCGACCCACAGTCGCCGCATTTAATTGCCAGTGATGATTGACACTGTCAATCGATGGGCGTAGAATGGTGCCATGACGCGGTCGAGCGGAGCGATGTGGGGCCTGGACGAGCTCTGTGCCCGGGTAGCGCGGGCGCTGGCGGTGGACTATACCGGGCAGCCGAGCGGGCGGGTGCGCGACGTGCCGGATCGCCGGACGATCCGCTACTACGTGACGCTGGGGCTGGTGGATCGGCCGCTGTCGTCGCCGGGGCGCGGGCGGACGGCGTTCTATGGGCGCCGGCACCTGCTCCAGTTGGTGGCGATCAAGCGCTTACAGGGGCAGGGGCTGCCGCTGACGGACGTGCAGGCGCGCCTCGTCGGCCAGACCGACCGCGTGCTGGAGGAGGTCGCGCGCTTGCCGGACAGCGATCGCTTGCCGTCGCCAACGGTCGCCCGCGCGCCGGGGACGGATGGTGAGAAGGAGGACCGGCGCGAAGAGGCGTTCTGGAGATCGCCGCCGGCGCCGCCGGGGGAAGCGCTCCTGGGCATCCCCCTCCACGAGGGAGTGACGTTGCTGTTCCGGGCGGCGCGCCCTCTCGACAACCACGACCTGGACGCGCTGCACGCCGCCGCGGCGCCCCTGCTGAAAATGCTCGAAGTTCGACATCTGCTCCAGAAGGGCTCCGGAAGGATGAAGGATGAATCGGAACGCTCGTGATTCGTTCTTCCTCCTTCCAGAAAGAGAGGGAACCATGCTGTTGAAGGCCCTGCCGACGTTGTCCGACGAGGAACTGGCCCAGGGGCTCGCCGCCGAGGAGGCCGGCTCTTCTTCCAATCCCGAAGCGGGGTTTGGGGCCCTGCGCACCGAGCGAGGGTGTCTGCCGCTCTACGGCCTGGACGTCCTGGCGCGCATCGACGGGCTCGTCGTCTCGCTCGACGTGCAACAGCGGTTTGCGAACGTTCACGAGGAACCGCTCGAGGCGACCTACGTGTTCCCGCTCCCGGACCGCGCCGCCGTCACGCGCTTCCGCCTCGAGGTGGCAGGCCGGGTGGTGGAAGGGGAGCTCCAGGAGCGCGGCTCGGCTCGGCGCGAGTACGACCAGGCCATCCGGCAGGGCCATCGCGCCGCCATCGCCGAGGAGGAGAGGTCGGGCGTCTTCACGATGCGCGTCGGCAACCTCGCGCCCGGGGAGAGTGCGACGGTTCATCTCACCCTCGTCGGCCCGTTGCCCTACTGCGACGGCGAGGTTACGTTCCGCTTTCCGCTGGTGGTCGCCCCCCGCTACGTGCCCGGCACCCCCCTCTCGGGGGCGTCGGTCGGGGACGGCGTCGCGGCGGACACCGACGCGGTGCCCGACGCCTCGCGCATTAGCCCGCCGGTGCTGCTGCCGGGCTTTCCCAACCCCGTGCGCTTGCGCCTCGGCGTGGAGGTCGCCCCTTCCCAGCTCGCGCCGCACTCGTTCCGCTCGAGCCTGCACGCGGTCGTGGAAGAGGGCGAGGGAACGAATCGGTTTCGGCTCGAGCCGGGCGAGCGCCTCGACCGCGACTTCATCCTGCGCTTCCGCCTGGGCGTCGATCGCGTGAACACCTCGCTCTCCTTGCAGCCCGACGCGCAAGGAGACGAGGGGACGTTCCTGCTGACGGTGGTGCCGCCGGCCCAGCCGCAGGGCGCCGGCCGGCCGCGCGACGTCGTCTTCGTGCTGGACCGTTCGGGCAGCATGGCGGGGTGGAAGATGGTGGCGGCACGGCGGGCGGTGGCGCGCATGGTCGAGACGCTGACCGAGCGCGATCGCTTCAACGTGTATGCCTTCGACGATCGCATCGAGGCCCCGCCCACTTTCGAGGGGCTGGGGCTCGTCGCCGCGACGGACCGGGCGCGCTGTCGCGTGGTGGAGTTCCTGGCGAAGGTCGAGTCTCGCGGCGGGACGGAGATGGCGCAACCGCTGGCGCAGGCGGTGACGGTGCTGACGCAGTCGCTCAACCGCACCGCGCGGGCCGCGGAGGCGGAGCGCGTGCTGGTGCTCATCACGGACGGGCAGGTGGGCAACGAGGACCAGATGTTGCGCCAGCTCGGCTCGCTCATCAAGGGCGTGCGCGTCTTCACGCTGGGCATCGACCAGGCGGTCAACGCGGCCTTCCTGCGAAGGCTGGCCGACCTGGGCGGCGGGGCGAGCGAGGTGGTCGAATCGGAGGAGCGGCTCGACGAGGTGATGGACCAGGTCCATCGGCACGTGGGCACGCCGGTGCTGACGCGGCTGCGCCTGGAGCCGGCCGGGCTGACGATCCGCTCCGAGACCGTGGTGCCGGGGCGGCTGCCCGACCTGTTCGCGGGGGCGCCGCTGCTGATCGCCGGGCGCTACCGGGGCCAGGCGTCGGGGGCCATCGCCGTGCGCGCTCTCGACGCGACCGGGCAGCCGTGGTCCACGGAGGTTGCGGGCCGACGCGCCGAGGGGGCGCCGCTGGCGAGCACGTGGGCGCGCGGCCGGGTGCGCGAGCTGGAGGACCGCTACGTCAGCGGGGGCCAGCCGGCCGCGCTGGAGAAGGAGATCGTTGCCACGTCGTTGCGCTTCGGCGTGCTGTGCCGGTTCACGGCGTTCGTGGCGGTGGATCGGGCCGCGGTGGTCAATCCGGGCGGGGAGGTACACAGGATCGTGCAGCCGGTGGAGCAGCCGGCCGGGTGGAACGCGCAGGCCGTGCAGCCGTGTGCGGTGGCGGCCCCGGCCGTGCCGCCGATGGCCGGGGCGAGCAGGCAGCTCGCGCGGACGCGGGCCGAGCTGGGCGAAAAGTTGCAGACGCTCGGATCGGGCCCGCAGGCACCGATCGCCGAGGCGAAGGGCGAGGTCATGGGGCCGCGAGCCGCCAAGAAGACGGTGCTCGCCAAGCAGGTGTTGGGGGAGATGAACGCTGGCGGCCGCGTCTCCAAGGAGGCCCAACTCGCCCAGGATGGGATCGCGCGGCCGGGGGCGCCCCTGCCCGCAGAGGCGGACAGTGACTTCGAGCTCACCCTCGGCGACGACGAGGCCGGGCGCGGTTCTGTGGCGGCGAGGGACGAGGGGAACACCACGACCGATTACGACGACGGGGCCCCCACGACGAATTACGACCAGGCGCCGCAGTCGCGCCGGAAGGCTCGTTCCCCCGCGCGGCAAGCCGACCGGGCGGCGAAGGCCAAGGAGAAGCAGGAGGCCCCCGGCCTGCTGTCGCGGCTGCTCGGCCTCTTCGGGCGGAAGGCGAAAGGCGGCCACGCCGTGCCCGACCGGGCGGCGCACCGCTCGCGCGCCGAGACGCTGTTGCAGCGCTTGCAGGCGGGCGCCCCGTCGCAACTCGACCTGTTGCGGGCGGTAGTGGCGGAGCTGGAGGCGCTGTTCCGCGAGCTCGTCACGGCGGGGGATCGCGACGCCTCGGTGGAGGAACTCGGGCAGGCGGTCGTGAAGGGGCACGCGCTCCTGGCGTCGGCCGCGCCGGACGAAGTCGAGGCGGAGGCGCTGTGCCGGCAAGCAGCCCAGGCGTTGACGAGCTGGCTCGGGCTACCGCCGCCTCCCGGGGCCTCGGGGCGGCGGGAGGGGTTCTGGAAGTAGGCCTTCGTTGGCGACTGTCGCAAGGATCGTGCAGCCGTGGCCGGGGCTGAGGGAGCTCCCTCAGCCCCGGAGCAGGGCCAATGTAGTCCGCGACTCCGTCGCGGTGCCCCCGCCGCGTAGCGGCGGGCTACCTTGCCTCAGCCCCGGCCCCGAGCCAAGCGAGCTCGCCACGCTCCCGTCTCCACATTTCCACGGATTTGCAACACTCGGCGCTTGCTCTTGGCGAGGCGGTCCGATAGAACACTAACCAATCCCCTCAGACCTCGGCCACAGCCCGCGAGATCGTTGGCTGCGCGGCGGGGGGGGACGGCCATCTGCCATTGTTGTTCATCCCATACGGCCTGGTTGAGAGGGACCGGAAATGTTCGCGAGTTGGGTGCCTGATTTCATGTCGGAGGCGTGGTTCATCCTCCTGATGATCGTGCTGCTCCTGGGGCTCGGCGGCGTCTATTACGTGGTCCGGCAAAAGAAAACAGACGATTGAGTCGCACAATCCGGGGCCGGACCGCCCGGCATGCCCCGCTTGGTCGGGCCGGCGCGAGGGAGGTGTCTCTGCGAGCCGCGAATTACAGGCTCCCCTGCCGGCCGCGCGGCTCGCGACCTGCAGGGCAGTCTCGTATTTCGCACTTCTGTCGGTTACCTCTTGAAGCGCTCCTCGACCTTGCTCCAGTCGCCCACGGTCGCGTCGAGGACGATGGCCTTGCGCTCGCGCCAGACGCGCACCTTGATGCGTTTGCCCGGCGCCATCTCGCTGATGACGTTGATGAAGTGGTTCTCGTTACGGACCGGCACTTCATCGATGGCCAGGATGACGTCGTTGCGGCGGAACCCCGCCGCAGCGGCGGGCGTGTCGGGGTGAGCGCCCTCGACCAGCGCGCCTTGTGCCCGGGTCAGGCCGAGGCGCAGGGCGTCGGCCGTCTCGAACCCGGAAGTGAGTTGCACGCCGAGGTAAGCGCGCTGCACCTTCCCGTGGGCGAGGAGCTGCTGGGCGATCTGCTTGACGAGGTTGACGGGCACGCTGAAAGCGACCCCGCTGTTGCTGCCGGAGGGCGAGGCAATGGCCGTGTTGATGCCGATCATCTCGCCGTTGAGGTTGAGCAGAGGCCCCCCGCTCGACCCGGGATTGATCGCCGCATCGGTCTGGAGAAAGTCCTTGATGCGGATGGTGCTCCCCAGGCTGACCTGCCCGCGGCCCCGGGCGCTCAGAATGCCGTGGGTCACGGTCTGGTTGAGCCCGAAGGGGCTGCCGATCGCCAGCACCCACTGGCCCACGCGGGCCTTGTCGCTGTCGCCGAGGGGCATGGTGGCGAGCCCGACCACGTCCTCGCCGAGGCCGAGGACGGCGACGTCGGACTCGGGGTCGGCCCAGACGCGGTTGGGCTTGAGGATCCGCCCGTCGGCGAGATTAAGGGTGATCTGTCGGGCCGCCGCGCCGCTGATGACGTGGTTGTTGGTAAGCACGAAGGTCCCGGCCCGGCCGGGGAAGCGGACGAGGGCCCCGGACCCGGAGTCGTCGGTGGTGCGGGCCTTACCGCCCTTGAGGACGGGCGTGATGGCCTCGATGGCGACGACGGCCGGGGAAGCCACGCGTGCCACGTGCTCGAAGCGATCGCTGAGCTTGCCGAGGTCGGTGCCGCGCCCGGGGCGCTCCGCCGCCGGAGGGGCCTGGGCGAAGGCGGGGAGCAGGCCGCGCTGCGACAGGCCAACGGCGACGAGCCCGCCAAAGAAGGCACAGCAGCCCAGAAACAGGGGCGTGAGGGCCCTTTTCATGGCACGATAACCTCCGCGAGAGGGGAACCAAGTCGGCAGCGCCAAAGAAGGAGGCGCCGCCCTGACTGCGAGATGCGCGAGCACGCGTGCGTGAGAATTCTACCCCGCGCCTCGCGCGCCTCGACAGAAAGAGGTGCGAGAAGCGCGGAATTGATGGGGACGGGGCCCGCAGAGAAAGCAAAAAGCCCGCGGTCGATGACCGCGGGCCAGGGAAGATGGGTGGAGAAAGCAGTTGGGAACGAACGGCTCAGCGGTTGCTGGGCAGATCGATTTCCAGTTCGGCGAGGTTGACCTCGCGCTGGTCCTCGAGGCGGGTGACGGCCTCATAGACCTTGTCCCAGTTGCCGGGCGTACGGCGGTCGTCCCAGTCGGGGTACTTTTCCATCTCGCGCTGGCACTCGATGCAGAGCGTCGAATAGGGCAGGGCGTTGAGGCGCCCGATGGGGATCTTGTTCTGGCACGCTTCGCAGACACCATAGGTGCCTTGTTTGAGGCGCGCGAGCGCGCGTTCGAGTTGGCTGAGCTCGCGCGAGTCGAGCTCGGCGAGTTGCGAGGCCATCTCCTCGCTGCCGGCCTCGAAGGCCACGTCGGCCGAATCGCCCGTGGCGCTGGCGCTTCGACCGTTGCGCAGGTCATCGAGGTCGTCGGACAGTTTCTTCAAGATGTCGTTGCGTTTGGCGACCAGGGTCTTGTGCAAACGCAGCAAGGCGTCACTTCGTGCCATGGTTCAACCACCTCTCCAAGTATTTCCGCTCCGTTGGGGGAAGGCTCGAACTCATGCGGCCGACGGCCGCGATCTGCTCAGCCCTTTCTCCCGCGGAACTAAGCCAATCCGAGATTGTCTGCTTTTTCTCAAGCAATCTCCGTGCCGTCTTCACGGATTACCCATTTTTCCACCCTGTTGCTGTAAGTCTTCTCAGCATCGGGTGTTGACGCCGGGACACATTCGGCCTACGGAAGGCCGGGCTGCCAGAGTGGTTCGATTTTGAACACCGCGCTGCTGCAAATCCGGCAGTCGGGCTGAGCCTGCGCCGAACAAGTATATCCGACGACTGCCGAGGGCGGGCGACGCGCGCAGCGGAACGTGACGGATTTCTTGGCCCTCGCTTGCACAACAGGCCTTCGGCGGGCCGGCGGAGCCGATTGTTCGGAAAGAAGGGGAGGGAATGGGGACGGGAAAGTCGATCAGGGGACACCGGGCTCGAAGGGACGGACACTTTGGAGGTGAGGCTTCTCGCCGCGCGGGCAGAGGAAAACGAGGCGCAGGAAGTGAGGGTGGCGGTAGAACCACTGCTCGAGGGAGCGGTCGGCGACGATCTGGCGAGCGACGTGGTCGGGGGCCCCAAGGGCCTTGCGGACGGTCTCGGGGGACGACCCGAGTTTGGGGGTAGGGGGGCGGTCGGCAAGAGGCGGGGGCGGGCCATCCGCGGTCGCCGGCGAGCGCCCCACGACGAGGCCGGCGAGGGCAATCAGAAAGCGAAGAGAGGAACGCAACGGATGTGCCCTCCGAGGGAAAGGAGGCGCCCCCTCGCGAGTGAGGGCGGACAGGCCACTCGCGAGAGGATGCGCTCTTCTGTTCGCGCTACCGGGGCTGGTCGGCCTCGGCTGCGGCGAGGAGGCCGGCGGCCTGGTAGCCCGGGGCAAGATACCAGAGCCTTGGGGCGAGGGCCGCGCGGAGGCGGGCTGGCTCCAGCGGGTTGCCGTTGCCGGCCGATTCCTGGGCGCGGGCGCCGAGGAGCAGGTTGGCGAGCGTCTTGGGGCGCTGGTACTTGATGGCGCGGTAGCTGTCGCCGAGCTCGGCCTTTTTCGCGGCCGCGGCGATGGCGTCCTCGAGGGTGCCAATCTCGTCGATGAGCTGGAACTTCTTGGCCTGGGGCGCGGTGAAGGTCCCGCCGTCGGCGCGGTAGCGGACGTAGGGGGTGGCCTTCTCGGCCTTGGCCCGAGGATCGGGGCGCAGAGGGGTGACGGAGAAGCGGTCGAGCAGCTTGCCCTTGAGGGCGGGTCGGCCTTTCTCGACGACGCTGAGGAACTGCAAGTAGGCGTCGTCCACCATGTCTTGCCAGACCTGGCGTTCTTCGGGGGTCATCTCCTTGAAGAAAGAGCCGGAGTCCTTGATGGCGCCGGCCTTGATGACCTCAACGCGAAAGCCGTACTTCTTGCCGAGGCCCTCGACGTTGGGAAAGGCAATGTACACGCCAATAGAGCCGGTGAGGGTGGAGCGCTCGGCGTAGACGGTTTCGGCGGCCATGGCGACGTAGTAGCCGCCGGAGGCGGCGATAGGGCCCATCGAGGCGACGAGGGGGCGCGGCTCGGTTTTCTTGTCGGGGTCGCCGTCGCGCAGTTTCGTGAGGCGGCGGTGGAGGTCTTCGCTGCTGGTGATCGACCCGCCGGGGCTGTTGATGCGGACGACGCAGGCCTTGACGGTCTTGTCGCGGGCGGCCTGATCGACCTGCCTGTGGAAGTGGGAGAGAGCGCCTTCGAGGATGACGCCGTCGAGGTGGAGGACGGCGACCTTGTTGGCGCTGGCGCGGTCGCCGCGGACGTGCTCTTCGAGAAGGGGCGGAGGGGGGGCGGCGAGATTGCCGGTCTTGAGGGTGAGGCCCAGGCAGGCGATGACGACGACGAAGGCCGCGGCAATGTTGAGGAGGAGAGAAAGCCCTAGCGCGCAGCCGAGCAGAGGGTTGCGCGGCGGGGTGGGTGGGCGCCCCCAGTTGGGAGGCATCGGCGGATAGGGGCCGGCTGAAGGGGGTGGGTGGCCTGGCCACCCACTCGCTCGAGGGGGCCCTCCGAACTGATCGGGCGGGGGCCCCGGCTGGCCTGACGCTGTGGCCTGCGCGGGGGGCGGTCCTGGCGGAGGGGGCGGAGGGAAGGAACCAGGTTCGTGCGCTTCGCTCATGAGGCAGGCTCGGGGTAGAGTTCCGGTCGGCGAGAGCAAGGAGGCCCTCATGATGATAGAGGGCCCGCGTGCGTTTGAGAAGCGCGCGAGCGAGGGCAGAGGCGCTACCGAGCTAGTCGGGACGGAGGGCTTGAGATAGGCTGGTGGGCGCGGGGGGAGATGGAGGCGGGGTAGGAGGAGGAGCCGTGACACTTCGCTGCCTGCTGGACGGGTTGTTGCTGCACGCGACGCTGGGGGGCGAGCAGACGCCAGTGACCGCGTACGATGGCGCGGAGGCGTTCGGGCTGGAGGCGGTGGAGGCGCGGTACTACGAGCTCGTGGCGGCGACGCAGGAGGAGGTGCTGGGGCTGGAGCGGGCGCGGTATCGGCTGTTGCGCCGCGCGGGGGACTTCCGGCAGGTGCGCGAGGTGGGGTGAGAAGGGGAAAAGCGGGAGAGGCCCCTTGAAGGGAGGGCGAGGCGTTGCTATAAAAACATACCGATAGCCAAGGACGGGGTGGAAGCGGTAGCGAGAAGGGGACGTAGCTCAATTGGTTAGAGTACCGGACTGTCGATCCGGTGGTTGCGGGTTCGAGTCCCGTCGTCCTCGCTGGCATCAAGCAGTCTCACGCGGCCTCTTCCGGTATCAACTCCCTTGCCAAGCAGGGGGTTACGACCGGAAGGGGCCGCCGGTGTGTCCGGGCCGCTCGTCTCACCCAACCTCACCTCGCCTCTCCCGGTGTCAGGAAACTGTGTAAGGGGCGTGTAAGGAAGCCGGACCTCGCCGGGAGGAATTTGCCCCGGCGCCCCCTCGGTGCCCGTGGCGCGGAGGGCCTCCCCCTCGGCCTGGTCGGCGCCCGGCCCGGTCGGGGCCGGGAGAAAGTTGGGCATCTTTTCGACCGCCCCTTGCAGGTCGTAGAGCCGGCGGTGCGAGTAGCGGGCCGTCAGCGTCGGCGTAGAGTGTCCGGCCAGTTCTTGCAGCGTGCGGAGGTCGATGCCGGCTCGCCCCCCGAGCGTCAGGTAGGTATGGCGCAGGGCGTGAAAGTCGGCGTGCAAGGGCCCGTCCGGCCCCTCGACGGTGTAGGGGATGCCGGCGGCCTCCAGGTCGATCCGCAGCATCTCGGCGCCCCGGTGGTCCTTCGCCCAGGTCCCGCCCCAGACGCGCTCGCCGGCCGGCTTGCCCGCCAGGTAGGCCCGCAGCAGGTCGGCCACGTCGCCGGGGAGGGGTTGCACCTTCGGCTTGCGGCTCTTGTTCTTCCTGGCCGCGAGGGTGACCGTGGGGCCGTCGCCGGCGAGGTCGAAGGACTCCGGCGTGAGGCTGGCCAGCGCCCCGGCCCGGAAGCCCGTGCCGCACGCCGCGGCGTACAGGTGGAAGCGGGCGCTCCCGTCGAGCCCCCGGAACGTGCGCGAGCTGGCCCGGGAGAGGGCGAGGACCTTGCCGAGCTCCGCGGCGGTCAGCTCGCGGCGGGCGTGCCTCACCTCGACCTGGGAGTTGAGCAGGGACAGCCCGTCGAGTGGGTTGGAGGCCATCCGCTTCGCCCTCACCATCCAGCGCGCGAACGAGCGCACCGCGCGGACGTAGTGATTGACGGTCTCCAGCCCGCGGCCCCGGCCCATCCGCTCGGCGAGGGCCTCCACGGTCGCCAGGGGGAGGCGGCGGGCCTTGCCCTGCCCGGTTGCGGCGAGAGTGTGCCGCTTGACGGAGGCGCGGACGGCGGCCCCGCTGATGCCGAAGAGCGCGGCCACCTCGCCCGGCGCGAAGGACGCCTGGCCCTCGGGAAGCTCGACGGCCTTCCCGGGCCTGCGCAGCGCACCGAGCGCCTCCGAGACGCGCGCGGCGTCGAGGTCGGCGGGGAAGGCGGCACCGGCCGAGGCGAGCAGCGCCTTGACGCGCGACACCGTGAGGGCGACGTGTTCCGGGGTGTCGCCCTTGCCTTCGAGCACCTTGGCGAAGTCATCGACGTGCGCGGCCAGGGGGCGCTTGCCGTGCGCCTCGAACGGATCGACGGCGCCGGCCTGGCCCATCTCGGCCTTCCGGCACAACTCGCCCAGCATGATCTCGGCGGCGGCCTTGTTGGTGGAGAGCCGCACGGGCTCGCCCTTCACCCGGCCGTACCAGTAGGGGGAGCACGTGCGGCAGGCGTCGCCCTTCTCGGTGAGAGGGGCGACGACGTTCTTGCCGTCGGGGCCCTTGAAGCGGACAGCGGGCCTGCCCTTGGCATCCTCGACGCGCTGTGCGTCCTCGGGGATGGGTCGGGTGTACTGCTGGCGGTAGACGCGCGGCATCGGAGGTGTTCCTTTCTGAGAACGCCCCCGGCGCCGGCCCGGTTCTCAGGTCGGGCCAGCGCGGGGGCAAAGGACGGAAGATCCTACCACGGAGGGGGCAGAAGTAAGAGGCCAGTCGTGCCGCTCCTTGCCCGGCGGGCGCTGCCCGGGGATGATGGGGCGAAGGGGGCCATCATGAGCGACAGCGAAGAGCAACCGAGGCGGAAGGCCGGCGGCAGGCAGACGAAGAGCGACCAGGAGCTGGAGCAGCGCGTGGAGTTCACGGCGCTGCTCCTGGGGCGCGACCTGCCCAAGAGCGAGATCAAGCGCGTCCTCAAGAGCAAGTACAGCTGCTCCGCCCAGACCTGCGAGAGCTACATCTCGAAGGCCAGGGCGCTCCTGATCGAGTGGAGCGGCCAGACGAAGGACGAGCTCTTCGTGGAGTCCGTCTCCTTCTGGCGGTCCATCATCCAGGGCCCGCGCAGCAAGGACGGCGACCGGATGCGCGCCCGCGAGCGCCTGGACGCGCTCTACGCGCTGGAGCCGCCCCGCCAGGTCCACGCCCAGCTGACCGGCCCGAACGGCGGGCCCGTCGAGATCGAGCAGCAGGTCTACTTCTTCCTGCCCTACAATGAGCGCGACGGCCTCCCCGAAGGCGCCGAGGTCGTCGGCGACCCGAACGCGGCCGCGGTGGCCTGATCGCGGCCCCGCGAAGCGCTTTCCACCCCTTCCGGCGTCGGAACGCGCCGCCGCACTTCCGGCCCCCGACGCCCCCTTCCCGGGCGACCCGGCCGCGCAACCCCACGCGAAATAGAGACATCCGCGGTGGCAAGTGTCCGCGACCGAAGCGGTCGCCATAGATAACGTTCGCGTGCGTGCGCGGGCGACAAGTCTACGCTTGTCAAATCGGCCCCTGGACGGGGCTCGGCGGGCGCGGCTTGCTGGGGGCTCGCTGGCGCTCGCAAGGGCTGGGCAGGGCGATGGGCTGGGGAAGGGGCTGCGCACGCTCTGGCGGGGCTGTGGGACGCACGGGGCGGGGCTGTGGGGGGCAAGGGGCTGGGCGGACGGCACGGGGGCAGGGCGGGGCTTTGCGGGGGCAGACAGGGGCGCCAGGAGGCACGGGAACGGGGCTGGCGTTGCGCAGGCGCTTGCGAGTGGCGAGGGGCGGACGCATGGGCTGTCTGGGGCTGCGAGGGCTTGGCGGGGCATGTCTGTGCGCTCGTTCAGGTAGGGCGAGTGGGTTGAAAGGACCGGGGGGGGGGGGGGGGGGGGGGGGGGGGGGGCGGGGCGCGTCGCGGGGGGGGGGCGGGGGGCGCCCGGGCGC
>JBBSEZ010000079.1:0-27803 GCA_038239195.1 Gemmatales bacterium
AGACCGCGTGGGCCTCGAAGACTCGGCCCACCCGACGCCAGGCACAACCGCGGCGCCGTCACGGCCCCTTGCGGGCCAGGCGCGCCAGGGCAAGCCTGGCATCGCGCGTCAGGGGGGCGCCTGTCGCGCCCTTGGCGAGGACGGCCAGCGCCTCGCGCGCGGAGCGCGTGCCGATGCGCTCCAGGACGGTCACGGCTCGCAGCGCAGCCAACTCTTCAGGGCGCAGGAGGCGTCGCGCATCGTCGTCGAGTACGCGCTCGAGCCGGCGCCGCGTTTCAAGGTCTCTGGCGGATTTCAGGGCGCCGTGTGCTCCGCCTCGAGCAGCGGCACGAACTTGCCGAGCTCCGCGCTGGCGCGCTCGCGCGTCGCGTAATCGTGGCTGGCGAGGTTGGCGATCAGGCGCGCCGCACCGGGCGGGGCCGGCGCCGCGGGGCGCACCAACTTGCGGAGCCATGGCACCGCCCGGTCGCCGGCGCCGATGAGCGCCCACGTGGCGGCGTAACCGGTCGCCGCTTCCCCGCCCAGCGCGGCGACGTGTTTCTCGGAGGCACCGGCCAGGGGCTTTGCTTCGGGCCGGCCGCCGTGTAAACGGACTTCGCCGTTGGCCACCCCCGCGGCGAGCCGCGTGACGTCGGGGGAGAAGGCCAGTGCCCTCGCGTCCCCTTCCGGCACGGGGAACCGCGCCGCGACCTGCCCGGTCGCCATCTCGCGGAGGTCGATCCCCACCTTGTCGGAGTCGGCGGCCGGGCGCGGCCAGCCGAAATCTCCCCCGAGCCCACCCCCCGGCACGTCGCGGCGTACTTCCCGTCAGGGGTGAGGGCGAAGCCGAGCCCGCGGCCTTCGAGCGAGAAGAGGGGGTGGCCGCGGCGGAGCCCCCAGACGCGGAGTCGGGTCTTCACGACGGGAAAGCTGTCCGGGGAGCGTGCCCAGGCCAGGGCCCACCTGCCTCCGACGAGGGACTCGCCGTCCGGCGTGAAGGCAACGCGATGCGCCCGAAGCCCCAGGCGAGCGGAGGGCTTCCCGGTGACCACGTCCCAGTGGCGGACGTGGTCCGACCAGGATGCCCCGCCGAAGTTCCTGTCGCCCACCACGGCGCCAGACGCCAGCACCTTGCCATCGGGCGAAAAGACGACGTCCTCGACGCCCCTCTCGACGGCGATCGCCCACAGCTCCCCTCCCGTCCGCGCGAAAAGCACCCGAATCGCGGTGGCGTCGTTGCTCGGGACGAACAGTTCCTTGCCCCCCAGCGCGAAAGCGCGGAGGCCCTCGACGTTCTCGGGCTGATAGTCGAGCATCCGCGACCCGGTCGCCGCATCGAGGAGGCGAAGCCCCGAATCGGTTACGGAGACCGTGAGCACCTTGGCATCGTGGGAGAACGTCACCGCCTCCACGTCCCCGTGGGCGCGGAAGCGCACGGTCCCGAAGCGCGCGACGCCTTGCGGCAGTGGATGTCCCAAGTGGTCGAAGCGCACACCTCCGGCAGGAGGAGCGGCGGCGTAGGCCGGGAGAACCAGCGCGTACGAACAGGCAAGCGCGAGCCAGCGGAGGCGCGGGAGCATACGGCCTTCCCGGGCAAGCGAGAGGGGGCCGCGAATCAGGTAGAACGCCTCGGGTGGTGCAAACTTGCGCGCGGCGGGGGACCGATCAGCGCGCGGCGCGCAGGGCGAGGCGGCGCAATGCCCCCTTGGCCTCGCGCGTTTGCGCGATGTCGGGCTGTCCCTTCGCCAGCTCGGCGAGGAACCGGCGCGCCTCCTTCGTCCCGATCCACTCCATCACCTCGATCGCCCGCGCCGGGCGCAGCATGTCTGGCGGGGTGTGCTCGGGGCTCAGCCGGGCGAGCAAGCGCTCAATGTGCCGCACCTGCTCCAGCGGCGGCTTCGTGGCGAGGGCCTTGCGCAGCGCCGCCTCGGCGCTGCCGCCCTCCTTCTCCAGCGCGATGCGTGCCTTATCGCGCGTGCCGAAGTCGTCGCTGTCCAACTCGCGCACCCAGCGCGCGATCGTTGCAGGCGGCGTGGCGCTAGGCGCGATCAGACGCAGCAGCTTGCGGAAGAGGGCGAGCGTCTGCACCGGCGTGGCGACCAGGGCGCGGCTCGCACGGTAGGCGCGGGCGGCGTCGGTGGAATCGAGGTCGGCCCACAGCCGTTCGGCTTCCTTCGCCCCAAGCGCCCCGCCGCGTTCGGGGCGCGCCAGCCGCCGGCCGGTCACGTCCCAGAGGAGGATGGAGCCGTCGGCGTGCCCTGTGGCAAGCACCTGGCCATCGGGAGAGAAGGCGAGCGCGGTGAAATCGGAATCGGTGTCCGGTAACTCCCAGCGCTTCTTGCCCGTCCGCACTTCCCAGAGGACGAGCTTCTGCCTGGACCGCGCCTGATCGAACACGACGACCGCCAGGGAACGCCCGTCCCGCGTAAAGGCGAGCCGAAAAAGGACGTGCTCGCCCACGGGGATTGATCGCAACACGGCGCCCGTGCGCAGGCTCCGCAGGCGGACGCAGTTGTCGGGCTCGGCGATGGCCAGCAAGTCGCCTTGCGGCGAGCAACGGAAACACTCCGGATAACCTAGCGCGCCGGGCAGGGAGGCAGGGCGAAAGGCGACAATGGTTTTGCCCGCGGCAACGTCCCAAAGGGAAAGGGTGGTGCTTTTCTCCCGCTCGTCCAGCTTGGCGGTCGCCATCACCACCCGCTTGGTGTCTGGGGTGAAGGCGAGGGCCATCACCTGGCCCTTGATGGCGAAGGACGCGACAACTTCGCCTGTGCGCGCCCGGAGGACGTAAACCTGGTCGCCCCGGTTTTCATCCCCCCATGCGCCCACAGCGAGCAAGCGGCCCCCCTGCGAGAAGGTCGGGATGGCGTTGGCGCGGGGCAGCGAGAACGCAACTTTCCCCGTTGCGAGGTCCCAGAGCTGTAGGCCATGGCCCTCCCAACTGTTCGCAATCAGATGCTTTCCTCTGGGCGACAGGAAGATGGGGCGAACGGCACTCAAGCCCGGGCCGAGAACAGCTGGAAGGCCTTTGCCCGCCCCCCAACAGGGTTTGCCCGTCCCCTCCCACACCAGCCCTTTCTGGCTCCCGTCCAGGGAAACAATTTGCTTGCCGTCGACGGAGTAGGCGAGCGCTTCAACGTGTGACCGATGCGCCTGCGCGGGAAAGCAGGGCTTGCCGCTCATGACGTTCCAGACGGCCAGAGCGGCCCCGCCTCGGCCGCAAGCCAAGGCACTGCCATCGGGGGCCAACTCGATCGAGCAAAGTTCGGCCGTCGGGCCGGGGAACAACCGGAGGCGCTTGCCTCGCGCTACGTCCCAACTCAGCACGCCCAGGGAGCCCCCCACGAGCAAGGTACTGCCGTCGCGCGAGAATCGCAACCGATGGGGGCCCGACTGGGCCTGATAAGCCCACAGCCGCTTCCCTCGCGTGACGGCCCATAGCTGAAGCGCCCCGTCCGTCGTAGTGAGCGCCAGAAGCTTGCCGTCCGGGGACAAGGCCGCGCAGGAAAGGCGAGCGCCTCCGTCGTACCGGGCGATTTCCGTCCCCGCGATCACGTCCCAGACCTGAGCCTTGTTCCCACGGAACTCGCCGGACCACCCAACGATGATTCTACCGCTCGCGCTGAGGGCCACGTGGACGAGCGAGTCGTGCAGCGGTTTCAGCGAACGCAAGCGCTTCCCCTTCGCGTCGAATATGCCTACCGTGACCTGGCCTTGGCCTTGCCACCCTGCGACGGCCACCACCTTCCCATCCCCGGAAAAGGCGAGGCTTGTCCCGACGATCTCCCCAACCTCAATCGTGCGAACTGGCCGGCTCGATTGCGGCGAGTAGAATCGGACCGACTGTTTTTCCAGAACCGCGAAAGCGTTGGTGACTGGGCAAAAGACCCCGGCGCTCGCCTCGGCCGGCAGGGCGATCCGCCGCAACTCCTCCCCACTCCGCGCGTCGAGGAAGCGCAACCCAGAGCGCTCATCGAGCGCAGCGATGGTCCTGCCGTCCGGCGACAAATGGACCGACGCCGACGGGCTCACGCGGAACCGCATCGACCCGAGCCGCGCGAAGGCGCCCTCCGGCAGCGCATGCCTATCTCGGTCGGCGCGCACGCCCCCCGCCGGAGGCGCTGCCGCGCGCGCCGGCGCGAACACCAGCGAACAGAGACAGCCCACGAGCAGACGACGAACGGTTGGGTTCATGATGCGACGTCCCGGGGCCTGGAGAGGGGATGGACGATGAAATCATCCTACCGCCCCTCGCGCGGGACCGTCCAGATAGTTCCGCGCTCAGCGAACCGCGGCGAAGCGCGGAATCACCCCCGCTGCTCCTCCCCAATCGGGTTGCGGGCGAACACCCACTCCTCGACCGGCTTGCCCTCGATGAGATGTTGCTGCACGAACTGCGGGACGCGCTCCGCCGTCATGCCGGCGTACCACGTCCCCTCGGGGTAAACGACCATCGTCGGACCGTGACAGCAGATGCGCAGGCAGCCGACCTTGGTGCGGTAGCAGGCGCTCTCCCCCGTGAGCAGGTCGTGGTTCTTGAGCTGGCCCTTGAGCGCCTCCCATGCCGCCAGGCCCTCCTCCGGCGCACAGCACGTCGGCCCGGTGCAGAGCAGCACGTGCCGGCGGTAGGAGCCGATGCCCAGTTTGCTGGCCACGACCTGGAGTTGTTCCTGCTTGTCCGACATGGTTGTTCTCCGCGTGCGATCCGCCCGGGCGCTTCCTCCCCGCGGGAGGGAGCGTGGCGCGGCGAGACGTCGCTGGCCAGCAAAACACTTCACAGAAGGCAACAAAGGCATAAAGAAAGACGGAGTGAGCAATGGCAGCGCCCCCTGCTCCCCCATGCTCGGCGTTCGTCATCGTGCCGCGGTGGCTCGTCCTTCTCCTCTTTCTTCGTTCCCTTCGTTGCCTTCTGTTCAATCCTCTTGTCCTTGCTGCAGGTCGCACAGGCTCACCGCGATCGTCTCGAGTTGCGCCTGCAAGTCCGCCACGAGCTCTCTCTGCTGCTGCACCACCTCGGCGGGGGCCCGGTCCACGAAGTTCCCGTTCTGCAACTTCGCCTGCGCCGACTGCAAGTGCTTCGCCTTCTCCGCCTGCTGCTTCCGCAAGCGGGCCGTCTCGGCCGCCACGTCGATGTGGCCCGCCAGCGAGACGTAGGCCTCGAATTCCGGCTGCACCTGCGTCGCCGACTGTTTCGGCCGCACAATCTCGGGCCCGCATTCCAGCTTGCCCACCCCCGCCAACTGCGCGACGAACGCCCGGAGCGCCCGAAAGTCCTCGGCCAGCGGCGCCGAGCAGCGCACCATCACGTCGAGCGGAGTTTTGAGGTCCAGCACGTAGCGGTTGCGCACCTCGCGCACCCCGCGCACCAGGTCCTGCATCCGGCGAAAGCGCGCCTCGATCTCCCTGTCTTGCCAGCTCTCGGGCAGTTCCGGCCAGGGGGCGATCACCACGCTCTCCGCCGCGGGCCTCGCTTCTGGCAGGCCCCGCTCCCGGGCCGCCTCGTTGAGCGCCTGCCAGATCGACTCGGCCACGAACGGCATGATCGGCTGCACCAGGCGCAGCACGGCGTCGAGCGCCCCCACCAGCACCCGCTGCGCCAGCGGGCGGGCCTTCTCGTCGCGCAGCCGGCCCTTGCTCATCTCCACGTACCAGTCGCACAGTTCCGACCAGGTGAAGTCGTAAATCGCCCGCGCCGACTCGCTGAAGTGGTAGCCCTCAAGGTGCTTCGTCACCGCCCTGGCCGTCGTCGCCAATCGGCTCAACACCCAGCGGTCCTCGATCGGCAGTTCTTCCAGCCGCACTTCCCCCGGCACGTAGCCCTCGAGGTTGAGCAGGAGGAAGCGCGAGGCGTTCCACAACTTGTTGGCAAAGTTGCGGCCGATCTCGAAGCGCTCCGACGCCTGCTTCGCCGTCGGCAGCTCCGGGTCGGGCGCCGGCCAGGGCCCGCCGGGGCGAAACGCCTTCTTGCACGAGGGGCACGTCACCTTGCGCGTGCGCATCGACAAGTGCTCCTGCTTCACCGGCACGAGCGTGTCGCAGTGAGGGCACACGTTGGCCACGGGCATCCGGCTGTCCTGGCTGTCGGTCGAGAGCCACACCACGTAGAAGCGCAGCGCGTCGGCCCCGTAGCGCTCGATGACGTCGAGCGGGTCGATGCCGTTGCCCTTCATTTTGCTCATCGTCTCGCCGAAGCCGTCGAGTATCTTCGTGTGGACGTACACCTCCTCGAACGGCACCTTGCCCACGTTGTACAGCCCCGCCAGCACCATCCGCGCCACCCAGAGCGTGATGATGTCGCGGCTCGTCACCAGCGTGTTCGTCGGGTAGTAGTACGCCAGCTCCTCGGTCGCCCCCGGCCAGCCGAGCGTCGAGTGAGGCCAGAGCGCCGAGCTGAACCACGTGTCGAGCACGTCGGGGTCTTGCTCCAGTTTGTGGTCCGGGCCCAGCGCGTCGGGGGAAAGGTCAGCGAGGGCGCACACGAGCCAGCGGCCGTTCTCCTCGTCGAAGCGCCAGCTCACGTCGTCGCGCCCGGCGAAGGCGCGCTTCAACTCGGCCTCGGGCGCGGCCACGTACCAGATGGGGATGCGATGGCCCCACCAGAGTTGCCGGCTGATGCACCAGTCGCGCTTCTCCGCCAGCCAGTTGAGGTAGTTCGCCCGGTAGCGCTCGGGGAAGATGCGCACCCGGCCGTCGGTCACCGCCTCGATGGCCGTCTGGGCGAGTTGGTCCATCTTCACGAACCACTGGTCCGACAGCATCGGCTCGATGGGCGTCTTGCTGCGGTCGCTGAATGGCATCGTGACGTCGCGGTCCTCGCGGCCCTCGAACAGGCCGAGGTTCTCCATTTCCTCGGTCACCTTCTGTCGGGCCTCCGCGCGCTCCATCCCGGCGTAGGGCCCTCCGTTGGCGTTGATGGTCCCGTCGAGGTTCAGGATGTTGATCGTCGGCAAATTGTGCCGGGCACCGCAGTTGTAGTCGTTGAAGTCGTGCGCCGGCGTCACCTTCACGCAGCCCGTGCCCAGCTCGGGGTCCACGAGCAGGCCGTCGGCGATGATCGGAATGTCCCGGCCCACCAGCGGCACCGTCACCGTCTTGCCGATCAGGTGCTGGTAGCGCGGGTCGCTGGGGTGAACGGCCACGGCGGTGTCGCCGAGCATCGTCTCGGGGCGCGTGGTCGAGAACCGGAGGAACTCGTTCGTCCCCTTCACCGGATACTTGAAGGTCCAGAACCCGCCCTTGATCGTCTCGCTGAACGTCTCGTCGTCGGCCACCGAGGTCTGGAGTTGCGTGTCCCAGTTCACCAGCCGCTTGCCGCGGTAGATGAGGCCGTCTCGGAACATCTTGAAGAACGTCACGCGCACCGCGCGGGCACACGTCTCGTCCATCGTGAATCGCGTCCGCTGCCAGTCGCAGCTACAGCCGAGCGCCTTCAACTGCCCGAGGATGCGACACTCGTACTGCTCTTTCCACAGCCAGATGCGGCGCACGAGCTCCTCGCGGCCAAGGTCATGCCGCGTCTTCTTCTCCTCCTCGCGGATGCGCCGCTCCACCATGGCCTGAGTGGCGATGCCTGCGTGATCGGTCCCAGGCAGGTAAAGGGCGTTGTAGCCCTGGGCGCGGCGCCAGCGGATCAGCACGTCCTGGAGGGTGTTGTTGAGGGCGTGGCCCATGTGCAGGGCGCCGGTGACGTTCGGAGGGGGGATGACGATGGTGAACGGCTTGCGGGCGTCGGGCCGGCTGTGGAAGTAGCCGCGTTCGTCCCAGAACGCCAGCCAGCGCTGCTGGGCCTCCCGGGGGTCGTACTGCTTGGGGAGCTCGGTCGCCATGATGCCTGTCGTCCTCTCGCAAAAGACCAACGCAGCGGCCGGGGCGCTGCGACGAAGGGCCCGGCAAGGGCAAGACACCCGGAGAGCGAGGCTTGTTCGTCGGAAAAGGCGGCTACGCCTCGCCGCGCAGGCGACACATCTCGGCCTCCATCTGCTGTAGTCGCAACCGCAGGTCGGTGGAGTCGGCCTCGGCCTGCTGGCGAGCTCGGTGAGCGTCGCTGGCCTGCGCTTCGGCGAGTTGTTGGGCCCGCGCAGCTTCAGCGGCCTGCGCTTCGGCGTGCTGTCGCGCCCGCGCGTCCTCGGCGGCTTGCGCCTCCGCGTGCTGGCGCGCCTGCACCGCCTCCTCGGTCAGCGCCGCCGCTTCTTCCAGGTTCGCGTCGAGTTGCCGCACCATGCTCGTCAACTCGGCGTAATCGGGGATGCGGTTCCCCTCTGCGTCGTAGCAGACCGCGCGCTGTCCCTCCCCCGCCAACCAGACGCCGACGGGCTCCAACCAAACCCACCCTTTCTCGTTGGGGAGGACGCGCACAAACCCTTCGGGAATGCTCCGGTGAACCATGAGGCGAACCTGCGGGACGCCCTGTTCCTCGCAGGTGTCCACGATGGCGTAGAGCGGCACGCCCGCCTTGTGGTACTGGATCACTTTCGCGTCCAGGTCGTGCGCCCGCGTGCTCGGCGACGTGACCTCGATCACGAGGACGGGCCGGGCGCCCGTCTCCGCGACCATGAACGTCCCACGCTGCACGTCCCACGGCTCCTTCAGCCCCCGAAAGACCACCAGGTCCGGGCCATGCGCCTTGAGCCCCTCCACGCCCCAGTCGGTCCGCACGTCGAGGTTGACCTGCGCCGTCGGGTCGTCCGCCACCTGCGCCAGCAAGACGCTCTTGAGATAGTGGCAGTTCTGGTCGTGAGCGCCGTTGTTCGCGATGAAGTCCTCTTCCTGGGGGTGGAGGACGTCTTCCTGGGTCAGCGGAACTTGCTCCCAGACGTCGGCCCCATCGGGGCCGCTCCGCTTCACCATCCGCCAGCCGAAGCGATACGGATCTTCCGCCACCGCTGACGACGACTTTCCCTTCTCAACCACCGCGCTCATGGTCGGGCCTCCTTCCATGCTTCTTGAAGGCAAGCGGCAAGAGTTGGTTTGCTGTAGGACGGCTCTCCTGAGCCGTCCGGACGGTTCGGGAGAGCCGTCCTACAAAGAGGCTTGTTCCTGCCCCTTGCCTTACCGCTCCTCGTCCTTGAACAGCTTGTACTCGATCGCGTCGGCCAGGGCCAGCCAACTCGCCTCCACCACGTTCTCGCTCACTCCCACCGTCCCCCACACCGACCCGCCGTCGCGCCACTCCACCACCACGCGCACCCGCGCCGCCGTCTCCGCCCGCGCGTTGACCACGCGCACCTTGTAATCGACGAGGTGCAGCTCTCCCAGCCGCGGGTAGAGCGGTTGCAGCGCCTTGCGCAGCGCCCCGTCGAGCGCGTTCACGGGCCCATCGCCCTCGCTGACCGTGTGCAGCGTCTGCTCGCCGCAGCGTACCTTCACCGCGGCCTCCGTCACCGGCTTGCCGTCGGCGCCCGTCTCGATGTTGACGCGGTAGGCGAGCCTCTGGAATTTCGGCGCGTACAACCCCGCGGCCTTCTTCACCAGCAGGTCGAACGACGCCTCCGCCGCCTCGAACTCGTAGCCCTCGTTCTCGAGGTCCTGGACGGCCGTCAGGATCTTCTGCATCAATGGCCGGTCCTGAGCGATTTGATACTTCTGCGTCTTGCTCAGAATCGTCGATTGCCCCGACAACTCGCTCACCAGAATGCGCCGCTCGTTGCCCACCAGTTCCGGGCTCACGTGCTCGTAGCTCGCGCTGTTGCGCGCGACGGCGTGCGTGTGCATCCCGCCCTTGTGGGCGAACGCGCTGATTCCGACGAACGGCTGGCCCGACCGGAAGTTCATGTTGGCCGTCTCGTAGACGTAGCGCGACACCTCCGTCAGCCGTTGCAGGCTCCCCGGCGCCAGTACCTCGTAACCGCGCTTCAGCGCCAGGTTGGCGATGGCGCTCACCAGGTCGGCGTTCCCGCAGCGCTCGCCGATGCCGTTGATCGTCCCCTGCACCTGCGTCGCCCCCCGGCTCACGGCCGCGAGCGTGTTGCCGATGGCCACGTCGCAATCGTTGTGGCAGTGGATGCCCAGCTCGACGCGCAGGGCGCGGCGAACGACCTCCACCGCGGCGGAGACTTCCTCGGGCAACGTTCCGCCGTTGGTGTCGCAGAGGATCACGACGGAGGCGCCGGCGTCCTGGGCGGCGCGCAAGGTTTGTAGGGCATAATCGGCGTTCTGACGGTAGCCGTCGAAGAAATGCTCCGCGTCGTAGAACACCTCGCGCCCGGCCGCTTTGCAGTGCGCCACGGAGTCGGCGATCATCCGGACGTTCTCTTCCAGGGTGGTCCCCAGCACCTCGCGCACGTGCAGGTCCCAGGTCTTGCCGACGATGGTCACGATGGGCGTCTGCGCGTCTAGGAGGGCCTTGAGGCAGGTGTCGTCGGCGGGGGAGGCGCCCTTGCGGCGGGTCATGCCGAAGGCGGCGACCCTGGCGTGCTTCAGGGGGAGCTTGCGAACCTCCTGAAAGTACTCGAAGTCCTTGGGGTTGGAGAGCGGATAGCCGCCCTCGATGAAATCGACGCCGAGGTCGTCGAGGCGCTGGGTGATGTTGAGCTTGTCCTGGAGCGAGAAGTTGACGCCTTCGCCCTGGCTGCCGTCTCGCAGGGTGGTGTCGTAGATGAAGAGGCGCGTCATGGTGTTCGTTCTCCTACAGCCACAAGCGATAATGGATGATCGCCAACCTCAGAGGAACAAGCGAGGACGACCGCCCTCCTGGGCATCATCGCCGACAGTTACGCCCGCTATTCTACCACGCAACAGGGAAATGGGGGCTCTCTGCGGCGGCAGGTCGAAGCCGCCAAGAAGCGTTGCCAGGGGCGAGGGGCTGCTGGACGACGGCCTCGAGGCCGACAAGGGGGGTAGGTAAGGGGCCTGTTCCGAGGACTTCACGGGATGAGATGGCATGCGAGCGGATGTGATGGTATGCTGGCAAGCAGAAGTCCTGACGCTGGTGCGTGAGGACTTCTGCTCGGAGGAGAGGCGAGGAATGCCTGACGACCTGTTGCTGGAACTGGAGACCCCCACACCTGTCGCGGAAAGCCTCGACAGCATAGAGCTCCTTGTGCCGGTTGTAGCCCGCCAGGTTGGGTGGGCAGTGGCGGGCATGCAGGGGTCGGCTCGCTTGTTTGAGAACGCCTGGCGAGCCATCATCCGAAACGTCGCCAGTGGGCAAACCGCGGCGATGCAGGCACTCCGCTCGCGACTGCTGAGGGCACTGGAAGAGCGGCTTCGGCTGCTCAAGGAATCGCACAACCTGGGCAAATGGCTCCAGCAGAGAGGCGGGGCTCAAATCCCGAGCCCGGACGTTCTCCTGCCGGAAATCGTCGGCATCGAGCGGCTGAAGGCGAGCGTGTTCGACCGCTGGGAAACGGCCGACGATCTGGAAGACCTCGCCGCCAGGGACTACCCGCTGACGACGGCCGACCTCGACCGGATCGGCCCGCAGCGTCGGCCCCCGGCGTCGTACTATGCAGAAGCGACCAAGCCGTTCTGACCGGAGGCAGTCGTGTCGCAACTCTGCCGCGGCCGGATCGTCTGGGTGGAACTGCTCGACCCGCAGGGTCGCAACCGGAAGTGCCGCCCGGCCGTGATCGTGACTCCCGACGCGGACATTCGGGACGATGGCGAGG
This sequence comes from Gemmatales bacterium, assembly GCA_038239195.1. Lineage (GTDB taxonomy): Bacteria > Planctomycetota > Planctomycetia > Gemmatales > Gemmataceae > JBBSEZ01. Next base: position 11,586 of record JBBSEZ010000079.1, read on the forward strand.
TGTGGGTTGTCGCGATCTCCACGCAACTCAACGAAGCCCCGGCCGAGGCGCAGGTGGAACTGCCCTGGGAAAACCGCGGCCATCCCCGCACAGGACTGAAGGAACGGTGCGCTGCCGTCTGCACCTGGATGGAGAAGGTGAGCGTGGCCGACGTCCAGGGATGCGCCGGAATCGTGCCCGGCCGTCAACTCCTGGAAATTCAGGCACGCATCCAGCCCCCAGGCCCGCCCGGCGAGCCCACCGGGTAGCAGGCCCTGCACTCCCGCGGCGGTTGCGGCCGTGTCGCCTGGCACGGCCGCGATCCGCCACGAGTCGAGGTCGATGACGAGTCAGCAGCTCAACCTGGGCTTCCTCGCTCCCATCGTGGGCCCGAAAACTGGACCACCTCATACGCTACTCGGGTGGCCCAGGAGAGGGGGAACGATGACAGCATGCTCGACGTGGCGGAGAGCAAGCTCTTCGGGGCGGTCGAGCGGGGCGAGCGGGGGGCCGGCTGCTGCTTCTTCAAGTGCCAGGACAAAGGAAGGGGCTACGTCGAGCGCGGCAGGAGCACCAGCACGCCAGCCAGGTGGACCAGGCTCACGGCCATGCCCTCGCCGAGGCGAGGGGCAACATGGACGCGATCTCCCTGCCCCTCCGCATCCAGGTAAGGGAGGCCTTCCGGACAACAAAGAAGGCCAAGGCGAGCGAACAAGCCAACGAGCAGCACATAGGCAACGGTGTGGCTGCCCTGCGCGGGCGGGGATGAGGCGGACCACAGCGTTGTCCAGTTCCACCTCAACTGCTGGCAGGGCTCGCTTCACTTCCGCGAGACACCGAACAGCGCCAGGATCGCCCCGATCAGCCCGACCAGCACCGCCAGAACCTCAAGCACGAGTTTGACCGTGGCCAGCCGCTCCCCGACCTTCGGGGGAGGCGAGTCTGGGACCACCGGAGGCGGCGGGGGCGCGTCAACCCTAGCTGGCGCGAGCTCGACGGGCGGGCGATCCTCGGCCTGGGCGGGCCTCGGCTCGTCCGCCGGGCTTACAGGTTGCAGTTTGGGGAATGTCCGCGACGTTTCCACACCAGCCAGCCGACGGCATGCCACCTCACGCTCGGCCCCCTCGCGGATGCTCCCACCCAGCACGGCCCCGCCCGGCAGCACCCACTGCATCGTCCTCACTCCTCGCTCACTGCCAACTCGGTCGCGACTACGTGCCGGACGGGGAAGGCGATCTCCGGCACTCCTTGGTTCTGGTGTTCCCGCGTCGGGCCCACCCGGACGACCAGCACCTCAACAGAGCCATCGAACTCGAACTCGTCGTGCGGACCGAACACCCACGGCTCGGCGATGCCGGAGACGTACACCCGCAGTTCGTCGTAGGCGTACTCCTCGTGTCGCAGCAACGCGATCTGCTCGCGAACCTTGGCGACGAACGTGGCGTCGGTACTCAGCATGAACTTGGCACCCCACTCTTCGGCATTCTTGCTCCTCACGGTCCCGTAGCCAGTGGCGGTAGGTGGCGGTCCCACCAACGTGGATAGACCTTGTAACGCACGCGATCCTTCTTGAGGCGGTGGATGAGGGAATTCTCCTCAATCTCGGCAGCCAAGTCCCAGCCGCGGGCTTTCGCCGCGTCCCGCATGGCACAGAGAAGGACGGAACGGGTCACGAGCCGTTGCTGCCCATCGATGATCTGAAAAGCGGGAAATTTGCCGGGCATGGGGGGCTCGGGTACGCAGGCGATGGAACCCATGAAGTGCCGATGCTTCTCGTAAGGTGGCTCCAGCAGGCGCGTGAGGCCCTCCCATAATTGCTTCCAGTTCTCCTCTTCCCAGACGTAGTACCGCTGGAAAACCGGGATGACGTACTGAGAGGGTGCGAAGAGGATCTCCTGAAGCGTTCTCTCTAAGGCTTTCATGGTGGACTTCTCTCGCAGGCAACCACCTTCACCGTGCGACAGTCTACCCGTCGCGGCGAAGGCCCGCCATCATTTTCACCGAGGGGGAACAGTATTCACCTGCAGCCATCCCCAGAGCAGCCCGGACGCCTCGTCGAGGTACTCGCCAACCCCGTCAGTGGGGCCAGCGGAAGCACGCCCACGCGACGGATCGCCCCGGAGGGAGCGGCGGCAAGTGCTGCTGGCGGTTGAGCGATAAGGTCAGCGTGTCGCCTTCGTCGAGGCCCACGTCGATCGCCCGCACGGCGAGTTGGTGCCCCAGCACTCGACTGCGGGGCCGAAATTGTCCCAGTTGGTGAGCAGCCGCCCGACTTCCGGGGAGGCCCCCTCATGTTCTCGAATGAAAAAGGCCCTGAAGCCGTTCGCTCCAGGGCCGGGACAGTTCGAGTCGGCGTACGATCGAGGCCCCAAGCCCTAGCTCTCCTGAATAATGACGGCAACGACCGCGGAGCGAGCCCCGCGAACCATCCCCGCCACGCAAGCTACCCGAGACCGTGCCGTCACGTCAGGTTCCCTCTGTCGATCTCACCCGAGTCATTAAAGCAGACCATCGGGCGATTGTCCCACGGGCGCCGTTTCGCCGCAGTTCGTAGGCCCGCGGCGAAGCGGAACGACCGACAAGCCGGTCAGCGCGTCCGCGTCCGGCCGACCTTGCCGGGCTCGGTCTTGATCCCCGGCGTCATGCGCGGGTTGGGATTGTACTCGAACCCCGGCACCGTCCGCACCGGCTGCGCGCCTGGGGCGTTCGCCGCATCGTCCAGCGCCTGCGCCGGGACGAACTCGACGTAGTTGGCGGCCGGCACGCGCACCACACGACCATCGATCAGGTTGCGATGCTCGGCCACGCGCACCACCCGGAAGGTGCCCAGGCCGGGAATGCCGACCGCCGCGCCCGCGCGCAACTGCTCGCGCACGGCCGGGCCGAGCGCCGCGAGGAACTTCTCGACGACCTCTTCCTTCTGCTTGGTCGCGGCGGACACGCGCGACGCGACGGTCGGCGCCTTCGCCTTGCCCGGTGGCTGCGCGGACGCCGTCACCCCGACCACCAGCCCCAGCAGGGCCAGCAGCGCGCCGCGCGCGCCCCATTTGACGTTGTTCATGCCGTTCCCTCTCTCTCTTTCGATAAGGCCCCAGCATCCTTGTTCGGTGCGGCCGTCCGTTGGCCTTGAGCGATTCGAGACACGGCATCCTCCCCGACCATAACATAGCTCACAAGGGCGCTTTTGGCGAGCCCGGGGCCTCAATCGGCCAGGTTTGCTGGGCAAGCCAGGTGACGCAGCCAGTTGGCGTCGTCGCGCTTTGGGCAGTCGGCGCGGAAGTGGACGCCGCGCGATTCGGTCCGCTGAAGGGCCGCCCAGATCATCAACCGGGCCACCGTCAGCAGGTTCTGGAGCTCCCAACCTGCCTTGGACGAAAACTCGCGCCGCAAGACGTAGCGGCACCAGAAGGCGACCTGTCGCTCCGCCTCCACCAGTCCCTTCCGCGAGCGCGCGATCCCCATGTTGCGCACCATCAGGCTCCGCAACGAGCTCGTCAGGTCCGCGACGTCCAGCGTCGGCCCGCCTTTTTCCGGCGAAAAGCGCCCCTCGACGGGAGGCACGACGAAGGCGTCCGGCATGCGCGCCGCGGCCTCCGCCGCGAGGCACCCGCACACCGCCCCGAAGACCAGGCCTTCGAGCAGGCTGTTCGACGCCAACCGATTGGCCCCATGCAGCCCGCTCGACGTCACCTCGCCGGCGGCCCAGAGCCCCGGCAGGCTGGTGCGGCCCGAGGCGTCCACCTTGACCCCGCCTATCATGTAGTGGGCGCCGGGCCGGACCGGGATCGGGTCGCGCGTTATGTCCAGGTCGAACTCGCGGCAAACCTTGTCGATGCCGGGGAAGTGCTTGCGAACCTCGTCTGGATTGAGATGAGACAGATCGAGGTAGACGTTGGGGTGCTGCGTCTGCTCCATGCGGCGCACTATCGCCTGGGCCACCACGTCGCGGGTCGCCAGCTCGGCGCGCGGGTCTTCCTCGGGCATGAAGCGCACGCCGTCCTTGTCGCGCAGATACGCCCCGGCGCCGCGCACCGCCTCGCTGACCAGATACCGACTGGAGCCGGCGACGTAGAGCACCGTGGGGTGAAACTGCATGAACTCCATGTCACGGAGCTCCGCGCCGGCTCGGTACGCCGCCGCCATGCCGTCGCCCGTCGCCACGGGGGGGTTGGTCGTCTCGCGGTAGACGATGCCCGCCCCGCCGCTCGCGAGGATCGTCTGCTTGGCCCAGATCAACAGCTTGTCGTGCCGTGGCCTATCGACGAGCGCTCCCACGCAGCGCCCCTCGTGCGTCATCAGGTCGAGGGTGAAGGTGCGGTCCCAGACGGTGAGATTGCGCGCCTTGCCGGCGCGGTCGATGATGGCGCGCATCACCTCGAAGCCGGTGGCGTCGCCCAGCGCGTGGACGATGCGGTGATAGCTGTGCCCGCCCTCGATGCCCGCTTCCTCGTCGAACCGCGTGCCAAAGGAGATGAGGTCGTCGATCTGCCGCGGCGCCTCGCGCACCACCAGCTCCACCACACCTCGGTCGCACAGCCCGGCGCCGGCGGTCAGCGTGTCCTCGATGTGGTCCTCGAAGCGGTCCTCGGGCGAGCGCACGGCGGCGATGCCGCCCTGGGCGTAGGTGCTGTTGCTCTGCTGAACGCGGTCCTTGGTGACGACGAGCACCTGCATCGACGGGGGCGCCGCCAGGGCGGCCCGCAGGCCGGCGATGCCCCCGCCGATGACGAGCAGGTCGGTGAAGAAGTGGTGGGTCTGCTTGGGGCCGAAGCGGACCAGGTAGCGCTTGGGGAAGGTCATGGCTCGCTCTTGTGACACGGCTGTTTCCGCCGTGGGAGGAGAGGCACGAGCGCCCCCGTTTAGCGACGCTTCGCAGAAGCGTCGCTAAACGGGGCGATCCCGGTATTCTTGCCTCGCCCGTCTCTCTCCTCACTCCTTCGGCGCGGGCCGGCGGCGGAACTCGCTGAGGATGTCGCGATACCCCGGCGGGGCCTTGCCGCGCCCGTCGTTGCGCAGGTCCTCGGGCCGGCCCGTCCCGCTGGGGCGAACGCGCTTCCCGCCCATGCCGGTCAGGCCCTCCCCGCGCTTCGACGGCGGCAACTTCTCTTCGCGCCCGGCCCGGGCGTCCTCGCGCCTGGCGAGGGCCTCGTAGTCCTTGAGGAACTGTCGCCATTCCTCCTCGGACATCTTGGCGTCCTTGAGGAGGCCCTTGTCGATCTTCTTCTTCAGCTCCTCGAGCTGGATCATGCTCGCGCGGTGTGGGGCCGGCGGCTGCGTGCCCGGCAACAGAGGCTCAGGGGGGTTGCCGCCGACGCGCCGCTCGCCGTCCGGTCCTCGGCCTGGGACGCTCACCTTCGTCTTGCCCTTGCCCTTGCCCGGCGGGACCGTGTCGTCGGTCGCGGGCGGGCCGCCCTCCTTGCCCTTCCCCTCGGGCGGGCCCTCGTCGCCCTTGCCCTTTCCCGTGCCGGTGCCTTTGCCCTCCTTGCTCTCGCCCTCTTTCTTCTTGGGCGTGCCGGGCTCCTTCCCCCGACCGTTGCCGCGGGCCTTCCCCGCCTCCTTCTCCGCCTTGCACTCCTTGCACTCGCGATAGGCCTTCTCCCACTCGGCGAGCTCCTTCTCCGCCTGGCGGCGCACCTTCTCGTCCTTATCCTTGAGGCGCTTGCTCAGCTCGTCGATCTCTTTCTTCACCTCCGCCTCGGTCGGCGGTTTGGGCTCGGGCGGGCGCTTGTCGTTCTTCGCCTCGCCGCGACCCGAGCCCTCGCCAGGCTCCGGCTTGCGCGGGGCCGGGCGGGCCTTGCCCTTCTCGGCGCCCTCGGGGCCCTTGCCGCGGCCCTTCCCCGCGTCTTTCGGGGCCTCGGCGCCTGGCTCGCCGCCCGCCTTGCCGGCGCCCTTTGGCGGAGCTTCCGGGCCCTCTTTGGGCGCGCCCTGTTGACGGCCCTCGCCCGGCTTGGTTTCGTCCCCCGCGTCCTTCCCCTTGCTCGGTGCGGCGCCCTCGCCCATCTTGCCGTCGGGCTTGCTCTCGGCCGCCCCCTTCTTCTCTTCGGCCGAGCCCGTTCCGCGGGCCTTGCCTTGCTCGGGGGCGCGCTCTTTCTTCGCCGGCTCGCCTTCCCGGCCCCGGCCCGGCTGGTCCTTCGGGCTGGCCCCTTCCTTGCCCGCGCCCTTGGGCCCTTCTTCCTTGCTCGCGCCTTCCGGTCCCTCCGGCTTGCCCGACGAGGCGCCTTCCTTGCTCTCCGGGGCCCCGCTCTCCTTGCCCTTGCCCGACGGATCGTCTCCGCCTTTCTTCTCGCCCCCGCGCGCCTCGCCCGGTTTCTTCTCGCCGTCCTTCTCGCCGCTGCCCTTGCCCTTGCCGGGCGACTTCTCGCCCTCGCCCTTGCCGCTCCCGCGCTGGTCCTGCTCGCGCTCCTTGGCGGCGCGATCCAGGTCGTTCGCCTTGTCCTGGAGCTTCTTCTCCTCCTTCGAGGGCCCCTTGCGGTCCCCGCCCTGTTCGCCCTCTCCAGACTTGTCCTTCTTGGGTGGCCCGTCCTTCTTGTCGGGCGAGCCCTCTCCGCTCCCTTCCTTCTTTTCCTCGCCGCCCGGCTTCGGCTTGTTGCGCTCTTCCTTGTTGCGCTCCTCCTTGTTCCGCTCTTCCTGCTCGCGTCGCTCTTGCTCGCGCTGCTGTTCTTCCTTCTTCAGCTTGTCGTCCTGCTTCTTCTCGTGTTCCTTCTGCTGGCGCTTGGCGTCCTCGCGTTCCTTCTGGCGCGCTTTCTCGTCCTTTCGAGGCTCCGTCAACTTGACCCGGTAGCGCGCGCTCTCGCCGACGTTGGGGTGAGGATAGTCGCAGGCGTCGCGCGCCTCCAGCCAGTATTCGATCTCCGTCCCAACCGCCAGGCCCAGCCTGCCGAGATCGACGCTGTCCTGATACTCGACCGCTCGCACGTGGCCACCGGACGGCAGGCGCAACTTTTCGTTCGATGGATAGGGCTGGACAGGCAGTTTTGCCCCGCCCACCACCTGCATGCGCAGGGCCAGGCTCGCCACGCCGACGTCGTCGGTCGCCTTGGCCTTCAACCGGAGCAGGTCGTTGGCGGAGAGCTCGACGTTCTTGCCCGGCTCGGTCAGCCTGGCGCGCGGCGCCGCGTCGGGGCTAACGACCACCTCGTAGCGGAGGGGATCGACGTACGACTCGCCCTCGGGAGAGGTAAAGCGGATGCGATACTTGCCGGAGCGGTCCAGAACGAGCGGGAACAGCAGCGCCCTGACGTCGCCCTCCACGCGCCGGCTCGGCACCTGGAACTGCGTGCCGTCGGTGACCTCCAACTCGAGCACCCCGCCCTGGACGGGCCGGTTGGCGGTCACGAGCAACTCGACGGCGGTGCCGCGCCAGTTCTTGAGCTCGGCGCCGCTCACGCCAACCCACTCGGTCAGGTCGCGCTTGTTGCTGACGCGCGGAACGCTGCCTACGTAGGGGCGATAGGTGTACGTGGCCAGGAAGCTCGCGACGTTCAGCGGGGCGCGGAGCGTGACCTGATGCACGGCCGTCTCGCCCTCGCCGGCCTCCAGTTTGTACCACAGGCCGTTGCCCACCTCGGAGGGAGGCAGCGTCGTGGACCACTCGCGCGTCGTTTCGTCCTGCTGGAGGAAGCGATCCGTCCAGGGCTCGTTGGGCTCGTGCTTGTAGCGCAGCCGTGGCGCCCGGGCGTCGCTCGCCTCGGGGATCTTGCCGCTCACGTCGGCCACCACGGTGAAGGGGCTGCCGATCGGCACGACCGCGTCTTCGGGCATCGGTCGAAGGATCTTGATCTCGGTGGACCTGGCGATGCCCGTGGCGCCGAACGGCAGAAAGGCCCGGCTCAGGAGCGAGGTGAGCGGGCGCGGGCCGATGATGAAGAAGAGCGCCGCGAAGGCCAGGCCGAGGGTTGCGGCGGCGAGGCCGGCGTAGGTGAGGCGCTGCCCGCCGATGGCCCGATCGACGTCGGCGCGGGCCACGTCGCGGGCGGCGCGCTGCGAGACGGCCCCGCGCAGCACGCCCGGGAGCTTCTGGTCGCGCAGGTCCACCCAGTTGACGACGCTGTTCTTGGAGCCGGGGAGCTCCTTTTCGAGCTGGCGGGCGGCGTAGTAGAGGTTCACTTGCCACGTCAGCGGGCGGAGGACGACCAGCCAGAGGTAGGCGCCCGCGCCGAGGACGAAGGCGCCGAGGGCGAACTGGCGGGAGCGGGCCCCGAGCTCGAAGATGCGGTCGAGCAGCACCGCGACAATCGCGTAGCCGAGCGCGAGCGCGAGGAAGCCGAGCAAGGAAGCGGTCAGGTCGAGGGCGCGGACGCGCTTGCGGGCCTTGTCGAGCTGGGCCTCGATGATGGCTTCGTGCTTCTCGGTGGGGCCGCTCCGGGCCTCTCGGACGTCGGTCGCCATGAGTGCGTTCCCCTTTCGCGCGGCTCACCCTTCCTGCCACTTTCGCTATTATAGACCTGGACGACGCACTCTCCCAAACAGTTTCCTCCCGGAGAAGCCGCATGTCGGACCTGGCCCGCCGTCAATTCCTGCAAACCGGTGCGGTCGCCGCGGCAGGCCTGGCCGCCTCCCCTGCCCGCGCCGCCGCCCCCGCCCTGCCCCGCCCCAAGGGGCCAAAGTTTCGTCTCGGCCTGGTGACGTACAACCTCGCCGCCGCCTGGGACCTGCCGACGCTTCTCCGCGTCTGCAAGGCGACGGGCATCTCCCCCGTGGAGTTGCGCACCACCCATGCGCACGGCGTGGAGCCTTCGCTGACCAAGGCCCAGCGCCGCGAGGTGCGCCAGCGCTTCGCCGACGCGGGCGTCGAGATCTGGGGTTGCGGGACCACCTGCGAGTTCCACTCCCCCAACGCGGCCGTGGTGCAGAAGAACGTCGAGACGTGCAAGCAGTTCGTGGCCCTGGTCGCCGACGTCGGCGGGCGCGGGGTGAAGGTACGGCCCAACGCCCTGCCCAAGGGTGTGGCGACGGAGAGGACACTGGAGCAGATCGGCAAGGCGCTCATCCCGTGCGGCCGGGCGGCGAACGACGCGGGCGTCGAGATCTGGGTCGAGGTTCACGGGCCGGGCACGGCGCACCCGCCCCACGTGAAGACGATCATGCAGCAGTGCGGACACCCGAAGGTCGGCCTGACGTGGAACTCCAACCGCGACGACGTCAAGAACGGCTCCGTCGAGGAGTATTTCAAGCTGCTGCAACCGTGGATACGCTCGTGCCACGTGAACGAGCTCTACAAGGACGCCAGCGGGGAGTATCCCTACCGCGAGCTCTTCCGCCTGCTGCGGGCGGCCAACTACGACCGTGCGACGCTGATCGAGGTCGGCCGCCGTGCCCCCGATCCCGACACGGGCGCGGAACTGTTGCGCTACTACAAGGCGCTGTGGGCGGAGTTGAATCGCGGCTGAGGCGAGCCGCAGGTGTTGGTTTGCTGTAGGACGGCCCTCCCGAGCCGTCCTACAAGTAGCCTCTTTCCTGCCGGCCGCCTAAACGAGCCCTTCAGGGCCCCGAATGGAGGGATTGACGTGGGGCCGGCGTTCAGCCTTCCCTCTCCGACGGGACCACGGTCCTATTGGGCCCGCGTCCCGGCCCGCTGGGACGGCCGGGCGGCGCTGTCACTCGTTGTCCTGCTGCACGGCGCGGGCGCCACGGCGGAGTGGGCGATGGGCGAGACGGGCTGGGACCAGACGGCCGACCGGGAGGGCTTCCTGCTCGTCCTGCCACAGGGCACACGTGCCGATGAGGCCAAGCCTCCCAACTTTCTCCACAACCCGCCGGTGTGGAACGACGGCTCCCCGCGGGGGGCCCGCGGGAGGCACGGCGTCGATGACGCGGCCTTCCTGGCCGACGTGCTGGACGACGTGCAAGGGCGCTACCCGATTGCAGGGCGCGCCTGCGTGACGGGGTTCTCCAACGGGGCGGGCATGGCATTTCGGCTCGGCGCGGAACTGCCGCAGCGGCTCGCGGCGCTGGCGCCCGTGGCGGGGCACTGCTGGGTCGAGCCCCCGCCGCTGGCGCGGCCGCTGCCGACGTTCTACCTCGTCGGCGATCGCGACCCGCTCGTGCCTCTCGCCGGGGGCGAGATCGTCTCCCCGTGGGGCCGGCTGCGCGAGACGAAGCCATCCGTTCGCCAGACGCTCGCGCGCTGGGCCGCGGCGCTCGGCTGTCCGGACGAGCCGGCGCTGGTCCAGGCCGACGAGGGCGTCGTGGTCGAGCGCTACGGGCCGGGGAGCGAGGGCGTCGAGTTGATCGCCACCATTGTCGAGGGGCTGGGCCACCACTGGCCGGGCGGGCGCGGCCAGCTCACGCGCCGCCTGGCGGGCCCGCCCTCGGACCGGGTGCGGGCCAACGACCTGATCTGGGAGTTTTTTCGGCGCCAATTGAGGAGATGAGGCGAGGGCGAGGTTTTGTCCTTGCAATCGCCGGCGTCGTGCCGGAACATCGCGGGTCGGCTTTCCGTTCCCACCCAAGGAGACACCTCTCATGAAAGCGTTTCTCGCCTCCCTCGCCCTGCTTGGGCTACCGGCGCTGCTGCCGGCCGAGCCGGCGCCCAAGGCGCCCCCGGACAACACGCCGCCCCCCGGCTTCACGGCCCTGTTCAACGGCAAGGACCAGACCGGCTGGCAGGGGATGGTGCCGATCAACGCCCGGGCCAAGCTGAGCGCGGACGACCTGGCCAGGCGCCAGGCCGAGGCCAACAAGAAGCACCTGCCGCACTGGCCGGTCACCAAGAACGGCGAGATCTTCCACGACGGCAAGGGGGGCGGCAACCTGGTGACGGCCAAGGACTACGGCAACTTCGAGCTGTGGCTCGACTGGAAGATCGAGGAGAAGGGCGACAGCGGGCTCTACCTGCGCGGCAACCCGCAGGTGCAGATCTGGGACTCCGACCGGACGCCGGGGGCGCGCGGCCTCGACAAGGGCTCGGGCTCGGGCGGGCTGTGGAACAACCAGAAGCTCGGCAAGCGCCCGATCAAGAAGGCCGACAAGCCGGTCGGCGAGTGGAACCACTTCCGCATCATCATGATGGGCGACAAGGTGACGGTCTACCTCAACGGCGTCCTCGTCGTCGATAAAGCGCCGCTGGAGAACTACTGGGAGCGCGGCAAGCCACTACCGGCGCGCGGGCCGATTGAGCTACAGCACCACGGCGACAAGCTGTGGTTCAAGAACATCTACATCAAGGAGCTCCCCAACTCCTGACCGTCTTGCCCTCGGCGCCGCCGTTCGGCGCCGCCGCGGGGCCCCCCTCACCTCTCCCACCCCCACCTTCCCCCACCTCGAGAGGGCCTCCTTGTGTCGCGCCTGCTATCGTTCCTTGCTATTGTCGTGCCTCTGTTCCTCGTTGGGCTGTCGAGCCAGGCAGCCGCCCCGCCGGTCCTGCCAAAGAGCGGCCCGGTTGCTCTGGCGCTGGATCAGCGCATCCTCGCCGAGGCGCAGAAGGGCTCGGAGATCATGGCGAACTTGACCCATCTGAGCGACGTGATCGGCCCGCGCTTGACCGGCTCGCAGGCGCTCAGCCGAGCCAACGCCTGGGCCGCGGAGAAGATGAAGAGCTATGGGCTAAACGAGGCCCGCCTGGAGCCGTGGACCATCCCCGAAGGGTGGGAGCGCGGGCGGGCGACCGCCCGGTTGATCGAGCCCGACAACGGCCGAAGCCTGACCGTCGCCTCGATGGCCTGGTATCCGGGCACGCGCGGGAAGGTGCAGGGCGACGTCGTCCTCGTGAAGGCCAAGACGGCGAAGGAACTGGCGGCCTACAAGGGAAAGCTCAAGAACGCCATCGTCCTCGTCAACCCTCCCCGCAAGATCGCGCCCCTGGCCGACCTCGCGCGGATCGAGCGGGGGCCCCCCTCCTTGCGGCCTCGCACGGACGAGAAACGCCCGCCCGGGGGCGCCAAGGAGAGATCGAGCTTTCAGACAGCGCTGCGAAACTTCCTGAGCAAGGAAGGTGCTGCGGCGCTGTTCCTCGACGCCGGCAAGCCCTTGGGCCTGGTGGTGACCACCGGCGGCTGGCGAGGCAAGGACCGCCCCAGCGCGGAGAACCGCCTGCCCACTCTCTTCGTCGCCCACAACCACTACGCGATGCTCTACCGGCTGGCGTCGCGGCCCGCGCCCGCGCGCACCCGGCTGGAGGTGGAGGTCGAGAACCGCTTCGTCCCCGGCCCGATCAAGGTGTTCAACACACTCGGCGAGATTCGGGGGAGCGAAAAGCCCGACGAGATCGTCGTTATCGGCGCCCACCTCGACTCGTGGGACCTTGGCCAGGGGACGACCGACAACGGCACCGGCAGCTCGATCGTCCTGGAGACGGCCCGCATCCTGGCGCGGTGCGGCACGCGGCCCAAGCGCACCATTCGCTTCGTGCTCTTCACCGGCGAGGAGCAGGGCCTGCACGGCTCGCGCGCCCACGTCGAGGCGCGCAAGGCCGAGCTGGCTCGCATCTCGGCCTGTCTGGTCCACGACACCGGCACGGGCAAGGTACGCGGCATTGGCTGCGGCGGGCGCCCGGCCGTGCAGGCGATCCTCCAGCGCGAGCTGGTGTCGCTCAAGAGGTTGGGCCTGACCGACTTCACCTCGCGCTCCATCCCGGGGAGCGACCACGCGTCGTTCTCCCGGGCCGGGGTGCCGGGCTTCCTCCTGGTCCAGGACCCGGCGGGGTATCCCCTCACACACCACACGCCCGCCGACACGCTGGACAAGGCGAGCGAGGCCAGCCTTGTCCAGGGGGCGCAGGTGCTGGCGGTGACCGCCATGCGCATCGCCAACCTGGGGGAGCTGTTGCCGCGCACGAAACGGTGAGGAGCGGCGGCGAGCGGGGAAGCCGATCCGGCGACGGGGGAACAAGACGTGGGGCAAAGGAGGGGAGATTTTCCGGTTGCGCAGGCAGCCCTTCTCCAGAAGGCCAGTTCGAGGCGCGCAAAGCGAGGCCCTCCCGGCGCCTCCTTGGCGAAGCGATCGCCACTCGTCGCCCGGAAGTGAGGTCTCCATGACAGGACGCAGAATGTTCGCTCTCGCCGCCCTTGCCCTCGCCCTGCTGGCGGTGCCGCTGACCTCCGCCCCCGCCCGGGCCGCGGTGTATGTCGGCGTGGGGAGGCCGGGGCCGTACTACCGCCCCTATTACCGGCCCTCCTACTACGGGCCCCGCGTCATCATCGCCCCGCCCCCCGTGTACGTCGTCCCGCGGCCGGTGTACGTCGCCCCGCCCCCGCCGGTGTACGTGCAGCCTGCCCCTCTGCCGCCCCCCCTGCCGGCGCCGGGGTACTAACCCGAACCGCGCGAGGCCCGAGGATTGTCCTCGGGCCTCCTTTCGTTTTGTGCCCGCCCAGCCAGCCCGGCAACGTGCCAGGTGCGCCCGGTTATGCCACAGAGGAGAGCTTCCGCCTGCGCAATCTGTATCGCGTGGGGGAAATAGGTTGCGTCCGCGACCTCTGCTGATCTTACAATAAGGCTTTGGGACGAGGCAGAGGACTTGGAGGGACAACAGATGACGCGACTGGCGACAACTATCTTGACGACCCTCGCCCTGGGGGCCCTGCTGGCGACCACCGGGCCGGTGCTGGCCGGTCGCGGAGGCGGAGGAGGCGGTCACGGGGGCGGTCACGGGGGCGGTCACGGGGGCGGGGGCCACTACGGCGGCTCCGCCTACCGCGGTTACGGCTATGGCGGCTCCGGCTACCGCGGTTACGGCTATGGCGGCTACGGCGGCTTTGGCTACGGAGGTTACGGCTACGGCTTTGGCGGCTACGGCTACGGCTACGGCGGGCTTGGCTACGGGGGCTACGGGGGCTACGGGGGCTACGGCTATGGCGGGCTTGGCTACGGCGGTTACGGCGGCCTCTCCTCCGGGTATGGGGGCGGGGGTTACGGCTGCGGCCCTTGCTCCGGTGCCTCCTACCCCGGCGCCTACGGTGGGTACGCTCCGGCGTACAATGGCTACAGCTATCGTCCGCCCACCCCCGCGTCCTACGCGCGCGCAACCGAGCCAGCGCGACCGCGCTACGTCGATTACTACACGGGCAACGCCGCCGCTCCGGCCGCGCAGCCGGTTGCCGCGAGCACGACTTCGCGCTACCTTGATTACTACACGCGCAACGCCGCCGCTCCGACCATGCCTGCGGTGACGGCGAGCCCAACCGGCCGCGAGGCCCCTCTGTCCGCGCCGACCGGCAGCACGGCGCAAGCGCCCGCCAGACGGTAGGCGAACGCGAAGCCGGCGGAAGGTCTGCCTCTCCTCGCGTGGCAACCGGCGGCGCTCGCCGAGATGTCGGGCGCATCAAGGCGCCGGAGAGCTCGTCCGCACCCAGCAGGGAACGGACGTCAGCATCTCGAAGCCGAGGCGCTGGTAGAAGCCGATGGCGGTGTCCCGGCTGTCGAGGTAGAGCCGAGGCAACTCGCGAGCGCGAGCATGGTCCAGCAGCCAGCGGACCATCGCGGCCCCGTGGCCCTTGTCCCGCTCGCTGTCGAGCGTCACGAGATCGTCCACGAACAGGTGCGCGCCGCGGGACAGCGTGTGGGCCTCGCGGGCCCCGGCAAGCACCACCAGACGGGCAGCGTCCAAGCCGCCAAAGAGGCGGTAGCCGCTCTCCTGTTGCCGCCGGACCAGCGCGACGAATCCCTCGGGGCGCAGGTGCGTACGCAACTGCGCCATGAGCGGGAAGGCCGCCGCGACGTCCGGTTCCGCCGACAACTCACGGACGCTCAACATGATCGAGGGGCTCCGGTTTGCCGAGAACGGCGGCGGGCTCCGGGGAAGGGGAAACTGCGATCGCCCCGACCGAGAACTGGGCTTGGTAGTTCTGAGCGTCGCTCTTGACCGGCGCGATGTTCGCCTCGGGACCGCCTTCCGGTTGTGCTATTTGCGGCTCCGGACAGGGGATGAGGGGGAGAGTCAGGGTGTCCGCCATCCCGCTCGCGCACACCTCGGCAAGCCAGAGGGCGAGCACGACGATTGTTCCCTTGAAGTCCGCTGGCGTGTTCATGACGTGCGACGTCAGGGCGAACTGACAGTCCTTGGCGACGCCCCCATACCTCTCCGGGTCGCGGCTCACCAAATTGAGGACGGTCCCACAGCCACTCGACCAGAGGGCCGAGATCGCCACCACCACCGCCAGCGCGCGGGACTTCATGACACGCATTTAGGCGACAGGACAAGGCAAGTCAAGCCCAGAAATCGGCGCCTCTCGGCGAGGGAATGGGAAACCCGCAACGCTCCTGAGCCTGTGGGAGAAATGCGTCGAGGCAACAGCCGGGCGAGGCCCATCGCCTCTCAGTGAGCTCGCGTAATGTTCGGGCAGTCCGGTTGCCGAAAGGGAGAGGGAAGAGATACCACCAGGCGCAAGGAGGCCGATCATGTGGCGAATTGTTGCCCTCGCGATCCTGCTCTGTTCCGGGGCGGGGTGTTCGAACTTCAGTCAGGCCGAGACCAAGGAATGGTTCGACGCCCCGTCCCCTCTGATCACCGAGCAGGACGCCAAATAGTTGTCGCCCGGCGAGGCTATCGCCCTATCCCGCCTCTCTTCCTCAGCGGAGGCCCATCATGCCGATTCGCGCCGCCCTCTGGGCGCTCCTGATTTCCCTCGCCTTCTCGAGCGGATGTCAGCAGCCGCAGGCCCGCCAGCCGGCGCCGGCCCCTCCACCGGCGCCGAGCAGCGCGGAGGCCCCGTCTGCCGTGCGCTCCCCAAGCGCCGCATTCATCCTGGAGGACCGCGGCACGTTCTTCGGCAACCGAAACGGGCCCAGTACCTCCGAGTTCTTCCGTTGAGACGCGAAGAGGGCCCAACGGCAATGCCGCGACGTCTTCGCCTCGGGCGCTCTTCCATGCTCCCCGCTGCCGGTCGGCCTTGACGGGCCACGCCTGCCACCCTGCCAACTCGTCGAGGGGTGGCAGAGTGGTTTCCATGGCGGAACAGAGTTTCTGCAAAGGACTTGCCCGTTGAGGGCCCCCCCACCCTGCCAGGTTGCCACCGCGCCAAGCTCGTCGCCGATCGATGGCCTGCCGGAGGGAAGGCACTCAAAGTTCTCTCGCCATCTCTCCTCGTTTCTGGTCTGCTACAGAGGACGAAACCGACCGCTCACTAACGGGCTCGGCACGGAGGGCCCGCGCTCAGGGCATCTATATACTCGACGCGGGTCAGCGTGACACAATAGACAAAGACCGGAACACCCATAAACTCAGACCATGGAGGAAGGAATGGGAGGCCGGTCATGCGAGAGATTACGTTTTCCGAGGCGGATGTGCAAGCCATCGGCCACGAA
>JBBSEZ010000080.1:0-27675 GCA_038239195.1 Gemmatales bacterium
AAACTTTCGGACCGCTGACAAAGACTCGACCCACCCTACGCGGCCCACGCGGCGCGTCTCCCCGCGTGGGCCTCGAAGACTCGGCCCACCCTACGGGCCACGCGGCCCCTCTCGCTCCTCCTCACTTCCCGTCTTTCAACTCGGCGGGGAGGGCGTAGAATGCCTCGCCGGTCGCCGCCCACTCCACGCAGCGCACCAGAAGGGCCTGGAAGCCGGCGCTCTGCATCGCGGTCACGTCGTGGCCCAGCGAGTTCTGGCAGACGCGGCCCTTGCCGTACGTGTTGACCCACACGACCGGCTCGTGCTTGCCGGTGTTCTTCGGGTCCTTGCTCTTCTCGGAGTAGGCGGTCACCAGCACGACGCTGCCCGGCGTGATGAGCGAGTTCTGATACAGCTCGTCGCGACCGTGCTTGAACTCCTTGAGCCCGTGCGTGATGGGGTGGTCCTTGCGGGGCGTGACGGTGAACTCGTGCATCTTGCCGTGGTGGCCCTGCTTGCGCCAGCCGCCGGCGCTGAGCTTCTCGAACTCCTTCTCGAAGGCCGACGTGCCCACGAAGGCGGACGAGGCGTGGTGGTAGACCACGAGGCCCTTGCCGCCCTTGATGGCGTCGGCGAAGGCCTTCTTGTTGTCCGCCGACCAGACGCTGGCGGGATTGTCCTTGGCCCCCTTCGGCGTGTTGCGGTAGTTCAGCAGGAACACGTCGTATTTGGCCAGGTTGGCGGGCGTGAGGTCTTTCGAGGGGGACTCGGTGACGTCCACCTTGTGGCCGGCCTTGACCAGCAGCTTCTTCAGGAAGGGGGTCGTCTCCTTCCAGGCGTGCCCGTGGTCGCCGGTGATGATCAAGACCTTGACCTCCCGGGCCTCGGCGCGGCTTACCGCAGCGGCGGAGAGAAGGAGAGTTGCCAGGGGGGCTAGTAGGAGAGCTCGCACGGTCGTTCCTCCAGAATTGGGACGGGCAAGGATGGAGATTCTAGGGCCAAGCGCCGGTCGCGGCCACCGACGCCCCCTTGGGGAAATCGCCCTCTCCCCCTCAATGCGCTGGCTGTCTCTCCCTCCGACTGATAGGATCGTGGGAAAGGTGCCCCGCCGCCCGCCCGCCTCCGCGCCCCCCGGACCAGCCACGAAGGAGGGAAGCCCATGACTCGCCCCTGGTTCTCACGGGCCCTCGCCCTGGCCGCGCTGGCGAGCCTCGTCCCCTTCCTCCGCGCCGAGGAGAAACCGCTCCGCCACGCCATCGACGCCGAGGTGAGGGCGGCATGGAAGCGCGAGAAGATCGCCCCGGCCAGCCGGTCGAGCGATTCCGCCTTTCTGCGGCGCATCTACCTCGACCTCGTGGGCACCATCCCGACCTACGACGAAACGCGGCAGTTCCTCCAAGACAAGGACGCCCGGAAGCGCGAGAAGTTGATCGACAAGCTGCTCGCCGACCCGCGCTTCGCGGCCCACCAGGCCGACACGTGGGACCTGGTGCTGTTCGGGCGCAACCCGCCGGGCGGCGACGCCACCCGGAAGCGCGACGGCTTCAAGAAGTGGCTCACCGACAAGTTCAGTCGGAACGAGCCCTACGACCGCTGGGCCCGCGACCTGCTGATCGGCGAGCAGGAGGGGACGGAGCTGTTTCACGTGCAGCACCGCAACCAGCCGGAAGAGGCCGCCGTGGCCCTCAGCCGCATCTTCCTCGGCACCCAACTCCAGTGCGCCCGCTGTCACGACCACCCCACCGAGAACTGGACGCAGCGCGACTTCTTCGGCCTGGCCGGGTTCTTCGTCCGCCTCGTCGTCGTCGAGAAGAGCTCGGCGAAGGGCCGCACCTTTGCCATCGGCGAGAAGAGTAGCGGTGAGGTCCTCTTCACGGGGGCGGTCAAGGACCGCAAGCCCGGCCAGAAGGGCGAGCCGATCAAGCCGCGCTTCCTGGGCGGGCCCGCGCTCGAAGAACCGCCCTTGCCCAAGGGCCACAAGGAGGCCCGACTCAAGCCGGGGGAGGCGCCGCCCAGGCCGGCCTTTTCGCGCAAGGCGAAGCTCGTCGCCTGGGTGACGGCGGCGGACAACCCCTACTTCGCCCGGGCCGTCGTCAACCGGACGTGGGCGCAGTTCCTCGGCCGGGGGCTCGTTCATCCTCTCGACGACCTGAGCGAGAAGAACGCGCCGAGCCACCCGGAGCTGTTCGAGGCCCTCACCCGGCAGTTCGTCGAGCACAAGTTCGACCTGAAATGGCTGATTCGCGAGATCGTCAACAGCGAGGCCTACCAGTTGGCCGGCGAAGGCCCCACGCAGGACGCGCGGCCCCGCTGGTACGAAAGGGCGCGGGTCCGGGCCCTGTCGGCCGAGGAGCTCCTGGCCGCCATGCGCACGGCGACGGGCTTCGACGCCACCGGGCTGAAGATGCGGGGCGATACGCTGGCGTATCTCCTGATGTACTTCGGCGAGCCGCACAACGGGCGCGGCGAGTTCCAGGGCGGGCTGGCGGAGCACCTGTTCCTCAACAACAGCGACCACGTTCGCGGAATGATCCAGAGGCGCAAGGGCAACCTCGCCGACGCCGTGGCCAATTCGACCGAGCCCCGGGAGCGGCGCGTGGATCGGCTGTTCCTGGCGGTGCTCAGCCGCCCGCCCCGGGCCGAGGAGCGGGCCCGGTTCGTCGCGTTTTTGACCGCGGGAAAGAAGGGCGAGGCGCCGGTCGAGGACGCCATCTGGGTGCTGCTCAACACGGCCGAGTTCCGGTTCAACCACTGAGAAAGAGAAGAGGAATTAGCCACAGATGGACACAGATGAACACAGATGGAAGAAGGAATGTCGAGTCGGGAGAAGCTCGCTGCCTTCGCTGTTCTCTCCTCTTCTGTCTCATCCGTGTTCATCTGCGTTCATCTGTGGCTAATTCCTCTTTCGGGGGGGCTTCGATGCAACCGCGCTGTTCGATCAACGAGCACCTCAGCCGGCGGGAGCTCCTCAAGGGGGGCCTCCTCACCGGGAGCGGGCTCGCCGTGGCCAACTGGGGCGGACTGTTCCATTCGCGTGCGGGCGCTGCGGCGGCGCGGCTGCGGGGCAAGCGCTGCATCCTGCTGTGGATGAACGGCGGGGCCAGCCAGATCGACACCTTCGACATGAAGCCGGGCCGGCCCACGGGAGGGCCGTTCCGGCCCATCCAGACGCGCGCCGCGGGCATTCGGGTCTGCGAATATCTGCCCCGGGTGGCAGAGCACGTCGATAAGCTGGCCATCGTCCGCAGCATGCGCACGCAGTCGCCGGACCACCCCGACGGCATCTACCACATGCACACCTGCTACAAGATGGCCGAGCGCACCCCGCACCCGGAGATCGGCGCGATGGTGGCGAAGTTCCTCGGCAAGCCCGACGCCGACCTGCCGAGCTTCGTGCGCATGGGCCCGGCGGGCAACGCGGGGGCAGGCTACCTCGGGCCCAACTACGACCCTTTCAGCCTGGGGCGCGACGGCCGGCTGCCCTACTTCACCCAGCCCTCCCAGCCGCCGGAGGTCGATCGGCGCCGCACCGACCTGCTCCGCTTCATGGAGCAGGAGTTCGGCCGCGACCACAAGGCAACGCCCTTCGAGAGCCATCGGCTGGCCAAGGAGAGGTCGTTGCGGCTCGTGCGGGCCCGGAACGTCTTCGACGTCAGCAAGGAGTGGCCGAAGGCGCGGGATCGCTACGGCGACAGCGAATTCGGGCGAAGGTGCCTGATGGCCCGCAAGCTGATCGAAGCGGGGGTGCCGTTCGTCGAGGTGGGCCAGGACAACTACGACAGCCACGCCGACAACTTCGTCTGCCACAAGGGCAACATGCAGGTCCTCGACCCGGCCTGGTCGGCGCTGTTGCAGGACTTGCAGGAGCGCGGGCTGTTGCAGGACACGCTGGTCGTGTGGATGGGAGAAGTCGGCCGGACGCCTTACATCAATAACCGGGCCGGGCGCGACCACTTCATCCGCGGCTGGACGGTGGTGCTGGCCGGGGGCGGAATCAAGGGCGGGCAGGTGTATGGCGCCACCGACGCCGACGGCAAGGACGTGAAGGACCATCCCGTTTCCGAGGGCGATCTGTTCGCGACCATCTACGTGGCGTTGGGCGTCAACCCGCGGGCGAGACATTACGTCGGCACGCGGCCAGTGTGGGCCACGCCGGAAGGGTCGAGGCCGTTGCGAGCCTTGCTGGGGTGAGGAGAAAGCCATGGCGGAAGCAGTCTCTTTCGGCAAGGCGGCGCTGGCCTGGGCCCTTCCGTGGGACGAGGACTGGGTGACGGCCGTCTGCTTCCTGGGGCCGACGCGCCGGGTCGCGGCGGGGAACCGGCGAGGGCAAATCCTCCTGTGGGACCTGCCGGCCACGGCGAGCGCGGCTGCCCCGGCGCCCTTGCGCCGGCTGGACGGGCACACCAACGCCATCAGCCGGCTGCTCTCCTCCCCCGACGGCCGCTGGCTGATCTCGGCGAGCTACGACCACACCATCCGCTACTGGGACGTGCAGGCGGAGGCGAGGGGAAACGCCACCGTGGCGCTCAACGGCGGGGCCCGCGCGGAGGCCGTCCGCCGCCGGAGCAGCCGGGTGCCCCCCCTGTTGGAGGCGAAGGTGAGAACGCAGGCGCCGGCCCGGGCGCTGACCGGGCACCGCGAGTGGGTGACGGGGATGGCGCTGAGCCGGGATGGACAGGCCCTGCTGAGCGGCGACGACAGGGGCGAGGTCATCGTCTGGGATCGGCCATCGGGCAAGGAAGTGCGGCGCTGGAAGGTCAAGGGCTGGGTTCATGCGGTCGCCCTCTCGCCCGACAAGAAGCAGGCGGTGGTGACCGAGCGCCTCCCGCTGGTCTTCGATTCGGGACAGCACGCCGGCGTCAAGCTCTGGGACGCGACGACGGGGAAAGTCCAGCGCGACCTGGGCCCGCTGTTTCCGCGCACGTATCTCGCGGCGGCGGCCTACTCCCTCGACGACAAACTGCTGGCGCTGGCCCGGGGGGGCGAGGTGGACGGGCCCAACGGCAAGGTCTTTCTGATCGACCCGGCGTCGGGCAAGAAGCTCCGCGAGCTGAGCCCGGGGCACCTGAACGGGGCGACCGACTTGGCGTTCCACCCCGACGGCAAGCACCTGGCCTCGTGTGGGCGCGACACGGTGGTCCGCATCTGGAGCGCGGCCGACGGCAAGCTCGTCAAGGAGCTGGGCAAGCCGCGCGGCGGGCAGTTCAAGGACTGGCTCCATGCCGTGTCGTTCTCCGCCGACGGGCGCTGGCTCGTCGCCGGCGACATGGCCGGGGCCGTGCAGGTCTGGTCGTTCGCCGGCTGAACGCCTTTAGGCGACCGGCAAGAAAAGGCGTGCTTGTAGGACGGCTCTCCCGAGCCGTCCCTCCTTAGTAGGACGGCTCTCCCGAGCCGTCCTCCAGCAAACCAAGTCCTGCCGCTCGCCTGAGGGAATGGGGAAGGAAGAGGAGAGGTCATCCGTGAGCGCGTTTTCGTGCCCGAACTGTCAGACGCAACTGACCGCGGAGGGGCTGGACGGGCGGCGCCTGTTCTGCCCGACCTGCCGGCAGGAGGTCGAAGCGCCCCCCGCCGCGCCGGCCGACCTGGAGGCGTTCGCGTCGGTCCCGATGGCGCAGCCGGATAGCGAGGCCGTTCGCCCCTTGCGGCCGCGCCGGCGAGCGGAGGTCTACTACGACGACGGCTTCATCCAGGTCACCGGCGACGGCCTGCTGATCGGCGACCGGCGGTATCCGCTGCGGCACGTCGTGGACGTGGAAAAGTTCGGCGAGGTGCGCCCGGAGCGCCGCAAGGGCCCGTGGCGCGTGGCGGGCATCGTCGTGGGCTGTACGCTGGGCATGATCTTGTTCCAGGTGGGCGTCAACATCGCCCCCATTCCGGGGCTCGGACTGGCGGGGCTGATCGCTCTGGTCCTCGGCGTGGGCTTTGTCGTGCTGGGCATTACCTGCGCGCTGCGCTCGGGCAAGAAGATCGAGGAGCACGCCGTCGTGCTGATCGACCACGCGGGCTCGGAGGAGGAGATCTGGTTCCGCGGCGAGGACCGGCGCGACAAGGTCTTCGCCGCCCTGCGGGACGCCCTTGCGCCGGCGGGATGAGCACCGATATTATTTTCCCGGAAACTATTTGACAGGGGGCGCGCGCTCGCTTAGCCTGGCGCGTAGAATGACGGGAGCAACATCGAGGAGCACCTCTCCCGTCCGATCGACGTGTTCACCCGTGAGGAGGAAGACATGGGCCACGAGGACAAGCTCGGCCACCCGACCGAGCGCTACAACGCCCCCCGGACGAGCCCGTCGCAGGGGATCGCCGAGGGCGCCGAGAGCCGGTTGCGCTGCAATTCCTACCTGGCGCTGAAGAACGTCCGCTGCGAGTATCACGAGGGGGTGTTGACCCTGCACGGCTGTCTGCCGACCTACTACCTCAAGCAGATGGCGCAAACCGCCGTCGCTGCCGTCGAGGGCGTGGGGCAGGTGGTCAACGAGATTCAGGTGGTCGCTCACCCCAGCGCCTTCGGCCAGCGCCTCAATGTATCTGCCCGCTGAACAGCCCGTAGAGCAGCACGCCCAGTACAATCAGGGTGATCGCAACGTAGAGGCGATCGCCCTGCCGCGCGAACGCGTAGGCAGAGAAGACGACGCGCGCGACCGGCGTGGCGATCAGCAGCAGCAGCCCGAACTGGATCAGCCCGCGCCCGCGCCATTGGCAAACGGCGCGAACGATCGCCGCGGGGCGCGAAAACTCCTCCGACTCGGCCACGAAATCGCGGCGGTCCTTGGCGGGATCCTGGGCATGCCGGGAGAGGAAGAGGGCGCCCCCGGCGCTGACGACGAGGGCCGCGGCGACCACCCCGACGCGCAGCAGGTTGCCGATGATCTGCTCGATGTATTCGTCCGACCAGCGTGGCGTGGCGCTCATGTTACAGCTTGCCCCCGCTGAGGCCGCGGTAGATCATCTGGACCGCCAGGAACACGATGACGACGCAGAAGACGATGCGCAGCACCTTCGGCTCGGCGAAGACGAGGACGCGCGCGCCGAGCACGGCGCCGAGCAGGACGCCGAGGGTGACGGGCATGGCCAGGCCGGGGTCCACGTAGCCCTTGCTGAGGTAGACGCCGGCGCTGGCGGCGGCCGTCACGCCGATCATGAAGTTGCTGGTCGTGGTGGACACCTTGAAGGGGATGCGCATGGCCTGGTCCATGGCCAGTACCTTGAGGGCGCCAGAGCCGATGCCGAGCAGGCCCGACAGCAGGCCGGCGAGGAACATCAGCCCGAAGCCGAGCGGGACGTGCCGGACGTGATAGGCGCGCGGCCCCTCGGGGGTGGGAAACTGGCCGTCGAGGCGGAGGCGCTGGGCCAGGGCGTCGGGCTCGCCGGGGCCCTGGGGGGCGCGGCGGCGCACGGACAGGTAGGCCGAGATGAGCAGGACCAGCCCGAAGACGATGGCGAGGGCGTGCTTGGGGACGAGGGCGGCGGCGACGAGGGTAGCGCCGAGCAACCCGCCGGTGGTGGTGGCGATCTCGAGCAGCATGCCGATGCGGACGTTGGAATAGCCGGCCTTGACGAAGGAGGCCGCGGCGCCGGACGAGGTGGCGATGACGGAGACGAGGGAGGCGCCGATGGCGTAGCGCAGGTCCACGTGGAAGAGGGTGACGAGCATCGGGACGATGACGACGCCGCCGCCAAGCCCGGTGAGGGCGCCGAGAAAGCCGGCGGCGAACGACCCCAGGGCGACCAGGGCAGTGAACTCGAAGACGCTCAAGGCAGGGGCCCTCCCTCGGAGTGGGGGGCGGCCTGCCCTCCCCGAGAGGGCACTGTAGCGAAAAGGGGCGGCGCTTCCCAGACGAGCCTGGCCGCGACTTGGGGCCGTGCCTGCGTCACTTCCGCTCCCTCAGCAGCGGCTTGGGCCGCCGCTCCGGCGTCCCGAGGTCCACGCCCACGTACACCAGTTCCGCCTCCGTCACCTGCAACACCGCCCCATCGCGCTCCGCCTCGACCGCCACGCGGACGGTGATCGACGTCCGCCCGAAGCGCACGGGGGCCGTCAGAAAGCGCACCACGTCGCCGACCAGCACCGGCTTCTTGAACTCGACGCGGTTGATCGCCACCGTCACCACCGCGGGCGGTTCCCCGCCGGCCTGTACGACGGCGCGGCGGGCGCCGATGGCGCCGGCCGGATCGATGTAGCTGAGCAGGACCCCGCCGAAGATGGTGCCGTGCGGGCTGGTGTCGCGCGGCATCATCACGACCTGGATGGCGAGATAGGAATCGGACATGGCGGAGCTCCTTGTCGAGGGGACGGCCCTAGCGCGCCGGCCGCAGTTCCTGGCGAACCAGCCGAACGCCCGCGACCATGTTGGCGAGCTTGCGGACCGCCAGGTGCCGGGGCGTCTGCGAGAAGCCGCAGTCGGGCGTCACGTGGACGCGCTCCGGCTCGATGTGGCGCAGGACCAGGCGCAGGCGCTCCGCGACCAGCTCCGGCGGCTCGACCCAGGTGTTCTTGACGTCGATCAGCCCGACCGCCAGACCCATCGGCGCTGGCAGTTCGCGGGCCAGTTCGACCTCGGCCATCTCGCGGCTGGCGAACTCGAGCGCCAGCTGCTGGACCTTCGCCCGCCCCAGGTGAGGGAACAGCGGCCGATAGCTGCGCTGGCCGACCGCACGGGCCCGGTAGTTGCCGAAGCACAGGTGCATGCTCACCGTCGCCGTCACGCCCTCGACGGTGCGCGCGATGACGTCGAGAAACTCCTCCGGCCGATCGGGGTGGCAGGCGAAGCTCGGCTCGTCGAGTTGCAGAAACGCAACCCCCGCGGCCTGGAGGGCGCGCAACTCGCGGTTGACGACCGGGAGCAGCGCCTCGGTCACGGCACGGCGGTCGCGGTAGACGTCGCCGCCCTCGATGCAGCCGGCCAGGGTGAAGGGCCCCGGCACGGGCACCTTGAGCGGGGCGTCGGTCAGGGCGCGTGCCCTGCGATATTCGACGACAGTGCCCAGCCCGCGAGGCGCTTCGAGGGGGGCGGTACACCGATAGCGCGAGCGCTGGTCGTGCGCGGGCGGGCCCCAGAGGCGGGCGGGGGGCAGCGGGACGAGGCCGGTCAGGGAGTCGTAGAAGCCGAGGTTGAAATCGACGCGCTGCATCTCGCCGTCGCTGAGGAGGTCGGCGCCGGCGCGAAGCTGGTCGTCGAGGGCGAGGCGCGTGGCATCGCGCACGGCCTCGTCGCGGTCGTCGGGCCCGAACAGCTGGGGGGCGCGGGCGACGTCGTCGCAGAACTTGGCGTACCAGCCGGGGAAGGCCCAGCTCCCGATGACCGTGGCGGGGAGGAGAGTGTTCATGCTGGCAGTGTATGCGCGGGGCGGCGATCAATCAGGGTCATCGCCCCCCGGCGCCCGCTGCCACGGCTCGCCGGGCGCCCCCCGGCTCGCCCGCCACCCCACGGGCAGGTCCGCCAGTTCGGCGAGGCTCGGGTCGAGCTTGACCACGTGCCCCAGGCACACGATCATGGCGTCGGCGAGCTCCACGGGCCCGCCGTGGAGGAACTGCCAGGCCTCGTCGTCGTCGTGCGCCACGAGCAGGATCGGCTGATGCTCGCGGACGACCTGTCGCGTGGTGAAAGTAATCGCGTTGGGAGGGTCGGCGAACAACCAGTCGCCCGTCGAACGCAGCAACTCGACGGCACGGGCCGCCACCGGCTCGCTCTCGTGGAGGAGCGGTTGTGCCCACCGCCACCCCTCGTTGAATTCCGGCTCCCAGGGGAAGCGCTGCTTCTTGTCCGGCCAGAGGCACTGCAACGCCGGGAACTCGCTGCCCTGGTAGAACCACCTCGCGTAGCCCAGGAACGGGCGATACCAACCCTCGTCTACCGGCCGGAAGGCGCAGCGCACGCCCTCCAGAATGTCCGGGTGCTCCTGCCCCGCCTCGAAGCGCTTGCCCGCCTGGACTTCCTCCCCGACGCCGTTCACCACCGCGCCGAGGAGCTCGAGCGGCAATCCGAAGACGACCACCTCGGGATGGCCGAAGGAGTGGAACAGCCCGATGGAGAAGGCCCAGCCCGGCTTGCCTTCCTCCGGGGGGATCAGAACGACGTGCCAGCCGACGTCCTCAACGTCGTGGAGCAACTTCCGGTCGCTGTCGTCCAGGCCGGCGTCTGCCAACGTGCGCACCATGCGACATCTCCTCCCCTGCGGCTGCTCAGTTCGGTGGAGAATACGGCCGGGCTTCGCGCCGCGTCAATGAAAAAGCGCCCGTGGGGCCGCTTCCGCGATGCCGTGGGCCAGGAAAACGGCCGTTCCTCTTGAACCTCCGCGCCGCGTCGAGTATCTTGCTGAAAGAGTTGCCGACGCCCCCGGAGAGGTGGCTGAGTGGCCGATAGCACCGCTTTGCTAAAGCGGCGTGGGGGTCAAACCCCACCGCGGGTTCAAATCCCGCCCTCTCCGCTCGATCCGCCCGCAAGGGCCTCCTGTCGCCGAATAAGCCCCTTCGCCTCCCTCCCCGGTCGTTCGGGGGCGCGCGGGAACGTCTTGGCGCAACCGTACCGCAACCGTGAACCTGCCGTTGCTCGCCCGGCGCCCGGTTGTGCCGCTTCGGCAGACGCGTTCCCCCGCGCGGGGGCTCCGCGTCAAGGAAGTTGATCCGGTAAGGCGGAGAAGAGGCACGCATGGGGGCGTGCGGCAGGCTCGGTCCGCCCGCAACGAGAAACGGCCTCCGCAGCCACAGGCGAAACCGCGTGGCTGACCTTGTGGCGATTCGAGGCCCGGGGTTACAGTGGCCCTCACGGTGAGACCGCCGATCAGCCTCCGCATGCGTCGAGGGACGGATGATGAAGCCGCGCTCGCGAACACCCAGGAAGCCGCCGCTGCCGCCGTTGCACAACGGCGACCACCTGACGCAGGTCGAGTTCCACCGCCGATATGAGGCTTATCCAGAGGACGTGAAGGTTGAGCTGATCGGAGGCATCGTCTACGTGGCTTCTCCTCTCAAACGAGTGCACGGCACTTACCACCCCGAAGTGAGCTTCGTCCTCACCCGTTACAAGGTCGGCACGCCCGGTGTGGAAGTCGCCGACAACATGACGGCGATTTTCGGCGAGGAGAGCGAGCCGCAGCCGGACCTGATGTTGCGCCTGCTGAAGGAGTGCGGCGGGCAGTCGAATTACAACGAGGAAGAGTACCTGGTCGGCGCGCCCGAGCTCATCGCGGAGGTGGCGCACAGCAGCCGGGCCATCGACATGGGGAAGAAACGCCAGGACTACCTGGAGGCCGGGGCGAAGGAATACGTCGTCCTGTGCGTGGAGGAGCAGGAACTGCACTGGTTCCACTTCCCCGCGCGGCGCAAGTTGAAGCCGGACCGGAACGGGGTGTGGAAGTCGCGCATCTTCCCCGGGCTGTGGATCGACGGCCCGGCCCTGCTGGCGCGCGATTCGGCGCGGCTGATGGCGGCCGTTCAGCAAGGCCTGGCCACGCCGGAACACGCGGCGTTCGCACGCCAGCTCCAGGAGAAGCTGGGTCGCTGACCAGCCACGTCCATACACCAGACGGAAGAGAGCGATCACGCCTGGCTGGCCCAGCGCAGCCAGAGGGTAGCTCGAGCGTCACTCGGCATGCGCCAGTCGCCGCGCGGCGACAGGCTGATCGAGCCGACCTTCGGCCCATCGGGCAGGCAGGAGCGCTTGAACTGGTTGGCGAAGAAGCGCCGCACGAACACCTGTAACCAGCGTCGCACCTCTTCGGGCGAATAAGGCTTCGCGAAAGTCGTCTGCCCCGCCAGGAAGAGCACCTTTTCCGGCGTCGCCCCGTAGCGCAGGAAGTGGAACAGGAAGAAGTCGTGCAGCTCGTAGGGCCCGACCGCGCTTTCGGTCGCCTGCACGGACTGCCCCGCCGCGTCGGTCGGCAGCAACTCGGGCCCGATGGGGGTATCGACGACGTCGAGAAGGGTGGCCCGGGCCTCGCCCTCGAACTCGTTGCGCGCCGCCCAATCGACGAGGAACTTCACGAGCGTCTTGGGGATGCTGGAGTTGGGGTTGTACATGCTCATGTGGTCGCCGTTGTAGGTACACCACCCCAGCGCCGACTCCGACACGTCGCCCGTGCCGATCACGAAGCCGGTGTTCATCAGCAGGCTGGTGCGCAGCCGCGCCTGCACGTTCTCGAAGACGAGGTCGTCGCGCCCCTCCGCCCCCGGCCCCTTCAGGCGATCGACGAGCGCTTCGAGCCCCAGCCCGTCGAGCCGGATGCCGAACGGCCGATGGTCGAGGGCTCGCATCTCCTCCAGACAGAGGGGGCGAATGTCCACCTCGCGGGCCGAGACGCCGAGCTGGCGCATGAGGTCGCGGGCGTTGTCGCGCGTGCGGCCCGTGGTGCCGAAGCCCGGCATCGTCAGCGCGCGGATGCGCTCGCGCGGCACGCCCAGCGCGTCCATCGTCTTGCACGTCACCAGGAGAGCGAGCGTCGAGTCGAGCCCGCCGGAGATGCCGATGGCCACCGGCGGCTTGCCCACGTGTTCGAGGCGCTTGGCCAGCCCGGCTACCTGCGTCTGGAAGATGTCCTCGCAGCGCTCGCGCAGCTCCGCCTGGCCCTTGGGCACGAACGGGTGGGCATCGACGGTGCGGCGCAGGTCGGAGCGCGGCGCCGCGGCCAGCTCGAAGCCAACGCGCGCGAAGTCGCGGCGCGGGCCGACGTAGAGCGATGCATCGCCGAAACTGTTGGTGCGCAGGCGGTCGGCCCGGAGGCGATCGAGATCGACGTCGTGAATCAGCAGCGACGGCTCGCGGGCGAAGCGCTTCGACTCGGCGAGGAGCGTGCCGTTCTCGGCGATGAGGCAGTGTCCACCAAAGACGACGTCGGTGGTCGATTCCCACACCCCGCAGGAGGCGTAGACGTAGGCGGCCATGCAGCGGCCCGACTGGTTGACGACGAGCTGCCGGCGGTAGGCCGCCTTGCCGATCACCTCATTGCTGGCCGAGAGGTTGACGAGCAGGGTGGCGCCCGCGAGGGCCTGCGCCGAACTGGGGGGGACCGGCACCCACAGGTCCTCGCAGATCTCGACTCCGATCGTCAGGCACTCGACGTCGCTGGCGGCGAACAGCCGGTCGGTGCCGAAGGGGACGGAGGCGCTGCCGAGCATGACCTCCCGGCTGCGGGCGGTGGCGGCGGCGGCGAACCATCTCCCCTCGTAAAACTCCTTGTAGTTGGGGATGAACGACTTGGGGACGATGCCGAGTACCTTGCCGCGCTGGAGCACGGCGGCGCAGTTGAAGACCTGATCATCGACCGCCAGAGGCAGGCCGACGATGGCGACGCCGGTGAACGCGGCGGCGCTTGCCTGAACGAGGCGCGCGAGGCCGGCGATGGCGCCGGCGAGCAGGACGTTGTGCTGGAACAGGTCGGCGCAGGTGTAGCCGGTGAGGCAGAGCTCGGGGAAGACGAGGACGGCGACGCCCTCGGCCTCGGCCTGTTCCATCAGGGAGAGGATTTGGGTGACGTTGAAGTCGCAATCGGCCACGCGGAGTGCGGGGCAGGCGGCGGCGACGCGCAGGAAACCGTGCTGAATCATAGTTTGAATGTCATGGAGCCCGCGCAACCTATCAACACATCTGAGCTGGCAGAAGTCGGGTTGCCTCTATGAGGTGCCCTGCAAAGCAGCCCATACTTCGGGCTGTTGAGACCGCAATCGCCTCTCGAGTGCGCCGACAATGTTGCCCGCAAGGAGTTGAGGCCCCTGGAGGAAAGTCCCGATCGGGACCTCGCTTGAACGCCCAAATGGTCTGAGCAGGTCGTCCACCAGTAGCGGGGGGCAGACAGCCAAGCAGCGATTAGGTTCTCCCCAAACAACGTATCGCTGCGCGTCGTCACCCAAATCCTCTGTGCGTGAAACAACCATGACTTCCATAAGATAACCGAATGTGCGTTCGGGCATTTCACACCTACCGCCCGAGGTGAACATCCAGATGCGATCGCCAGCCGGGCAGCAGAACAACCTGCCCGCATTCGTCCGCCAACCCGAACAGGGCCATCTCCCATCGGCGCTTTCTGGCACAAAGTCTCGCCAGAACACTCTCCAGTCGGCCATTGCAGCCCTCCACTTCCGCGCAATGATTGAACGTCAGGAAGTTCACTCGTGCTTCGCGATCGCGGCGTCGAGTTCTTCCTTCGTGAGTACCTCCACCGAGCCGTTCATCATAACAACCGCCACGCAGCGCGGCGAGGCGGCGCACCAGGCAAGGATCGTGCGCGCGTTTACCTCGGGGCTTGCGCCGCGCACCACCCCGTAACGAACCTCGATCGCGGGCTCGGCGTCGGTGAGCAGCCGAACGTCCAGGTCGCGGTCGTCGGGGAAGGAGAGCTTCCGGCTCTCTTCCGCCGACATCTCCTTCTTCGCCAGGAACGGAAGGAGGTCGGCCACCTTGGCGGGGGGCTTTTTCTTGACGTCGAGGTGCCGGTTGTAGGCGCGGGCGACTTCCTGGAGGGCGGGAGAGACCGTTTCCACGAACTGCTGCTCGGCCTGATGCACCTGGTAGGCGCGCCAGCCGAAATATCCGCCCAGGACCAGGAGGAGCAGGATCGCCCAAAGCAGGTACGCCCAGCGCATGGCTCTCGCCCTCGGGGTGCTCGACGTCGCGCCGACGCGCGCCCGCTCAAACCGAGGGCGGCTCGACCACGCGCCGCCAGCGACGCGGGACTGCGTTCCAGGCGGCCTGGTAGGTCGCCTCCAGAGGGACGGCAACGTGAGCTCCCGGCTCCAGAAATAGCGGCATGTCCGGGAGGGGGTCGCCGACCGCCACCGCCTCCACATAGGCACGCACCGTCAAGGTGGACTCGTAGGCCGCCAGGGTGAGCGGCTTGTCGGCGGGGGCGTCAAAGCCCTGGCCGGTGATCTCCTCCCAGATGGCCCCGTGAATGCCGTGCGGATCGCGCCGCCCGGGCGGAAGTAGATCGAGGATGAGCAGGTGAATCCGCTGGTCCAGTAACTCGGCCGCCTTCTCGACAAAGGAGCGTAGGGCATTCCGGGCGGCCTTGTTGCCCGGCGAGACGACTTCGACCATCGCCACGACCTGGTCGCCGCTCACGTGCCTCACCGCCACCCTGTTCTGCTTGCGCCGGTAAAACTCCATTTCCGTTTCGGCGGCGAGCCGAGCCTTCGGCGGGGCAAGTAACAGCCCCCCGCCCGTGGAAGGAGCGGTCGGGGAGAGGGCCGGCCCCGATTCGCCGTTCGGCGGGCCTCCCAGGGTCAGGACGTCTGGCCCGAACCCGGCCGCGTGCTGCTCCGCCAAGGCGTAATAGTCGTCGGGCAGCAAGCCCGCATTCAGCGCCCGTTTGATCTCTTCGATCCAGGCGTGATGGAAATCGTGGAAGATGCCTGCCTCGACGCGGGACCAATCGTGAACGGGCATGATCGTCCTCCTTCCTCTCGGGCCCTCCTCACTCTACCAAACGCCGCACCACCTCCGCAAACACGTCCGCCACCGACACCACCTCGAACCTCGCCCGCCCCTCCACGAGCCGATGGTTCGGGTGCGTGTCCGTCCCGATCACCTTCAGCAGCGGCGCCGCCTCTAGCCGCTCGACCGTCCCCGGCGGCAGCACCAGGTGCGTTGCCACCGCATGAACGCTTGCCGCGCCCGCCTGCCGATACGCCTCCGCTGCCTGGATCAGAGAGCCGCCCGTGCGAATCATGTCGTCGAAGATCACCACGTCGCGCCCCGCCACGTCCCCGACCACCGCGTTGATGCGCGTCGTCGATCCGCTCAGGCGCTTCTTGTGGATGAGCGCCACCGGGGCGTGCAGCCGATTGGCGAACGCCTCGACCCACTTGGCGCGGCCCATGTCGGTCGAGGCCAGACAGAGGTTCGGCAGGCGTAGCCCGGCGATGGCCTCCACGATTTTGCGATCGGCGTAGAGCTCCAGCGCCACCGTATCGCCCTCGAAATAGTGGACGATCCCGGCCGCGTGCAGGTCCATCACCACCACCCAGTTGCCGCGCGGCGTGCGCGGGATGGCGGAGAGCTGGCGAGCAATCGTCTTGGCCGTCACCACCTCGCCGGGCCGCGTCGCCCGCTCCATCGTCGAGTAGCCGAAGTAGGGCAGGACCAGCACCAGCGACGCCGCCCCGCCCTTCGCCGCGGCACAGCCCAGCCGGTAGACCTCGTCGAGGCTGGCGGCGCTGTCGGTCGCCCCGACGAGGACGACGTGCTGCCCGAGCAGGCCGAAGCGGTCGTCGAGGGCGAAGCGCAGATACGCCTCGCCGTCGGGGAACTGCTCGCGCTCGACGGCGGAGACGGCGACGCCCAGGTGGCAGGCGAGTCGCTCGGCGAACGGCAGCGAGGTTGTTGTCGATGCGAGGATGGTGTTCACGTGCTGCCCCCGGTGGCTACGATCCCAGCCGCCCCCGCGCCGCCGTCACCTCGCGCTCGCGCATCGCCCGAAACCGCTCCTGGTAGCCGCGCACTTTCTCCGACAATTCCCAGCGCCGATATCTCCCCCACGTCCGGTCCGCGCGCTCCGCCTGCTCCTCGAAGCTCTCCGCGTATACGATCCGGCCCTGCTCGACCAACTTCACGAACAACGGCTCCCCGCCCGGGGCCTCCGATGCGTCCGCGATCACCATCGTGTCGTCCTGGCCGTGGACGCGCAGGTAGCCGCCCAGCGACTCCTTGCCCGGCGAGTTGGAGAACTTCACGTTGGGCCGGTCTTCCGTGGCCGTGCGCTTGAACGCCGCCGCCAGCGTGTCGCGGTGGACCAGCCTCCACCAGTAACCGCCGGCCCCGGGGAACAGCATCGTCGGCTCGTGGCCCGTGGCGCGGCGGAAGTGGTCGTAGACCTGGCGCACCGCCTCGGGCGTCACCTCGTCCTCGAACACGATCGTGCGGGGCGCAATGCCCGCTCGGCGCATCCGCTCGAAGTAGAGGACGCACTGCTCCGCAATGTTGCCGGAGTCCACGCGAATGCCGACGCGCTCCGTCTCGGGGTGCGCCTTGATGACGCGAAGCGCGTTCTCCAGCCCCACCGTCTCGGCGTCCACCAGATCGCACAGCAACGAGGCTTCCCCCGTCGCCGCGATGAAGCGGTCCATCATCTCGTACTCCGCCTCGCCCAGCGAGCGGTCGAACGACTGGCCGGCGCACATCATCTCGTGGCCGATGGTGCCCACGGAGCGGAACAGTTCCGGGTAAAGGAACTCTGCCGTGTCGTTGGAGGTGAGCCGGCCCCGCCCGCCGACGTAGCGGGCCAGCAGCAAGACGAGGTTGGTGAGTTCGTTGGGGGCGGCGCGCAGCCCGAACTCGGCGTCGCGCGGCGTGGCCAGCTTCATCAGGCGCGCCTTGGTCGCCTGGATGACGGGCGCGAAGTAGCGACACATGGCTGGCTCGAGGTAGGACACGATGCCGCCCGGGCCCTCGAAGGACAGGCACGGCACGCCCGGCAGGAACGCCTGCCCGCCGGGGAAGCCCCAGACTTCGATGGGCAAGCGAACGTCCTCGCCCGGCTGGGAGGCCAGGATGGATTGCCAGAGCTCGTGGGGGAAGGCGCGAGTGGCGGAGTGGTCCGCGAACCAGTTGGCGGCCAGCTCCACGTCAGCGCGCCGCAGGGGGCGGTGGAACCATTA
This sequence comes from Gemmatales bacterium, assembly GCA_038239195.1. Lineage (GTDB taxonomy): Bacteria > Planctomycetota > Planctomycetia > Gemmatales > Gemmataceae > JBBSEZ01. The sequence goes on from JBBSEZ010000080.1 coordinate 17,570, forward strand.
CGCCAGCATGGCCTCGTGGCCGGCCATGAGGAGCTGGCCGTCGGCGCCGGGCTCGGGCAGGCCCTTTCGCATGGTCAGGCAGTAGCCGGCACGGGCCAGGGCGACGTCGGGGACGGCGGCCCACATGGTGCGCTTGTAGGTGTCGGTCCCGCCCAGCCATCCGCCGAGCAGGAAGTGGCGGGCGAAAAACTCCTCGCGCATGGCCGCGCGCTTTACCGCGAAGGGATCGTCGGCGGGGTCGGCTGGCATGGCGCGTGCTTCGTGGGTGGAAAGTACCAGGGCCCCGGCACTATACATGAGATGATTGTCCGGGGCCAGAACCACGTGGGGAAACTCGTGAGCGCGACCAACACCCGCAACATACCCAACGGCCTGGCTCGTGACGTTGGCGGCCTGGCCTTTTTCCTGCTCTTGAGCGCCGCCGTCGCCTTCGCGGGGTCGGTGGTGACGACGCCCGCGCTGCCTGGCTGGCACGCCAACCTCACCAAGCCCCCGTTCAACCCGCCCAACGCGGTCTTTGCCCCCGTCTGGACGACCCTGTTCGCCCTTATGGCCGTCGCCGCCTGGATGGTCTGGCGGCGCGGGCCCGCCGGCCTTGCCCTGACCTTCCACGCCGTGCAACTCGCCCTTAACCTGGCGTGGTCAACCCTGTTTTTCGGGCTTCACGCCCCCGGCCTGGCGCTCCTCGAAATTGGCGCCCTCATCCTGGCCGTTGCCGGCACCATCATCGCCTTCTGGCGCGTCAGGCCGGGGGCGGGCGCGCTCCTCGTGCCCTACCTGCTCTGGGTTGGCTTTGCCGCCGTCCTCAACTTCGAGCTGTGGAGGCTCAACCAATGACCCTCCCCGACTTCGACGTCGCGCCCGTTTACGTCGTCCTCGGCGCCTCGGGGGGCATTGGCTCGGTGCTGACGCGCCGCCTCGCCGGCCAGGGCGCCCGCCTCGTGCTGGCAGCCCGCCCCTCCGATCGGCTTCGCTCCCTCGCCGACGCCGTCAGCGGGCACGCCTTCGAGCTCGACGCCACCCAGCCGGAGCAGGTCGAGCGCTGCCTGGCGCGCGCCGTGGACCTGCACGGGCGCGTCGATGGCGTGTGCAACTGCGTCGGCTCACTGCTGCTCAAGCCTGCCCATCTCACTACCGACGACGAGTGGGCCGCCACGCTCGCCATCAACCTGACCTCGGCCTTCGCCACCGTCCGGGCCGGCGCGCGGGCGATGCTCGATCGAGGAGGGTCGATCGTCTTGGTGTCGTCGGCCGCGGCGCGCGTCGGCCTCAGCAATCACGAGGCCATCGCCGCGGCCAAGGCCGGGGTGATCGGCCTGACGCTGGCCGCGGCGGCCACCTACGCGCCGCGCAACGTGCGCGTCAACTGCGTGGCGCCTGGATTGGTGCGCACCCCGCTGACGGCGCGGCTGACCGCCCACGAGGCGTCCGCCAAAGCGTCCACGGCGATGCACCCGCTCGGCCGGCTCGGCGAGCCCGGCGACGTGGCGGCGGCGCTCGAATGGCTGCTCAGCCCCACGCAGAGTTGGGTGACGGGCCAGGCGATCGGCATCGACGGCGGCCTCGCCGACCTTCGCGTGCGATCTTGACGAAAAGGGCCCACCATGTCTCCCTCTCTCGTCTGGTTCCGGCTCGACCTGCGCCTCGACGACAACCCGGCGCTGCGGGCCGCGCGCCAGCGGGGGGGCCCGGTCGTGCCCGTGTTCGTCTGGGCGCCCCACGAGGAAGGCGCCTGGGCCCCCGGCTCCGCGTCGCGCTGGTGGCTGCACCAGTCGCTCCACGCCCTCGGCGAGCAGTTGCGACGCGTCGGCTCGCGGCTGGTGCTGCGCGTCGGCGACACGCTACCCATGCTCCAGGCGCTGGCGAAGGAGACAGGTGCTGGGGCGGTGTTCTGGAACCGCCGCTACGAGCCCGCCGTCGTTGCGCGCGACGCCGCGATCGAGGCAACGCTGCGCTCCGCGGGGCTGACGGCCCAGGGCCACAACGCCAACCTCCTCTTCGAGCCGTCGGAGGTGCGCAACAAGCAGGGCCGGCCGTTCCAGGTCTTTACCCCTTTCTGGAACCACTGCCGCGCCCTGCCGCCACCCCCCACCCCGCTTCGCGCGCCTCCCGGGCTGCCCGTGCCCGGGGCCTGGCCCCCCTCCGCACCGCTTGGGGAGCTAGAGCTCGAACCGGCCATCGACTGGGCCGCGGGGATGCGGGAAGAATGGTCTCCTGGCAGCGTTGGCGCGCGCGAGCGGCTCGCTCGCTTCCTCGCCGGCCGCATCGGCCGTTACGCCGAGGGACGCGACATGCCCGGCCGGGAGGGCAGTTCCAGCCTGTCGCCGCACCTGCACTTCGGCGAGATCAGCCCGAGGACCATCTGGCATCGCACGTGTCGTAAGGAGGGCGTCGCGGAATTGCCGCAGGGGGCCGAGGTCTTCCTGAAGGAACTGGTCTGGCGCGAGTTTGCCCACCACCTGCTCTCCCACTTCCCCGACACGACCGACGCCCCGCTGCGCACCGAGTTCGCCGCGTTCCCCTGGCGCCGCGACGCGCACGCCCTTCGCGCCTGGCAGCGCGGGCGGACGGGCTACCCCCTGGTCGATGCGGGGATGAGGCAACTGTGGTCGATCGGCTGGATGCACAACCGAGTGCGCATGGTCGTGGCGTCGTTCCTGGTCAAGCACCTGCTGCTTCCCTGGCACGACGGGGCGCGCTGGTTCTGGGACACGCTCGTCGATGCCGACCTGGCCAACAACACGTTCAACTGGCAGTGGGTCGCCGGCTGCGGCGCCGACGCGGCGCCCTACTTCCGCATCTTCAACCCCGTCAGCCAGGGCGAGCGGTTTGACGCCGAGGGGGACTACGTGCGTCGCTGGGTGCCCGAGCTAGCCCGCCTCCCGGCCCCGTGGGCCCACAAGCCCTGGGAGGCGGAGGACGACGTGCTGGCCGCGGCGGGCGTCCGGCTGGGGGAGACGTATCCTTACCCCATTGTGGATCATGCCTCGGCGCGTACGCGGGCGCTGGAGGCGCTCGCCACGATTGCCCGGAGCGGGGAGGGGCCCGGGTGAGGCTCGCGGCGCTGCTTGTCGGGGGCATCGGGCAGGGCTAGAATGCTCGCTTGATGGGGGAAGTTTTCCCCGTCTCGAGCCCGATGTCACCTCCGAGGGAAGCGTGATGCTGCCTCAACGCAAACGTTCGTCAGGACGGTACCTGCTCCGGGTCATGGGGGCCGTGCTGGCGGCGGCGCCCGTGCTCTGCTTCGCGCTGCCTGCCCGGGCGGCCGACAACGCGACCGAGCTCGTCCCCGCGGACGCGGCGTTCTTCACGGCCTCGCTGCGCAACCGCGAGCAGTACGATGCCGTCGTCAAGAGCAAGGCGTTCAAGCGCCTCAAGGACCTCCCGCTCGTCAAGGAAGCGCTGAAGAAGTTCAAGGCGGAGAAAGACAAGAAAGACGGCCCGTTCGCGAAGTTCTACGAAGACAAGGACAACAAGGCCCTCGTCGAGCTGGTCATCGAGGCAGGCTCCAGCGAGGTCTTCCTCTACGGCGGGGCCGGCTGGCCCGAGCTGCTGAACCTCGTCGGGCAGGTGCAGAACGCCTCGCAGTTCGCCGGGCTCGCCGACATGCTAGGCGGCGGCGATGGCACCAAGGCCCAGGCCCGGGCGGCGCTGCGGCTGCTGCAAAAGAACAAGGCGATCGTCAAGGTGCCCGACCTCGTCTTCGGCTTCAAGATCAAGGACGCCAAGAAGGCCAACGCCCAGATCAAGCGCCTCGAAAAGCTCCTGACCGACCTCGAGCCGATGGCACCCCCCGAGCTCAAGGGCAAGCTCAAGCGCACCAAGGTCGGAGAGAGCACCTTCCTCACGTTCAACCTCGACGGCAGCATGATCCCGTGGGACGAAATTCCCCTCAAGGACGTCGAGGAAAAGGCCGGCGAGTTCGACGACATTGTCAAGCATGTCAAGGGCTCCAAGCTGACGGTCAGCCTTGGGGTGCGCGAGGGCTACCTGCTGCTGGCCATCACCAGCACCGCGGCCGACCTTCTCAAGATCGGCGGCAAGGGCCCTAAGCTCATCGGCCGCGACGAGTTGAAGCCGCTCGTGAAGAACGGGAAAAAGCCGCTCACGTCCATCGCTTACGTCAGCAAGAAGATGAATCGGGCGGGGAGCGGCAGCCCGGGCGACCTCGACTCGCTGGCCAGCTCGCTCAAGGGGCTCCTGGCCAAGGCCAAGCTGCCGGAGGCCAAGAAGAAGGCCATCGAAAAGGACCTCGAAGACCTGGCGAAAGACCTCAAGAAGTACGCGCCCGAGCCAGGCGCCGCCCTGTCCTTTGAATACGTGACGGAGAACGGCTACGAGGGGTGGGGCTACGACTACAGCGGTCACGCTGGACTGAAGGGCGCGCACCTGAAGCTGCTCGACCACTTCGGCGGCAACCCGATCTTCGCGGCGGGCATCGGCACCAAGAGCAACAACGGCGAGGGCTACGCCACCTTCGCCAAGTGGACGAAGGTCGTCTATGGCCATGCCGAAGACCTCATCCTGCCGAACCTCGACGCGGACCAGAAGACCGTGTACGACAACTTCACCACCAACTTCTTCCCGCTGTTCCGGAAGCTCGACGCGACGACGAGCAAGCTGTTGCTGCCGGCGTTGAAGGACGGCTCGATCGGCCTGGTGGTCGATGCCAAGTGGACGAGCAAGCGCTGGCACAAGGACGCCCCGCCGCTGCCCAAGGCGATGCCCATGCTGGAGTTGGGGTTGTTGCTCAGCCTGAGCGATTCGGCCAAGTTCCAGCAAGCCATGAAGGCCTACCGCACGACCTTCAACGAGATGCTCGAGAAGGCGCGCGAGGTGAGCAAGGACAACGTGCCGGAGATCAAGATACCCGTGCCGGACAGCGAGAAGACCAAGGCTGGCACGCTCTACACCTGGAAACTGCCCGAGCCGGCGGGGCTGGACGAGCAGGTGCTGATAACCGCGGGCGTGTCCAAGTCGGTTGCCGTGCTGACGCTGTCCAAGGCCCACGCCGAGCGCCTGCTCAAGAAAACGCCCCTGGCGATCAAGAGCGGGCCGCTGGTGGAGCACAAGAAGGACCTGGTCGCCGGCTGCTACTTCAGCGGCCCCGCCTTCATCGACGCCCTCGCCCCCTGGGTCGAGTTCGGCGTTTCGGCAGCCCTGCTTGCCGACGAAAACAACAAGCTGGACCCGAAGGACGTCGTCAAGCAGTTGAAGACGGCCCTGGACGTGCTCAAGGCGTTTCAGAGCTACAGCTCGGCCAGCTACCTCGAGGACGGCGTGCGGGTGACGCACACGGAGACGGTCATCAAGGATCGGTGATATTGAGGCGGTGAAAAAGAACGAGCGGCGCTCCCTTCCGAGGGAGCGCCGCTCGTTTTGATTCGGCGCCGTTTCGCTACGCGGGCGGCACACAGGACACCGTGAAGCCCTTGCCTTCTTCCCAGGTTACCTCGCGGTCGGCGCATCTGCGGGCCTCGAGCCAGTCGAGCAAGCTCTCGGCCTGTGCCTTGTTCAGGCCCGCCCAGGCCTGGCGTCGATTGGCCGGGGAAGCGGAGCGCTCCCTGTCGAACAGCCCGATGCCGAGGCTCGAGGGCGCGCGAGCGTCCGCGGCGTGGCTGAATGCTGGTACGCCCATGATAGCTTCTCCCACGGCGGAACGCGTCCCTGCCAGGAGCTGGGGCGAACAGATGGGTTTGGGCAGCATCGCCCTTGTGAAGACGGGATACTTTTAGTGTAGCCGTGCCGACGCTGCCGGACAACCCACTCCTCGCGCCAACTACCCTTGCGACTTCATCTCCTCATCGGCACGGCAGGCGGAGAACTTGAGTCGGGCGCGGACGAGCCCCAAATCGGTTCGTTGGCGGGCATCCGGTTTGCGTAGAAGAGAGGAAGTTGGTAACCTCGAAGGGAGACGGCCGTATCGGGCCCTCTGTGCGAGGGAGGTGGTCATGTCCAGCGAACTGGGACCGATCGACATCCACTGCGACGCCCCGCCCTACCCCGTGGTGCGCGCCTGCCAACGCGTGGGCCTGCGGTCGCCGCAGGACGTGCGCTGGTGCCGCGTCAATCGCTTCGCCGCTCCCGAGGGACGGGCCGGGTGTAGGTGCAGACAGGCCCGGCCGCGCCTGGAAAGCTACACGTTCACGTTCGTCACCGGCAAACAGGCGGCCTATTTCCTGGCCCAGTGCGAGGCGTGCGGCACCATCTTCTGGGACAAGCCGTGAACGCGGCGCATGAAAAACCCGAACGGCCGCGCGAAGCTCGCGCGGCCGTTCGGGGGCAGACGTTCCGGAGAACGCAGATCACTCCTTGGGGAGGATCTTGCGGACGTCGCTGACGATGGTGGCGATCTTGGCGTCCGTCAGGTCGGCGTTGCGGAGGGCGTAGTTCGCCTTGACGTTGCGATCGGAGTAGAGCACGACGGTGACGTCGGCGGCCTTGTTGATCATGTAGCCCTTGGGGCCAGCCGGGTTGTCAACGCTCAGGACGACCTTCTTGAGGTTGGAGCCCGTGGCGATCTTCTTCAGCTTCGGGGTGATGCCTTCCTCGTCGCTACAGAAGACAACGAAGGCGCCCATCTTGCAGCTATCGTTCTTGACGCAGGCCGCGTCGAGCTTCTTGATGAGCTTGGTCAAGTTGGCGCTGGGCTCGCGGGCGAAGATCATCGCGACCGGAGCGTTGCCGTTCTCGCAGTACAGGCAGTGCTTCTTGCCCGCGTTCTTGCCGTTGACGTTGACCGGGTGGAACGGGCCGGCCAGGTCGCTGCCGACCTGCGGGCCTGACTTGAGGGCCACGGCCTCTTCGGCCACGGTGACCGTGCTGGCGACCAGCGCGAAGGCGAGGCCCAGGGCGAACATGCGGTGCAGACTCATCGTGCGCTTCTCCTTGTGAGAACGGGAACAACGAAAGGAGGGGAAGCCTCCAAGGCAATCCCCAGGGAGCTTGGAGGGGCGGCGTTGCGTCTGCGCCTGGCCCCTCCCCTTTGTTCTATGGAAAACTCAGCGACGTGTCTTGCTGGAAATGCGTCGGAAGTATTCCTCGATCACGGCACGGTCCTTGGCAGGCAGGCCGCGGGTCAGCTCCTGCATGGCCCGGGCGCGTTCCTTCTCGGGGAGCTTGCCCCAGACCTCGGCGATCTCGCGGACGCGCTTCTTGTCCACGTCGCCGGTGCCGCTGGCGTTGCCGCCGTTGGAATCGTTCATCGGACTGCCTGGAGCATGATTCGAACCACCGCCACTACCGCTGCCTGAGCCCGGCGAACCGCCGGGGCAGCTACCACCGTTGCTTCAGGACCCGCCCGATTTCTGTTTGTTCTCGATTTCCTTGATCATCTCGTCGAGTCGGACGAGGACTTCCTTCTGCATCTTCTGGGTCTGCTTGCCGCCGCGCTTGAGGTCGAGCCGGCGCTGGATGTTGTCCATCTTGCGAGCGATCCAACCCAGGTCCTTCTCCGCCCACGTGACCATGTCGAAGTGCATCAGCGCGGCGACCATGCGATAGCGCTCGGGGCTATCGACGACGTCCACGAGGAGGCGGTCGATGGTGGCGTCGGCCTGGTCCTTGAGCATGAGGGCGTGCTCGCAGACGGCCTTGTGGAAGAAGTAAGCGGCCGGGTCGATGACTTCTTCGGGCTTGACGACCGCGAAGCTGTCGAGGGCCTCCTCGTAGACCTTGCGGCCGACGAGCGCCTTGGAGTAGGCCAGGGCCAGGTTGGCGCGGAAGAACGCGGGCTGCTTGGCGTCCTTCAAGATCGCCGGGACGGCCAGGGGCGCCGGGGCATCGGCGTTGCGGGCCTCGGCGAGGACCTTGGCCGCCTCGGGGCTGCCCAGGACCAGCGTCTCGGAGACCTTGTCCACCAGAGGACGGTCGGTCGCCCAGACCTTGTTGAACCGCGCCAGGCTGGCGGCGTCGGTCTTGCCCGCCGACTTCAGCCAGGCCTCGGCCTGCGCGCGGGCCTCTTCCGGCGTGGGCGACTTCAGCGCCCCGAACGCCGATTCCTCTTTCTTGGGCCCCTTCTCCGCGGCACTCAGCGGGCCGGCCAACAGGCCGACCCCCAGAACTGCCGCGGCCAGGGGCAAGAGGCGTACGATGCGCCATCTCATGGAAAGTTCTCCCAAACCTGTGGCTTGTACCGACAAGCCGGAATTGCCACGACGCTGCTCTCGAGCCCTTCAGGGCGTCGCCCGCAACAGTTTTCTCACCAGGGCCTCGACGTCCTCGGGGGTGTGGGACTTGCGCGAGTCATCGGTGTATCGCGCTGCTCGTCGCCCCTGACGATCGAAGACGAACAACACAGGAGGGGCCTTGGTTTGCCATCGCGCTTGCCACACCTCGCGCTCCTCGTTCAGCCGGTAGTTGGCAAACGTGGCTTTTTGCTCGATCAGGAATTTGTGGGCCTCCGCCTTCGCCTCCTCGTCCTCGTCGAGACTGACGGAGATACAAACCAGGCCATCGCGGGCGTACTTCTGATGCATCTCGACCAGATGCTTGAACCCTTGTTTGCAGGGCCCTCAGTATTCGGCCCACACCTCGACCACGACCACCTTGCCGCGCTGGGCCGTCACCGCCCGGGCGAGGTCGGCATACTTGACGTCCACGAGCGTGACTTTTGGGGCGGGCCTGGCGCCGGGCAGAGCCTCCGCCTTACTAGGGACGAATGAGGGGGCGAGCCCTATCCCGAGAACGCAACATTTCGCGAGGAATCGGCCCATCGGTGCCCCTGAGCAGAACGGGCGAGAGCTCGTTCGGAAAACGGCGAGCGCAATTCACCCAGGAGAGGGGTGATTCGGGCGGGGACAAGCGGGCGCCCCGACGGGTGCGCTGGGGTGGCAAACCGATCTCGAACTTTGAAACAGTTGTATCCTAGGTGGGCAGGGAGGGGCAGTCAAGAAGAAACCGCCGGCAGCGACCGGGCGAGACAGGTCGGCGAGCGCCTCGACCTTGACTCGCGAGCCCTTCGCGAAGTATACCGACGAGGCTAGACGTGGCGACGGGGGCTCTTTGTCGTCTGCTCACCAAGGTGGGTCGAGTGGGCGGAGCTCGTAAACTGCGAGGGACACAAGGATGGTCAAGACCGCTCTCATCACCGGCATCACCGGTCAGGATGGCAGCTACCTGGCGGAACTGCTGCTGAACAAAGGCTATCGGGTCTGCGGCATGGTCCGCCGCTCGAGCACCGAAAACTTCTCGCGCATCGAGCACCTGCGCGACCGCATCGAACTGTACCAGGCCGATCTGCTCGACCAGACCTCCATCTCGGCGGTCCTGACCAAGGCCAAGCCGGACGAGGTCTACAACCTCGCCGCCATGTCGTTCGTCCCCACGAGCTGGCACCAACCGGTGCTCACCGCGGAGTTCACGGCCGTCGGCGTCACGCGCGTCCTCGACGCCATTCGCCAGGTTTGCCCCGCCGCCAAGTTCTACCAGGCGTCGTCGAGCGAGATGTACGGTAAGGTGCGCGAGGTGCCTCAGGGGGAGAACACGCCCTTCTACCCGCGCAGCCCCTACGGCGTGGCCAAGGTCTACGGCCATTACATCACGGTCAACTACCGCGAGAGCTACGACCTGTTCGCCTGTTCGGGCATCCTGTTCAACCACGAGTCGCCGCGCCGCGGGCTGGAGTTCGTGACGCGCAAGATCACGCATGCCGTGGCCCGGATCAAGCTCGGCCTGGCCAACGAGCTGCGCCTGGGCAACTTGCAGGCCAAGCGGGACTGGGGCTTCGCCGGCGACTACGTGCGCGCCATGTGGATGATGCTCCAGCAGGACCAGCCCGACGATTACGTCGTGGGGACCGGCGAGACACACAGCGTCGAGGAGTTCGTGCAGATCGCGTTCGACCACGTGGGCCTCGACTGGCACAAGTACGTGGTGATCGACCCGCAGTTCTACCGCCCGGCCGAGGTCGATCTGCTGCTGGCCGACCCGGCGAAGGCGCGCGGCATGGGCTGGGCGCTCGAGGTCAGCTTCGAGGGCCTCGTCAAGATGATGGTGGACGCCGACGTGGCCGCGCTGCGGCACCCGGGCGGGCCCGCGCTTCGCGTGGTGGCTTGAGAGGTTGAGAAAGAATGGGCGAGCGGGGGGGGGGGGGGGGGGGGGGGGCT
>JBBSEZ010000081.1:0-27474 GCA_038239195.1 Gemmatales bacterium
AGACTCGGCCCACCCTACGAAAGCACCGCCCTGTCTCGGAACGTTATTTCCTTCCCGATCCCAAGCGATTCACGGCTTCCGCAAATCGAGGCAGAGGACGCGGGACTCGTCGCGCAGGTAGAGCAGCCCCTCGGCGAAGGCGGGGGACGCCCAGCAGGGCTTGGTCTTGAAGGGCCGGGCGCGGGCGACGGGCGCAAAGTGTTCGGGAGAGGCGGGCGCCAGGGCGAGGCGGCCATCGTCGCCGAAGACGAGGAGGTAGTCGTTGAGGCGCAGCACCGAGCCCTTGCCGAAGCCGCGCCTTCGCCACTGGACCTTCCCGGTGCGCAGGTCGAGGCAGGTCAGGTCGCGCTTCTCGTCGGGGCCGTAGAGGTAATCGCCGCACCGCACCGGGCTGGCGAAATGGCAGCAGAAGACGTTCGTCTCGTAGGCGGCCCGGGCGGTGAACGCTCCCCCGTCCTTCTGGATCTTCACCAGGGCGGAGCCCTTGTCGTAGCCGGATGACACGAACACGTAGTCGAGCGGGGCCTGCGCCGTGCCGCGGTGAACGATCAAGGGCGTGGCCGCGTTGACCTCGAACTTCGTCGCCCAGGGAAACTGCCAGAGCAGCTCGCCGTTCCCCGGAGCGAGGCCGACGAGGCGATCGCCCAGGAAGCACACGAGCTGCCGGGTGCCGGCGAGCATGGCCAGGATCGGCGAGCTGTAGCCGGTCGGCCCATCCTGGGCGCCCCACGCCAGTTTGCCGGTGAAGCGGTCGAACGCGGCGACGGCCTTGCCGCGGGCGCCCGTGATGGCATAGACCCATTTGCCATCGACCAGGGGCGAGCAGGCGAAGCCCCATTGGGCGATGGGCGCCTGGAGCTCGGCCAGGAAGTCCACCTCCCACTTCACCTTCCCGTCCTTGGCGGTCAAGCACATCAACCGCCCGCGCGAGCTGAGGGCGTAGATCAGTTTGCCACTGTCGTCGAGGGTGGGAGTGGAGCGCGGCCCGGGGTAGGCGAAACCGCGGCTGGCGTAGGTGTGGCGCCAGAGCTCCTTTCCCTTGATCGCGTCCCAGCAGACCAGGGCCTCTTCGCTTTCCGAAGGGGCGAGCAGCGTGTAGAGGCGCCCGCCGCCGACCGCGAAAGACGAATACCCGCCGCCTCCGGCCGCCTCCCACGCGACGGGCGGCCCGCCTTCGGGCCAGTCGGTGCGCAGGTTGTCGCAGCGCACGAAGCCATCGCGGTTGGGCCCGCGCCACTGAGGCCAGGGCAGCGCCAGTTTGGCCTCGGGCGCTTCCTCGCGACCGGCCCCCTGTAGTTCGTCGAGAAGGGCCTCATCGCCCTTGAAGCGATCGCGGGCGGCGAACAGCATTTGATAGGCGATGAGCCCGCCGAAGACGAGCAGCAGCGCGCCGACCAGCCAGAAGACGACGCGCCCCGTTCGCCGGGAAGAATGGCCCGCTTCTCGCAGCAGCATCGTGGCGCTCTCCGTTCGTTTCTCTGCCCTTGTCAATGGTAGACGGCGACCGAGAATAAGCAATTCAGGAGTCAGGGGCCTCGCGAAACGGCAAGCAAAACCTCTCGCGGGCCCCGCGGAGCAAACGCATGGAACGACCGCAGGCCTCCCCCGGCCGGCGCTTGCGCGAGGCGTGGGCGGCCGAGCCGTTGATGGTGCCGGGCGTGTTCAACGCGCTCGTCGGCCGGATTGCCGAGCGCCTGGGCTACCGCGCGCTCTACCTGTCGGGGGCGGCGCTGTCGGCCTGTGCGGGGGTGCCCGACGTGGGGCTGCTGGGGCTGACCGAGTTCGCAAATGCGGCCCGGGAGATCGCGTCGGCCAGTTCCCTGCCTCTCCTTTGCGACGCCGACACGGGGTTCGGGGAGGCGTTGAACGTCGAGCGCACGGTGCGCCAGTTCGAGGCGGCGGGCGCGGCGGGGCTTCATCTGGAGGACCAGCAGTTGCCGAAGCGCTGCGGGCACCTCTCGGGCAAGGCGCTCGTCGAGCCAGAGGCGATGGCCGCCAAGGTGCGCGCCGCCGCCGCGGCGCGGCGCGACCGGGACTTCGTCATCGTAGCTCGCACCGATGCGCGGGGCCCGCTGGGGCTGGAGGAAGCGATCCGCCGCGCCCGGCTCTACGTCGAGGCCGGCGCCGACGCGATCTTCCCCGAGGCGCTCGAGAGCAAGGAAGAGCTGGCGGCGTTCGCGATGGCGCTGAGGCCGGTGCCCCTGCTGGCGAACATGACGGAGTTTGGCCGCAGCCCCAACCTCGATTTCGCGGAACTGGCGGAACTGGGCTATCGACTCGTCCTCTATCCGGTAACGGCGCTGCGATGCGCGTTGCGCGCCGCCGAGGCGGTCCTGGCCGACGTCCTGGCCAAGGGCCATCAGCGCGACAGCCTGGGGCAGATGCTGACGCGCCGCGAGCTCTACGATCTGCTGGATTACGAGGGCTTCGAGGCCCGCGATCGGGGCTACTTCGGCTGACGGACGTCGGATCGTTTCGCGACGCTTCGCAGAGGCGTCTTCGACTTCGGAGGGCGGTGCGATGAGCGCGACGGAGATCTACTCGCCGGGGCTGGAGGGCGTGATCGCCGGGGAGACGGCGATCTCCACGGTGGCGGATGGGCTGTCCTACCGCGGCTACCCGGTGACGGAGCTGGCGGAGAAGGCGTCCTTCGACGAGGTGGCCTATCTGCTGCTGCACGGCGAGTTGCCGACGGCCCGGCAGTTGGCCGAGTTCGCGAGGCGCGTGGCGAGCGCGCGGCGCTTGCCGGGCCCGCTGCGCGACCTGCTGCGCGCGCTGCCGCGCGAGACGTCGCCAATGGACGTGCTGCGCACGGCGGTGAGCGTGCTGTCGCACGATGACCCGGACGTGGCGGACAGCTCGCGCGAGGCGAACCTGCGCAAGGCGGAACGGCTGCTGGGGCAAATCCCGGTGGCGATCGCGGACCACTACCACCTGAGCAAGGGCCGCGAGCCGGTGTCGTCGCGCGAGGGCCTGTCGCACGCGGGCAACTTTCTCTACCTGCTGCGCGGACGGGAGGCGAGCGCGGCGGAGGCGCGGGCGCTGGACGTTTCGCTGATCCTCTATGCGGAACACGAGCTGAACGCCTCGACGTTCACGGCGCGGGTGGTGACCTCGACGGAGTCGGACCTGCACTCGGCGGTGGTGGCGGCCATCGGGGCGCTCAAGGGAAGGCTGCACGGGGGGGCGAACGAGAAGGTGATGGACCTGCTGAAAGCGGCGGGGGGCCCGGACACGGCGGAGAAATGGCTGCGCGAGGCGCTGGCGCGGAAGGAGCGCGTGATGGGCTTCGGGCATCGGGTGTACAAGGCAGGCGACGTGCGCGCGGGGATCTTGAAGGCGTATGCGCGCCGGGCGGCGGAGGCGGCGGGCGAGTTGAAGTGGGAGGAGATGGCGGAGGTGTTCGAGCGGGTGCTGGCGGCGGAGAAGAACCTGCACCCGAACCTCGACTGGCCGGCCGGGCGCCTCTTCCACGCCCTGGGGCTGGAGGTGCCTCTGTACACGCCGATCTTCGTGATGTCGCGGGTGGCGGGGTGGAGCGCCCACGTCATCGAGCAGGCGGCGCACAACCGACTGATTCGCCCGCGAGCGCGTTATACCGGGCCAGCGGCGCGGTCGGTGCGGCCACTGGCGGAGCGCGGATAAAAAGAAATGCGGGGCCTTGACGGAGGAGCGGGGTTAAGTTACAGGAGAGCATTCGAGTAATCTGGGCAAGCCAGGCAGGCGACGTGGTTGGGAGGTGTCCGGTCGTGCGCAACATTCGCTATCTCGCATTCCTCTTGGTTGGCCTCGTCGCGGTGTTGGCAGGGACGGGCCCCGGCTTGACGCAACCCGGCCCGGGCGGGCGGGGCGGGTTCGACCCGAGCAAGATCTTTGACCGCTACGCGACCGGCCCGGACGTGGTGGACGTCGCCAAGGTCCCCGAAGCGACGTGGGAGCGCTCGCGGAGGATGGACCCGCAGGCGAAGGAGAACATGCTGGCCTTCCTGGAGAAGAAGGGCGTGAAGAACGGCCAGTTCACGCGCGCTCTGTTCTCCGAGTACATGGAAGGGCGAATGGCGGCGTTCCGGGCCAAGAAGGGGGGCGGCCCTCCTCCTGCCCCGGTCGTCCCCGGCGCCCCCGGAGCGGCCCCGCCCGCCGCCGCCCCACCCGGGGCGGCCCCGTCGCCCGCCGCCGAGGCGAAAATGCTGGAAGACGCCAAGAACTGGTTCAACTCGATGGACAAGAACAAGGACGGGGTGCTGGACAAGGAGGAGGTGGGCCGATCGCGGATCGCGCGCGATTGGGACCGCTGGGACAAGAACAAGGACGGCAAGATCCAGTTCGACGAGTACCTGGAATACTTCAAAGACCAGCAAGCGCGTCGAGCCCAGAACAACTGGGGCCCGGGCGGCGGGCAGCCGGAGCCTCCCCCCGTGGAAGAGGAGAAGCGGCCCACGGTGTACCGCATCGGCAACATGCCGAAGGAACTGCCCACGTGGTTCGCGGAGCTCGACAGCGACAAGGACGGCCAGGTGGGGTTGTACGAGTGGAAGGCGAAGGGCCGGCCGGTGACCGAGTTCCTGGCGATGGACCTGAACGGCGACGGCTTCATCACGGTCGAAGAGATGTTGCGCTACCAGAAGGCGCAGGCGCCGAAGGACGGCGCGACGGCCTCGACGCCGGGCTCTTCGCCGGGGCAGCCCTCCCTTCGCCCCGGCCCAGGCGGTGGTCGGCCGGCCTGGGGCGGGATGGGCAAGGGCAAGGGCGGTCGGGGCAAGCGCGACGAGTGAGCGCAGGCCCCCGCTGCTCGAACCATCGCCCGCCCGATCCGAACTGATCGGGCGGGCGATGTGTCCTTGGGGGAAGGGAAGGGCAACCTTGACAGGGGGAGGCGGCGCGATTAGTTTAGCAAAGGACGTGGTGGGGAATAGTGTAACGGTAGCACAACTGACTCTGGATCAGTTAGTCTAGGTTCAAATCCTAGTTCCCCAGCTTCAAGGGCCGGCTAGCCGACGTCGTCCTCGAGGACGTGCTGGAAGTCAAGCCCCTGGTCGGGCAGAGTGCCGCGGAGCAACGCCGGACGCGGATTGATGCCTTCGCCAGGTGCGGGGCCTTTTCCTGCCTGGACGGCAGTCGGCGGCGGAGAGCGTATCGCCAGCGTGGCCGCAGGCCCGCTACCGCTCGCCCTCCACGGCCCGCAGAAAAAACTCGACCTCCTCCGCGGTGTAGCCCTCGCGCCTGGCCCTTCGGCGGAACACGTCCTCCCTGCTGTCGTGGATGTTGCGGGCATCGCCCGGCCCCGATAGCGTCCGCGGTCGGGACTCGTCCCACAGGACACGAAGCAGGGCCGGCCTCTGAGAGACGAGGAACGCCTCGACATCCTCCCGCGCGTGGCCCTCGGCAGTGGCGAGCCGGGCGAACACCGCCTCGCGGGCCTCGATCCGGAGCCCCATCCCTTCCAGGACGTGGAACTGCGCCCGAGACTGCCCCCACAGGGCCCCGAGCCGTGCCGCACGTCGCTCGTCCGCGCCGCCATCCTTCTCGGTCTCGCGTTCTTCTCGTTCTTCGTCCATTTGCAGTCACCTCCGACCAAAGGCCGTCGCGCCCCTTCTCCGGGCGCCTCGCCTTGGCGGATGGGGCACCCGTTGGTTATACCTGCCCGTCGGAACTGGCGAAAGAAGCTGCCCCGTGAACCTGCCAGGGCGCTGGAAATCTGAGATTGATAGGGGAGGCCCGGCGACGTCCTTCGAGGTCGTGAACTACAACGTCCTGGCGACGACGTCCCTGGGCAGGGACGACGAGGCGGGCCAACCACGGCGGCACCCGCAGCAGTTCGTCAAGTTGCTGCGGTCCTTCGGCGGCGAGGGCTGACCTACTAACCAGCCGCCCCTGGCAGGCCACCTTGGTCCTGGCCCTCATCGGCCTGCCGCTCGACACCGATGAACCGTCCATTGGTTCGGTCGAGAACCAACGTGAACTCCGAGTTGGGCATCCGAAGGTCGAATGGAACGAGATCCATCGGAATATCATGGGGCATGCCCCCATCAGCCATACCGAGCCCATACCCGACGAACACCGTCAGGTATCCAGGGCGAAGGCAAGCCAGCACCTTCGCAGGAGTTTGGAGGATGGTTTCAGGCTCGCTGCTCATGGCTACTCCCCGATGACCTTGACCAGCACCCGCTTGGGGCGGTGGCCGTCGAACTCGCCGTAGAAAATCTGCTCCCACGGGCCGAAGTCGAGCTTCCCCTTCGTGATGGCGACGACGACCTCCCGACCCATGATCTGCCGCTTGATGTGAGCGTCGCCGTTGTCCTCGCCGGTGCGGTTGTGTTGGTAGGTCTGCGGCGAGGGGTCGAACGGCGCCAGCCTCTCCAGCCACTTCTTGTAGTCGGCGTGCAGCCCCGCCTCGTCGTCGTTGATGAACACCGATGCAGTGATATGCATCGCGTTCACCAGACATCGTTGCGTCCTTGTTGACACGGCGCTACCCGGTCCCGGAGAAGCAGCCGAAACCCCGCAAGAAGCTCATCCCCGCCAGCCTGGCCGGCTTCTACCGCCCCGTTCGCAAGGCCATCAGCCGGTTCCAGGCCGAAGGCAAGACGCTGGCGGAGGTCTGCGAGGCCCTGAACGCCGCCGGCTTCCGTACCCGAACCGGACTGCCCTTCAGGCATTCCGTGCAGATCATCAAGATCGTCCGCAGCTTCCCGGTGGAAGCGGACTGAACAGGGGAACAGAAGGGCCAGGGCAGTCCGCTCAGGCCCGACGCTTTCATTCCCCGATGATCTTGACCAGCACCCGCTTGGGGCGGTTGCCGTCGAACTCTCCGTAGAAGATTTGCTCCCAGGGGCCGAAGTCGAGTTTCCCCTTCGTGATGGCCACGACGACCTCCCGGCCCATGACCTGGCGCTTGAGGTGGGCGTCGGCGTTGTCCTCGCCGGTGCGGTTGTGGTGGTAGTGGGCCGGGTCGGGGTTGAAGGGGGCCAGTTGCTCCAGCCACTTCCCGAAGTCGTGGTGCAGGCCCCGCTCGTCGTCGTTGACGAAAACCGACGAGGTTATGTGCATCGAATTTATAAGCGCAATCCCCTCGCTCACCCCGCTCTTCCTGACGGCTTCTGCGACCTGGGGCGTGATGTTCTCGAACGCCATCTTCGAGGGGATGTTCAAGGTCAGGTATTCGGTGTAGGCTTTCATCGGCGTTACCAGAAGGGGTGCGTCGGACGACCGCCACGGGGCTTCGTCCGACCAGCGTTCGTGTTTTCCACCATCAGATTGACTACGAGGCCCCTCCTTTGGGGACAACTGGCGGTCCAGGCCAGCCTGGAGGATATTGCGGGCAATCACCCACCCCGGTAGAATCGCACCAATGCCGCTGGAATAGGGGGAGCCATGAGGATACCACAGCCGGGGAACGGTTCGGGGAAGTTCGATGTCGGCGTCCATGACATGGGCGGATGGGTCAGGGTGATCGCCGGAGGGACCGCCCCGCAGGACGGCAACCTGCCCTTCTGCCTGGCCCACCGGCTCTCGCACTGGCTCCGGGAGAACGCCCACCTGCGGCTGCTGTGCGTCGTGCCGATCAGCAAGGACGGCAACACCGTCGAACTGCAAGCCTGGTACGAGCAGCACATCTTCCGGGACATCAGCCCGCTGGCGCAGCAGCCCCCTGGCGGGAAAGCCGAGGAGTGACCGAGCGTGGGCCGAGTGGTGGCGGGGTGAAGCGTTCGCCGCCGTGCCGGCCCCAGAGGGATGACCGTGCCCGCAATCCGCACCCTTGCCATGACTCACCGACTGATGTGCAGTCTTTCAGGGACAACGGAGGGATGACCGTGCCCGCAATCCGCACCCTTGCCATCCTCCTCTTCGACGACGTGGAGGTTCTTGACTTCTGCGGGCCGTTCGAGGTCTTCTCGGTCGCCAACCGCTTCACCGGCCCGCCCGCCTTCACCGTCCTGACCGTGGCCGAGAACGCCGGCCCGGTCGTCGCCCGTGATGGCCTCAGCGTCAACCCTCACGCCCGCTTGGCGGACTGCCCCCGGCCCGACCTCCTCCTCGTCCCCGGCGGTCAGGGAACCCGCAAGGAGATGGACAACCCGGCTCTTGTCGGGTGGATCAAGCAGGCGTCGGAGACGGCGGAACTGGTCCTGTCGGTCTGCACCGGGGCGCTGCTGCTGGCGAAGGCCGGGCTGCTCGACGGACTGGAGGCGACCACGCACCACGGGGCCATCGACCTGCTGCGCCAGACCGCCCCGAAGACCACGGTTCACGCCGACCGCCGCTTTGTGGACAACGGGCGGGTGGCCTGCTCGGCTGGCATCGCCGCCGGCATCGACATGAGCCTGCACGTCGTCGGCAGGCTGCTGGGCGAGGATGTCGCCCGCAGGACGGCGGGGCAGATGGAGTACCCCTGGAACCCCGAACCGTGACCGGCCCGGCTCGCCCAGGAAAGCGCCGGCAACCGGGCGTCACATGACATAGCGGCTGTTCGTCGCCGTGACCTGCTCCGTCCACGCCCAATCGTCCAGAACGAAGTTGCTGAATTCCGTGGGCGTCAACTCGATCACGGTCTGGTTGGTCATCTCCAGCATCCCCAGGATGCGGTCGTACTCACGGGTCATGTCCATCGGCTCGATCAGCGGCAGCGCCCGGCGGATGCGACCGCCGGCCCTGGCCTCTTCGAGCATCGCCTCCAATTCCTTGATCGCCTGGCGGCGGTAGCCTTCGGTCGCCAGCGCCACGAGGGCCTGGTGCGCCTCCCGGTTCCTGGCGAGCGCTTCCCTGACCTTCACGACCTCGAACGTCATCGTCTGCGGCACGTCTGGCTCCTCGTAGAATCAAGCGTGGACACCAGGCTGCCGGGCGAGGTTCAGGCCGAGATGCTGATGCGGTCACAGACGATCATCGTCCTTGATGGGGCCTTCGCCGTCTGCCGGCTGGCTGCGAATGCGCCGACCCCTCCCTGGGCCAGCGCTGGATCGTTCTCCTCGATCACCCGCACGCCGGACGAGCTTTCCATCGTGTGCGCCGAGGGGGACGTGCCCGAAGGGGTCAAGAGCGAGAAGGGTTGGCGCTGCCTCCGGGTGGCCGGGACCATCGACTTCGACGCCGTGGGCGTCCTGGCGGCGCTGGCCGTGCCCCTGGCCGCAGCCGGCGTCGGCGTCTTCGCCGTCTCTACCTTCGACACCGACTACTTGATGGTCAAGGGGAAGGACTTGCCAGCGGCGCTGGACGCCCTGCGGGGTGCGGGCCACTTCGTCCAGTAGAAGAGGCTGGCCATGCCGAGGCGAAACCGTGTGACGCCGCTGGGCGAGTTGATCGCCACGACGGAACGAGGCACGCTCATGGGCAACCGGGGCGTCCTGCACGACGCCGAGGGCAGCATCAAGCGCCCCTGGCAGGTCAAGCGCTGGATCGCCTGCGTTCTGGAGTTCAATGGGCGGAAGCGGGCGGTGATGACGCCCGGATTCTACACGGAGTTGTTCTTCCTCGATGAAGCGACCGCCCTGGCGGCGGGCCACCGGCCCTGGGCCGAGTGCCGGCGGGAGCGGTTCAACGCCTTCCGCACCGCCTGGGCGAAAGCAGTCGGCACGCAGCCGCCCAGCGCCGAGGAGATGGACAGCCGGTTGCACGCCGAGCGGCCCGGCCCCGACCGCACGAAGCGGACTTTCGTGGCGGCGCTGGACGGGTTGCCGGACGGCGTGTTCGTGAAGCTGGAAGACGACGCCTTCCTCGTCCGGGGCGAGTCGCTGCTGCCGTGGTCGCCTGGCGGCTACACGGAGCGCAGGCCCCGCCCGACCGGCGTGGAAGTGGCCATCCTGACGCCGCCCTCGACGGTGGCGGCGATCCGGGCCGGCTACGCCCCGGAAATGCTCCCGCTGCCGGCTCAGCCTTTGGGGAAGTAACGCTGCACAAGCACCCGTAGGTCGGCGCTGGAGGGGAGCGGGTTCTGCACCCGGTTCTCCTCCATCCACTTCGCCAGGTCGGCCCGTGCGATCCGCCAGATCGGGCGGGACTGCGTGCCCACGTTCGACGCCGCCGGCCCGCCCGCCCTGACCGCCCGGCGGACGTGGGCCTGCGACAGTCCGGTGACGTGAGCGGCCTGCTTGATCGAGAGCCATTCGTGTCCCGCCGCCGGCCCCTGCGCCAGCAGCCCCTCTATCCGTTCGAGTCGCCGCTCGATGCGTTCGAGCGTCCCCGCAACCTGCCCGCCCTCTTGATCGCTGTCTGTTCGTGGCATCGTCAACCTCCGCTGCGGTCCAGCGCAGGGCCATACCCGCCGCCGTTCGTCTGCCCCACGGTGCGAACCCGAACGGCTGCCCCTGTCTCTTGTAGTGGCGAGAACAAATTGAAGCAGAGAGGAGGCGGCGATGGCACAGATCACGCTCGCCAAGGCGCTGAAGATGAAGAACCGGCTGGCCGGGCGGCTCGCCAAGGTCCAGGCCGACTTCGACCTGGCCACTTCCTGCGTCCGGGACGTGCTGGTTGACGGCGCAGGGCCGTCCGGGTTGCGTGCCCACCTGTCGTTCGTGTCGCACTCCTACGCCCCCGGTTCGGTCGCCCTCGGCCTGCTCGTCGCCTGCGACTCGATCCAGCCGTTCGCCACGGGCGTCCCGCTCGACGTGGAGACGTGGGCCGCACAGTTCGACGCATGGTGGGTCGGCTGGCGGGAGCATTGGGCGGACGGACCACCGGCCAGGCAGGACGGCGAGCCTGGGAGCCTCGAAGACGTATTCATCCCGGCGGGTCAGTCGCCGCCGCCGGACCTGGCCTACCGGCAGCCCGCAGAGCCGCCGTTCCAGCTTGAGCCGACCGACGCCCCCGCCGGACTGCTCCGGCCCATCGAGGACTACCACGCCGGCCACCATGCCAGGGATTGGCAGAGGATGGCCTTGGCCTACCCCGACTTCGACCGCACGACCGGAGAACGTGCCGACCAACTGAAGGACCAGCGCCTCGGCCACGACTTCGGGCGGTGGCTCTACGTCCGCCAGGTGGACTCGTGGTGGTGCGAGGGGTTGCGGACGTGCGTCGATGCCGGACGAGGACGACCCGGCGAGGAACGAGGAAACGGTCGTGACCTACGGGCTTCGCAAGTCCGGGGATCGGTGGGTGATCGCAACGTGGTCGCAGGGCTGGCCCCGGTTCGGGTCCGCTGCCAAGCTGCCGACCAGGCCACCCTGGAAGGCCGTCTGGTCCTTGGCGGAATGACGGCGCAGCGGAAGGGGAAAACACCTGCCTGGATGCGTTTTCCCTTCGCCTGCGCATTTTCAGGAACGGCTTCGGCGCAAAGTTTGGTCCCTGACCCGAAGTTCCCGGCGTCGGGTGTTTCTTATTTTGCTGCAAGCCCTGCGTGGAGAGATTTCCACGGCAGTATCTCTGGATCAAGGAGTCCCGGAAATTCGTTTCAGGGTTCCGCAAAAGAAGACGGGGGCGAAGGCGCATGGGACCAGGGGAGGGAAGGAGTCCCGGTCGAGGTTTTCGCAAAGCGGTTTCGGAGTAATCAACTTTGCGACAACCGCCGTGACGGACCTGCCAGCCGCAGCACGACGCCGCAGGAGGGAGCCGGGCCTCGTGCCCAACGGGCGGACCTCCTGTTGCATCATCAAGCCGTCTCGCCGCCTGCGCCCCCGTCACCCAGCCGCCCCAGCGCTGCCGCATATTCGGCGGTCAGGTCGTACCGCCGGAACAGGCGCAGGTGCGTCGGCCAGAGCCGCCGGTCGAGGTTCCCCAACACCCACTCCAGCACGTCGCCGGGGTAATCCTGCTTGAAGAGCCGCCGGCACTCGAAGCAGCCACGGGTCAGGTAGCTGTTCAGGCCCCCAACCCAGGGACGCCTACGATGCCAGAGGCGCACCGTGAGCGTCGGCGTGTCGCAGTTCGGGCAGGGCTGCGTCCGCTCGTGGACCCAGAGCCATTTGAGAACCGCCCAGGGGATCAGCGGCGGCTCGACGCCGGGCCAGCCGAAGTTGGTGAGGGCTTCGGGCGCTGGCGACCAATCCTCGTCCTGCTCGTGCCGCCGGTCCCACTCCTGGCGGTACGCCTCCCAGGGGAACCCGGCGTGCGGCTCCCCGAAGAGGAAGTCGTCGCCACGCTTGGACCAGACCCACTCCCGCTTGCGCCACAGCATGACGACCTCGACTCCGGGCCGGGCCAGGCCGTGGAGCTTGAAGAACGGGCGCAGGTCCGCCTGGGACTCCGGCCCCCAGAAATGCACCAGCACCCGCTCGCCCCGCAGTTCGACCAGGGTGAGCCTGCACCGCCTGACTACGAGTCGCAAGATGCGGTCGCCGTCAGCGGTCGTGAGGGTGAGGAGCCGGTCCCTGGCCGGGGCCAGGATCGCCTCGTCCCTGTGATCCAGCGCCCAGCGCACCGGATCGCTGACCTCCCAGGTCGAGCCGGTAGGGCCGTGAATGAAGAAGTAGCGGACCATGAATCGCCCTCACCGTGACTTGCGCCGCCGGGGCCGTAGAGCCATGAACTCGTCAGTCAGGTCCACCAAGCCCGCAAGGACGCCCTTGAAGAGATGAATGGAGATCGGGTCGTCGCTGCCGGCGACCAGGGTGATGCTCAGTTGGCCCCGCCGGCACAGCAGGAAGTCGTTGCAGCGCTGAACGAACCAGTTGGATTTCATGGCCTGGAGCGCCAGGGCACGCAGCCACCAGCCCCGGCGGCGAAGCTGCCGTTCGACCGCCTTCGGTGACATGAGAATCCGCATGGCGCTGCTCCCGGGACAATCCTCAGCCGTCCGGCTGCTCGACCTCGGACTCGTCAACGAACCCGAACGCCCGGCCATCCAGGGACTCGATGAGCAGTTCGCAGCCGTCCGGGCGGCACAGGGCGAACGGCGTTACCTTCCTTGAACCGACCACCCGGAATGGTTCGCCACGGTGAAGGACGATCTCGCCCTTGGCGAAACAGGCCCGCTCATGGCGGTCGAACAGCGGCAGGAACGGAGCCAGGCCGAACTCCTCGATGATCCGGGCCACCTTCATGGGGCCGTCCGGCAGGTCGAGGGACAGCCCCAGCCAGCCCATGTTGTGCCAACCGAGGGCGAGCCACGCCTTGGGCAACGAGGGCACGGCCAGCGGCCCCGTGTAGGCGTTCAGGAGCGACTGGATCGCACTGTCGCAGTCCAGCAGGTCACGCCGGACGGCCCTGGCGAGGGCCTTGGCGCTGCACCGCACCGTCATCGCTGTTCCTCCACGTCGTCCGTGGCCTGCTTCTCAGCGGGTGGCCCGACCTCCAGCACGGCTATCTCGATATGCCCCGCCTCGTCGTAGGGCGGTCGTGTGACCCGCAGCAAGACGCTGCCGGCGTTCTGGCGGAACAGCACCCGCTCCACGACGTTCATGACATCCACGGTCTTCGCCCCGCCGAAGCTCATGCCGGGCAGGATGCCGGGCTTCGTCAGGCCAGCGATCATTTCTTCGGGGACGCCTGCCTCCCGGAGCAGCTTCGCCTTGGCGTTGCGGCCCTCCTCGTCCAGCGAGAAAAGCCGGTCGAACATGCCCCGGTGCAGGGCGTCGAAAATGTCGCTCATGCGGAAGTCCTCGTCGCTCGGAGCTATATCCACGGGCTTCGATCCTCCACGAAGGGCCGGAGACTGTACTGGTCGATGACCTCGGCCACGGTGGGCGTGCGGTCGCCGGACAGAGGCACGGGCCGGTCCTCGTGCCCCAGGTTGGCGAAGCCCAGCGCCATCTGGAGGACGAAGAGCAGTTCGTCCTCAGCGGAGATGCCCAGGTTGCGCAGGTGGGCCTCCAGGGCTTCGTCAATCGTGATCTCATCGGCCTTGTAGAGCATCGCCAGTTCCTCGCCGCTCATGTCAATACTCGTCGGCTCGCAAAAGGGTGGTGATGCTGCGGTCGGCCTCGGTGATGACGTAGAGCCGCACGCCCCGCAGCGTCGTGTAGGCCGACAGCAGCCGGTCGCCCGTGCGCAGGGCGTCGTCGTTGAGCCGCCGGTCCCAGGCGCTCGCCGGGCTGGAGGAGCCGGCCCGTGCTGGCGTCGAGGTCGAAGTCGGACCCGCTGCACCACCATTCGTCCATCCGGGCCAGATCGACCACGTTCGTGCCGTCGCCCGACGCCGACCAGCAGTGCCACGATTCCTCTTCCGTCGCCTGACGCTCCTTGCCGTGCTTGGCGACGAGCGTGCCGATGTAGAACACGGAAGCCTTGTGCATGATCTGCCGCAGCGGGACCAGCGGGACGACCTGGCGGTTCTCGACAACGATCTTGACGCCCATTGCCCTGACCCCCTTCGTATTCTGCCCGCTAGGTTGACGCAGCAGGGGGCCGGGCGTTCAGGATTTCCTCCGTCTGCCGAAGCCGTCCGCAGCGGGCCTCGCAGCGAGCCGTCCCCCGCCGGCTTGCCGGGGCGGGGCGGGCGTTGGTTAAGGTTCGGGGCCGGGCGGGTGTCGCCACCCTTACGCCTCGCCGGCTGCGCCGTGCCCTCCATCGCAAGCGCCCGCCCCATGCCCCGGCAAGGCTCGCTCGTCGGGGCGGAACGAGTAGTAGAACCGTGGCCGTTGCTGGAGGAGGAGCGACCCCACCACGCCGTCCGCCTTCCGCCGGACGACGACGCAGGGCAAGGCGATCCCCACGACGACGAATGCCTGCGCCAACTGGCGGGTGTCCCAGACCTGGCCGTGCCTCTCCTCCAGTCCCTCCCGGCTTGCCGGCTGGGCGTCGATCTCGGCCAGCCGTGCCCGCCGCAGCCTCTCCGACCTGTCGATCACGCTGTTGCCCCCTGGAGGAAGGCCCGGCGGTCTGATGCACGCCGGGCGGTTCGCCTGTGGTCGTCACCCGGCCATGTCGAGCGCCACGGCAAGGGCGTGGCGGTTGACGCCGGCGCTGTCGCCGTACCACAGGCTGTTCAGCCGGTTGTCCACGCTGCGTCCCCGCTCGTGGGTCAGCCACTCGGACACGCCGTTGAGGGCGCTCCAGTACGTCCCACGGATCGACGGCAGGTCGTTGCCCCGGCCCGACTCGGCCAAGCGAATGATCTCCTCGATGATGTTCTGGGTCCGGGTGCTGACCTCCTGCTCGTCCTCGACCTTGAGGACACGCTTGACGTACTTGCACAGGTCGGCCTGGTTGACGCTCTTTCGGGCCAGCCGGCGGTACTGCTCGGCGGTCGCCTCGAACTCGGCGTTCACCATCGACATGATTTCTCGGACGTTGGCAAGGTTCTCCAGCACGTCACGGGTGTGCCTGATGCGGATGAGCCTGCTGGCGTCGGAGCCATGAGCCATCGAGAGGGTGTTCTGGCACACGACCCGGATCGGGGTGAACCCGGCCCGCACCGCCAGGCTGCCATCGTGGCCGTGCGACAGCAAAACGAACTTCTCGACCTCATCGCCCTCAGCGATGACGAGAGGATCACGGTTGAGCTTGGCGAGAACCCAAATGCGGGAGCCGTTGCGGAGGCTACCCGCCGTGTTCAGGGACGCCTCCCGTGCGTCGAGGAAGGGCTGGAACCAGCCGAAAGCGTCCCGGTTCTGGAGTGGGGTATAGCGGGGGCCGACCACGCCCAGGATGCGCCCGTCCGTCGAGCGCCGTACCGCCTTGTGTTCCACCTTCGCCTTCGTGTCGCCGGTGACGAGCGGGACCAGTTCCACGGTCCAGTCCAGCCCGGCCTTCTGGCTCACGGTGGGCCAGGAGTAGATGTCGGACTCGTCCAGGGCGACACCAATCCCATGCCAGGGCTTTTCCCCGAAGTAGGCCATGCCGGGTCCGTTCATCTCGATCTCGTGCGCCATCTCATGTTCTCCCGTGTCTCGTGATGTCGTGTTGCTCTCTGCGAGGTTGACTCGATAGGGGGCGGGCCGTTCAGGATTTTCCACGCTGTCGGACTCTGAACGAAATCATGAACGCCGGCCTTCATGGCGGGTCAACCTCCCAGGAGGCAACCGACATGACCGCCGTGGCACTGCCGATGGCCAGCGCAGCCCGCAGGCCGGACACGACCCGGCTGCTGCCCCTGGGGCAGTACGACAAGGTGATCGTGAGCTTCAGCGGGGGCAAGGACAGCGTGTTCCTGCCCCTGGACATGAAGGAGCGCCTGGAAGCCGCCGGCCTGCCCCTGGACCGGATGCAGTTGTGGCATCAGCACATCGATGGCGAGCCGTCCAAGGACGTGCCGTTCATGGACTGGCCCGTGACCGAATCATACTGCAAGGCGTTCGCCGCCCACCTGGGCGTCAAGCTGCTCTTCCAGTGGCGGCACGGCGGCTTCAAGAGGGAGATGCTGAAGGACAACGACCGCAGCGCCCCGGTCAGCTTCGACCGCCAGGACGGGACCATCGGCACGGCGGGCGGCATCAAGGGGGCCATCAGCACCCGCCGCAAGTTCCCCCAGGTCAGCGCCGACCTGTCCGTGCGCTGGTGCAGTGCCTCGCTGAAGATCGACACGGCTGCCATCGCCCTGAACAACGAGCCTGCCTTCAAGAAGGCCCGCATCCTCTTCCTGACCGGCGAGCGCCGGGAGGAGTCTGCGGCCCGCAGCCGCTACGCCGAGCTTGAAGTGCATCGGTGCAGCACGAGGAGCCGCCGGGTGGACGCCTGGCGCAGCGCCATCGACCAGACCGAGGCCCAGGTCTGGGCGAAGATGGCGCTGCACGGGATCAACCCCCATCCCGCTTATTGGCTGGGCTGGGGCCGGGTGTCGTGCCTGGCGTGCGTCTTCGGGATGGCCGACCAGTGGGCGTCCGTGCGGGCCGTCGCCCCGGACCTGTTCGACCGGATCGCCGGTTATGAACGTGACTTCGGCTGCACGATCAAGCGGGGCCGGAGCGTGGTTGACCAGGCCGACGCCGGGAAGGCGTTCGGCCAGTGCGGCGACCGGGAGCTTGTCGCCCTGGCGCTGGGCCGCAGCTACCCGCAAGAGTTCATCACGCTGGACCTCTGGAAGCCGCCTCCCGGTGCGTTCCGGCACTGCGGCGGCCCGACGTGAAAACGGGCCGGGCCAGCCGCCTTTCGCAGCACGAAACGATACTCGGAGATCACCTGCAATGGACCAGCGTTCTCGATCCCGTGCGTCCTCCCGGAGAACGCACATCATCCAGTTCCGCCGGGGCGTTGCGACGGACCCGGAAGGGCCGCTGCCTGCCAAGCTGTGTTCCGTTTCCTTCAAGCGGGGAGAAGTCCTCCACTGCCACGTCCGCTGCCACGTCACCGGAGGTCGCCGCCCCACCGAGGTAGCCGACCTCACCTTGGCGGACGGTCGGGTGCTGGCCGACATCCCGTGCGAGTGGATTCAGTTCCTCGATGTGGTTCCGTGAGGGAGTACGCCATGCACACCAACTGCCGAATAACGATCCAGTCGTTGGGCGAAGGCGTCTTCCGCCGCTACGTCCTCGTCAACCGCCGCAACGAGGTCTGGGGCGCTGACGGCTGGTCCCCGGACGTGCGCCGGGCCGTGCTGTTCGCTGACATCCGTGGCGCTCACGAGGCGTACCAGGCGATCCAGGCCGACATGTGCGAGGGGCTGCCACTGCGGGAGTTCGAGGCGGTCGTCCGCATCAGGGCTTGCTCCGAAGCCGACTTCACCCTGGAAGACCTCCGAGACTACCTGGCCAGGGCCACCCGCCTCTCCGTTGACACCCAGCGCATGGGCGACGGTCCTGTGGACGGCTCCGTGGTCCTACAGACCGCCGACTTCAGCCGCCTGCTGGAAGTGCCGCCGCCCAAGGACCGTCCACGAGGGGACGGATGAGCCTCCGGCACTGCCCACGCCCCGCCGGCAAATGCTGAACGCCCGGCGGTGGGTCGTGTCAACCTCGTGTGCCGGGTGCGTCGATCCGGGGCGAGCGCACCGGGGCGCTTGGCGGACAAGAAACGGGATCGGGGAATCAAGATGATGACGCTCGCAGGGTTCGTGGCGGGGGTGGCCGAGGCGCTGGAGCCTCCCTGCACGGTGTTCGTGGGGAGCTTCGGCTCCGGGGCGGATGCGCTGGTGGGCGTATGCGCCACGGAGGAGGCTCCCGACTACCTCAGCGGCGAGCCGGGACGCCCGGAGAACGTGGAGGAGGTCAAGGCGGCGCTGGAGGCGGTGGGCTTCTGCGTCGTCACCGACAGCACGGAAAGGGAGGCGCAGTTGCAGGAGTGGTACGAGATGGGTGGCGGGATCGGCTTGCGCTCCGAGGGCCGGTGAATCCCCGGACGCCAGGCGTTGTCCCCCGGCAAGGGCGGGGCCGTGCGGTCAGCCTGTTCAGTCCGGCAGCCGCCAGAGGCGGATGGTCCCGTCCTCGCCGCCCGACACGGCCCGCCGCCCGTCCGGCGAGAAGGCCACGCCGTTCACGCCACCCAGGTGGCCCCGGAGGCAGGCGATCTCCCGCAGGCCCGCCACGTCCCACAGCCGCACCGTGCCGTCCAGGCTGCCCGACAGGATGCGCCCCCCGTCCGGCGAGAAGGCCACGGACATGACCTCATCCTTGTGGCCCTCGAAGCGGTGGACCTCCCTGGCCGTCTGCTCGTTCCACAGACGCACCGTGCCGTCCTTGCCCCCGGAGACGATGCGTGCGCCATTGTGCCCGTAGGCCACGCACTGGACGCCGCCTTCATGCCCGACGAAGGTGCGGACCTGCTGGCCGGACGGGACGGCCCACAGCCGCACCGTCCCGTCCACGCCGCCGGAGATGCCCCAGCGCTGCTCCGGGCTGAACGCCACCCCGCACACATGGCCTTCGTGGCCGTGGAAGCCCCTGACCTGCTCCCCGGTCCTCACGTCCCAGAGGCGCAGGGAGCAGTCGTCGCCGCCGTCGCCCCCGGACAGCAGCCACCGCTCCCCCGGCGAGACGGCGAGGCAGATGAGGGGCTTCCTCTGCCCGGTGTAGCTCCTGATCTCCCTGCCGCCCTCCACGTCCCACCGCCGCAACGAGAAGTCGTCGCTGTCCAGCCCGCCGCAGCAGGAATAGGCGCTGAGGCCGTCCGGCGAGAACGCCACGCAGCGCACCCAGACCTTCTGCCGAGGGAACCGGCGGACCTCGGCCCCGGTTTCCACGTCCCAGACGATCACGGAGCCGTCCATACCGCCGGAGAGGACTCTGCCGCCGTCCGGGGAGAACACGACGCTGGTGAACCGTGTCCCCTGCACTTCCCAGCGCCGCACTTCCGCCGGAGGCCGCTGCCGTCCGGCCTCGCCGGGCCGGGAGGCGATCCACCCGGCCAAGGCCCCCGCCAGCAGCAGGGCAATGCCGCCGAGGAGGAGGCCCGGCCAACGGCGGGTCCGCCTCCCCAGGTGCGCCGCCAGGTCGTCGGCAAGCCCTTGGGCCGTGGCGTAGCGGTCGGCGGGGTTCTTCGCCAGGCACTTCAGGCAGATGCGCTCCAGTCCGGGCGGGATCGTGCCGTCCACGGTGCGCAGGGGCGGCGGCTCGTGCGAGGCGATCTTCTCCCGCAGGGCGGCGGGGTCCGGGTCGTCAAACGGCAGGTTCCCGACCAGCAACTCGTGGAGGACCACGCCCAGGCTCCACAAATCGCTGCGTGTGTCGATGGGCTGGCCGCTGAGTTGTTCGGGCGAGGCATACGCCAGGGTCGCCGGTGTGCTTCTCGGCTCGTGCAGGAGTTCCTGCTCGGTGGCGGCGATGCCGAAGTCGGTGACGAGGGCGGCGGCGTTGCCATCGAGCAGGATGTTGCCGGGCTTGATGTCCCGGTGGATGATGCCCTGCCGGTGGGCATATGCCAGGGCGAGGGCGACCTCGGTGACGATGCGCACGGCCTGGTCCCGTGGCAGCCGGCCCTGCCGCATACGGGAGGCCAGGTCGTTGCCTTCGATCCAGTCGGACACGAAGAAATATGCGCCGGCGCTGCGGTGAATGTCATGGACGGCCACGATGCCGGGGTGGCGAAGCCGGGCCACCTTGCGGGCCTCGGCCACGAACCGCTCGATCTCTTCCTCAGAGAACCGCCTGCTCGGCTTGGGCACTTTGACGGCGACGGGCCGCTCCAGTTCGAGGTCGTACCCCTTCCAGACCTGCCCGAAGCCGCCCTCGCCCGCCAGCCTGTCGAGCCGGTAGCGACCGGCCAGGGTGGTCGGTGCTGGCGGCGTCCCCTCCCCAACGTCGGGGGTCGGCACGTCGGCCAGCGGCTCCTTCATCCAGCGCAGCGCCTCCAGGGCCTCGATGCGCCGGGCCAGGGGTTCGGCCAGTTCGGGGCAGTCACGGCAAAGCTCGTCGGGCGTGGCGTCCCGGCCCTGCTCGTGCAGCTCCTCCCATCGCAGCAGGAGATCGGCCAGCCGGTCGTCGCTCATCCCAGGGGTTCCTCCTTCGCCGCCTCGAAGAGCAGCAGCCGGGCCGACTGCCAGCGCCTCTTGACCGTCCTTACCGACACTCCCAGCACGGCGGCGGCGTCTTCCTGCGCCAGCCCCTCGTACCAGAGCAGCCCCACGACCTCACGCTCCTCGTCCGGCAGCGCCTCGATGCGGGCGTGGAACTCGGACCAGCCCTCCATAGTGGACGGCTCGTCGGCAACCGCCGGCTGCCGGTCCAGCACGCCGCCATCGCCGTCGCCAGGGGGACACGGCCCGTCCGTGTGGTGGTTCGTCCCGACGCCTTCGGGGCCGAAGTGGCGGTCGGCCAGGTCGAGCAGTTCACGGCGCATCTGCACCGCCGCCAGGTTGAAGAAGTGCCGCACCGACTTCGGCCTCGCCTCGGCCAGCGCCCGGTGCAGCCGCAGCATGGCGTTCTGCAACAGATCGTCGGTCGCTTCCCACCTGCGCAGGTCCGGGAAGCCCTTGAGCATCTTGCGGGCGAGGCGGCGCAGGCGCTCGCAGGCGTGGGCCAGCAGTTCGGCCCAGGCGGCGGCGTCGCCGGCGCTGGCCAGGTCGATGATCCCCTGGAGGGCCGTGTCGGAACCAGTCGGAGCGGCCATCGGTCGGTCGTCTCAAGGATGCGGGAGGTTGTCCGCAGGACGGTCGAACGGACTTTCCACCCATCTTACGAGGACACCGAGCCGGCCCCTATCCTGCCATGCGGAAGGCGATGGGGCGAGGGGCCAGAAAAATGGAGAAATGTTGGCCCCTGGCGGGACTCTCTCCCGCACAGCCGGAGAAGGCGATGATTTATTCCTCCAGGGGAGCGGCGATGGCGACCCAATGGTTCATGATGCGGGACGACAAGAGGTACGGGCCGTACACGCCGGCCCAGATGAGGGAATTCGCCTCGTCGGGCAAGCTGCTGCCCATCGACATGGTGCAAACCGAAGGAGGCAAGTGGCTGCCGGCCTCGCAGATCAAGGGGATGTTCCCGGCCAAGCCGCCGGCATGCCCGCCGCCCGTGCCGAGCGCCCGCACGGTCGATGCGCCGCCACCGCCGCCCGCCGAAGCCTCGAACGTGGTCGTCCTCACGCCGCCCAAACGGCAGGCCGGGACTGGCCCGGAACGTGTGACCGGCCTGACGCCTCCGCTCGTCGGCATGATGGTGGTCGTCGGCCTCGCACTGCTGATGGGCCTGTATGGGTTCCTGCCCCTCTTCACCGACAATCTCAGAGAGCCGACCCGCAACGGCATTTTGCTCGCACTGACGCTCCTGCAAAATGCCTTGGCCATGTTCGGCCTGGCCCAAACGCTGACGGCCAGCCGGCGGTATGGCTTCGCCGTCCTCGGCTCGCTGCTGGCCCTGACTAGCTGGGGGTGGCTCCTCTTCACCACGGTCCCGATAGCCGTCACCCTCCTGGGTACACTGGCCGGCATGGGCGTGGGGTTCTGGGGGCTGATGGTCTTGAAGAACCCGGAAGTGCGGGCGCGGTTCAAGGACAACTGGCTGCCTGCCGAGAACTTGTGGCTGCGGTACTCAGCGCCGGTCATCGCCGGAACGGTCGGCGGCGGTGCGCTGGCGGTGATGCTTTCCTTCGGTTTTCTCCTGTGGTTGACCACTGGAGAGAAGGAGCAAGGGGGATACTCAACCCCAGGACAGCGAGAACTTCGTGACCCACGAGATGTTCGGCCCGAACGAGATGTTCGGCCCGAACGGAAGGTCCGGCCTCCACGGGAGGTTCGGCCACCACGAGAAATCAAGAACCGCACCGGCGGCTCCGACGACCAGTGACGTTTACACCGCCGTCTTGGCGATGCGGCGGGCCGATACGGGCGAAGGCGTGGTGGCCGAAGCCGTGGACCGCCTTTCCCGGAGTGCGATCCAGGCTGTGAAATCCAGGGGCGAGAAGCGATTGAGGAACTGACATGGCCGTGTTCACCATCCTGTCGCTGACTGCCATCCGCTATGTAGCCGGCGGGGCCATGCGGGCTGTCGGCCTGTCCGACGACGATGCCGGCGTCTTGGATCAGTCGCAAAAAGTCGTTCATGCCCTCCTCGGCCACTTCACGGACCACAGCCAGCGGCTCACTAAAGCGCTGACGACCGCCAACGAGCGCTCGTGGAAGACGCTGGAGGTCGCCCTGGCCGGCGACTCCTTCTGGGACCGCTGCAAAACGGCCTTGTCATCCGGCGAGGACCAGGCCCTCGCCCAGCAGGTGCGGGGTTTTCTCGACCGGGCGATCCTGGCCGAGCAGCCGGATCGGGGCCGGGACTTTCGGCAAGGCTGCCTGGCAGAACTGTGTGCTGCCCGCAAGGCCGGCGTGCTGGGCGGCAGCCTGGACCGGGCGAGCCTGGAACGAGAGGCCGGTTCCTTCGCCCGCTATGCCGATCCGCTGGCCCTGCTGGACGCCGACTGGC
The DNA here is from genome assembly GCA_038239195.1 of Gemmatales bacterium. Classification (GTDB taxonomy): domain Bacteria; phylum Planctomycetota; class Planctomycetia; order Gemmatales; family Gemmataceae; genus JBBSEZ01. Next base: position 22,653 of record JBBSEZ010000081.1, read on the forward strand.
GGGGCGTCGAGCAGGTGGCGGACGAACTCCAGAGGGCGAATTACCCCCGGCTCGGCCAACTGCTGCGCCTGCGCACGGGCCAGAAGTTGCCGCTCCTCGTCATCGCCGCTCGCTACTACTTCCGCCGGGCGGTCGAGCAAGACGGCGAACTGGCGAGGGGGCTGAATTTCGCCAAGCTGGAGGCGCTTTCGGACAGCCAGGAACAGGGCTTCCGGCAGGTGGGCGAAATGCTGGAGCGCCAGTCCGCTCGCCTGGAAGAACTCCTCGCCGGCGTGCAGGCCGTGGTGGTCGAGACGCACGGGGGCGTGCTGCGACTGGAAGAGGAGATGCGGCGGCAGGGGGAAGAAGTTCAGGGCTACTACCGCCAGTTCATCGAGCGGCTTGACCGTTTGGACATGAAGGACCGGAATGAGATGCGGGCGAGCGACGGTTGCTCGATCCGTAGTGAGGACGAGAAAGAGAAGGTACGGCAATTCTTGCGGCAGTATCGGGCCATGTCGGAGTCCGAACGGCGTCAACGTCCGGCCCTGCTCAACGCCGTGGCGAAACTCGAATTCGCTGCCGGTGACTTCCAGCCCGCCCAGGAGGACTTCCAAAACTTGCCGGCGCTGGTGCAGGACAAGAACGACCAGGCCGAGGCCCACCACAACGCCTACCGGGCGGCGCTGGAGAAGGCCGGGAAGAGCAAGAAGAAGGAGGATTGGGAAGTCGCCCTGACGGAACTGATTAAGGCATTCAACCGGAACCGCAAGTATCTGCCGTTCGACGCCCGCAAGTACCACCCGCAGCGCATCCTGGGGGCGGGCGGGTTCGGCGTGACGTTCCTGTGCAAGCGGCGGGGGCCGGGCGACCTCGTGGCGGTCAAGTCGCTGGCCTCGGAGAACCTGGATCGGGACACGGAGAAGGTCTTGGATGAGGGCCGGCTGCTGGGTTCGCTGGACCACCCGGCCATCATCCGCATGATCGACTGCGACTATGCGGACCCGGACTTGGCAGCGGGGCCGTTTCTGGTGATGGAGTTCTTCGACGGCCCGACACTGGAGGAGTACGTCCGACCGGAAAAGCCCGTGGCGGTGGACGAGGCCGTGACCATGTTCCGGCTGGTGGCCGAGGGACTGAAGGCGGCGCACGCCAGGGGGGTGCTGCACCGGGACATCAAGCCGGCGAACCTGCTCCTGCGGCGGGAGGCGGACGCCTGGCGTGTCAAGGTGATCGACTTCGGGCTGGCGCTGCGCAGGGAACTGACCCAGGCGGGCATGATGGCCAGCACGTCCCGGCAGAGCAAGTCGCTGATGGGCGAGAGCATCGCAGGGACGCTCCACTACGCCGCCCCCGAACAGATGGACGCCGAACGGCAGAAGGAGATCGGTCCCTGGTCGGACGTGTACGGCTTCGGCAAGACGTGCTACTACGCCCTGTTCGGCAACCCGACGCCCGACGACGACGAGAAGGACGGACTGCCGGACGGGCTGAAGCGCCTCCTGAGCCGCTGCACGTCCCAGGCGGTCGCCAAGCGCCCGCCGAGTTTCACCGAGGTCGTGGAGCGGCTGAAGGAGATCGAACGCTCGCTCGTCCCGGCCATCGAAGAAGTCGAGGCGGTCGAAGAACTGGCGGTCGTCGCAGAAGAGCAGTGGTACTACAGCCAGTCCGGGAATCAGGCGGGGCCAGTCCCGGAGGCCGGGTTGCGGAGGCTGATCGAGGGCGGGCAGGTGCGTGAAACGGACCTCGTGTGGAAGCAAGGGTTCACGGCTTGGCTGCCCGTCGAGGCGGTCAAACCGCTCGCATCGCTTCTGCCGAGGCGGTCGGTGGCCCAGGTGCGAATCATCGGTGAGGGGGAAGGGTGGCAGGGAGCCGCTTCCGTGCGGCGGTTCTTCGACGGAGCGCCGGGAATGTTGAAGGTCAAGGTCGATGGAAGGCTGGTCGGGGAGAGCAGCATCGGCAGCGGCTTCGATTATCTCGTGGAAGTGCCGCCGGGGAAGCATGTGCTGGAGATCGCCGCCTGGGGCAAGTGGATGGAGGGGAGTTTCTGGTCGCAGAAGCATCTGGAAGGGGAGATGGACCGTAAGCAGTTTGAACTCGTCCTCGACCAGCCCCGGCAGTACGAGATCAAGGTGAACGTCGCCTTGACGGGGCGTGACACCATGAACATCGGACGGCCCAGCCTCCAGAACAGCACGGTGGACATCCTCTCCTGATGGAGCGTCTCCTGATGGAGCGTCGATTGCCGTGATCCGCTTCTCCTGTCCGAAATGCCAGACCGTCCTGCAAGCCGCCGCCGGGCAGGCCGGGGCCGCTGTCGCCTGCCCCCGCTGCCAGACGCATGTGCGGGTTCCCTCGCCCGCACCGCCAGGGAACAAGGTCGCCCCACCGCCCGCCGTCAGGGCAGCCCCGCAACCCGCCCCCGCACCGGCCCCGTGGTACTCCTCACGGGCCGGCGAGCGACACGGCCCGTTCACCACGGCGCAACTCAGGGAGCGGGCGCTGTCGGGCGAACTTCAGCCGACCGACTCGGTGTGGAAGGACGGGATGCCGGGGTGGAGGCCGGCGTCCGAGGTCAAGGGCTTGTTCCCCGCCGCACAACCGCCGCAGCCAGAGGCGGTGCGGGGCGCTTCGCCTTCTGCCGCTGACGACCCCTTCGGGGCTTTGGGAAGCAGCGACGGCCCTACGCAACTTCGGCCAGCGGCTCGATCCGGGAAGAGCAAACAGGGTGTCGCTCCCAGGACGAAGCTCCTCGTGATCGGCGCTGCGGTAGCCGTGCCTGTCCTGCTAACCGGGTTGACGGTCGTTCTTCTGAGTTGGAAGGGGAGCCAACCAGCGCAGGGGCCGGGCGGCAGGACCGAGAACAAGGGCAACGGTCCACAGGGGAAGCAGGGCGACGGCCCCGGCGTGGGCGGCAGGACGGACTTCTCCAGGGTCGATTATTCCAAAGGCCCCAACGGGGAGAAGCTGACCGAGCAGACCTTGACCACCCTGGCGTTCGCAAAAGACCAGTTCGTGAACGCCCAGGTTCTTTGGACGTTCCAGGGCTTCGGGGGCAAGGGCACGGGCCACCCCAACGTCACCGGCTTGGTCCTGCACGGCAGGAGCGTCGAGTTCATCCGGGGCACGAAGGGGCCGGGGGCGAACGCCAAGGGGGAGAGAGTTCTGCTCGAATCCTGGCATTTCAGCGGCAAGAAGCATGGCACTTACAAGGGGTGGCACGCCAACGGCCAAAGGAAGCTGGAGGGTGCGTACTCCCAGGACCGCAAGGAGGGCCGGTGGCAGGAGTGGTACGAGAACGGGCGTCCCAAGCTGGAGGAGTCCTTCTCGTCAGGGCAGTTGCATGGCCGCTCGCTCAAGTGGTCCGATGACGGGGGCAAGCAGGAGGAGGCGACCTATGCGGGCGGCAAGTTGAACGGCTCGAAGACGACATGGTATCCCGGCGGCAAGAAGGAGTCCGAGGAGCAGTACAGGGACGACCAGCGGCAAGGGGACTGCCGGTATTGGGACGAGGAGGGCAAGTCCATCTTGGAGATCGCCTTCGACAACGGCATCCCCCGGATCAACTACAAGACGCTGACCAGGGAGCAGTTCGCCGCCCTGCTCGTGCTGACGGCTGACGCCCAGGACGGCAAGACGTTCTCCTTCCGCTCCCACCGCCCGGAAGGCGTCAAGGCGAACCCGTTCATGAGCAAGTTCGGCCCGCCGGTGTCGGGGTACAACGAGCCGAGTTCGCCGGACGACGTGGCCAGGAAGGGCAGGCAGCAGTGGTTGTACAACTGCACCGATGGCGGGGTGGTCGTGCATGTGCAGTTGAGCGTCCAGTTCTGGGTGATGGGCGACAGGCGTGGCATCGAGAACTACACGGTAAGCGTGACGAAACTGGAGCCACGATGACCGAATGTCGGAAATGCCGACGTGGGCAACAACGATGGCCTGGACGTGTCCCCACTTTTTGTCCCACCCGTATACCAGGGCAAGGTCTAACCTCTTGCATGGTATAACTTTGTATTGCGCATAATCTCACGCTTACCTCGCTGCCTGGTGGCCAGTTCAGGCGGCACGGGCGCACCGTCCCCCAGCAGGGAACCCATTATTATTCACGCCGCCATCGGAAATAGCGTATTTAGCTGCCTCAGCCGCTCTCGATAACGCCGGTCACAGGCCAATCGCCTGCTTTCCATCACGAAGTCGAGCCAGTCCTCGCTCGTGGCGTCCACGGGAGCTATATCCACAGACAGATAACAAATAGATACGGTGTGTGGTGTGTGTGGGACGGCCTCCTCCCCGAACCGCACCCCGGCCCCGCAGACGTAGAAGTTGCCGTGGCGGTAGCCGGTGGCCTGGTCGCAGAAGTAGTTCTTCTGCTTGACGAGCAGGCCGTTGTCCACGAGGAACATGCGAACGTCGTGCTGCTTCTGGCGGCACTTTCCCTTGATACCGACCTCTTCAAGCAGGTTGCCGACCATGCTCTGGGCCAGTTCGTTGTTCGCCTCGACAACTGCCAGCAAGTTCTCGGCCAGGCGCTTCGCCTGCTCTTCGGTGGCGTGGGCCAGCGCCGCCAGTTGCGGGACCAGCGCCAGCAGCGCCGGCGTCCAGACCAGCTTCAGGTCGGGCGCAACGGCCTGGTTGTGCTTGTCCCAGGTGGCCGGGTCGTGCAGGCGGAATCCCCGCTTGGCCCAGGCGGCGACCACGGCCTGCAACGGCTGTGTCCTTCGATTTGGCCAGAGCCACCCGGGGCCGGCCCAGGCCTACGCGGCTGGCCGGGATCGTTTCGCGGCGGGGCGGGGTAGGTCGGGCATGCGCTCCAGGAGCCAGGAAAACACGTCCTTGTGCTTCTGGC
>JBBSEZ010000082.1:0-27400 GCA_038239195.1 Gemmatales bacterium
CCTACAGGAAAATGCTCGAAGCGCCGGACGTAAGGGAAGTAGCAACCTTGCGGGGCATGCCTGGCGGGAGCGTGGGCCCTGACGCCCGCAAGGGTCGTGCAAATCCCCGAGGTTCTGCTAAGATCAGGGGATCGGAAGGATGAAGGGCCCGCGACGTTGGCCCATTCCCCGTCTGGGTTCATCCTCCATCCTTTCGACCGAAGTGGAGGAGGCGCCGTGGCACGCGAGCCCGAAAGTAGCGAGAGCGCATTCAAGAAGGCCTGCGCCTACCTGAACTTCGACAGGAAGGCCAAGTGGGCGGCGCACTTCGCGGCCGCGTCCAGCGCCCTCGCCTACGTCTCCCTCCTCGGGGTGCTCTGGCTGTTCGTCGATCTCATGGCGTCGCGGGGGCGAATCCCCGACTACCAGGAGCTCACTCCCCTTCAGCAGCACGAGTTCGATCGCGCCTGGGTTGGCTTGACGCTCGAACAGCGCCAGGAGCGCCTGGGCCCGCTCGGCCTCAGCGCCGCTGCCCGCCTCGACCTGGCCAGCATCGAGCAGCCCTCGCAGGCCGGCGATGCGGTGGATTGGCTGTGGGCGGCGCAGGTCCGGCACATCCTCGCCGAGAACGTGGGGCCGGGCGCCGTTGCCCGCGTCTTCAGGGGCCGGGCGCGGACGCGCTCGGCCCCGGGCGAGAGTGGGGCGCGGGCGTCGCAGGTTGCCTCGGCGCTCAGGGTGGTCGGCTCGCCTTCCGGGGCCTCGGCCCCTCTCCTGACCGCCGTCTCGCTGGCCGTCACGAGCGGCCCCCCCGTCCCCGCCCTCACTCCCTTCAACGACGTCGATCACGGCATCCTCAGCCTGGTGGTGCGCGAGCGGGCGAGCGGCCGGACCTTGACGCCCGTCCCCGCCCTGGCCCGCCGGGCCGGCTGGACGTGGAACGCCCCACCCGGCGCGCCGACCTTCCCGCCGCCCTACCTGACCGGCCTGTTCCTCCTGGCCTTGTTGCTCGGGCTGATCGCGACCGGGCTTTCGCTCCTGATGCGCGAGATGGCGGCGCGCGCCACCGTCGAGGCCACCACGCGCATCCGCCGGGCCGTCTACCACCACACGTTCCGCCTCGGCACCCTCGCCGTGCGGGCCCTGGGCCCGAGCGAGGCGGTCAGCATTCTGACGCGCCACGTCGAGGCGGTCCACGACGCCCTCTATCACCTGCTCACCGTCTACTACCGCGAGCCGACCATCTTCGGGCTGCTCCTTCTCTCCGCGTTCATCGTTCATCCGCTGCTGGCCCTGGCGTTCTTGCTGTTCGCCGTGGTCGTCTGGCTCGTCGGAACACAGATCGTCAGCGCGTTCCGCCGGCAAAGCAAGCTGGCGACCAACCACGCCGCCGAGCGGCTCACGATCATCCGCGAGAGCCTGATGCTGATGCGCCTGGTGAAGTGCTTCCTGATGGAGCAATTCAACTCTGCCCGCGTCGAGCGCCAGCTCACGCGCTACGCCCACGTTCAGCTCGTTCGCCACCGCAGCGAGAGCGTGTATCAACCGCTGCTCATCTTCCTCGGGCTGTTCGCCTCGCTCGTGCTGCTCTACGTGGGCGCCTTCATCGTCGTGGGCGGCCAACTGTCCGTCGCGGGGGCGGTGGTGCTGGCGACGGCGCTCTTGACGCTGTACTTCCCGATGGCGCGCTGGCTGGAGTCGCGGCGGTTCGTGCGGCGCGGCAAGGAGTCGGCACAGCAGGTGTTCCGGTTTCTGGAGCGGCGCGGCGAGGTGGGGCAGGTGGTGGGCGCGGAGTTCTTGCCCCCCCTGGCCCGGCAGATCGAGTTCGACAACGTCAGCATCCGCGACCCCGGCAGCGGGCGGATGTTGCTCGAAGACGTGACCCTCAACATCCCCGCCGGGCAGCGCATCGGCCTGATCGGGGCCGACAACCTGGAGAAGCACGCGCTCGTGTATCTTATCCCGCGCCTGCTCGACCCGACGGCGGGAGAGGTGCGCATCGACCAGCACAATCTCCGCTGGGTGACGCTCGACTCGCTGCGCGCGCAGGTTGCCATCGTGATGATGCACAACCTGGTGTTTCACGACTCGGTGTCGAACAACATCGGCTGTGGGGACACGGCCTATACGCTGCCGCAGATCATCGACGCCGCCAAGATGGCCCGCGCCCACCACTTCATCCAGAAGCTCCCGCAGGGCTACGAGACGCCCATCGGCGAACTGGGCCACACGCTGAGCGTCAGCGAACAGTTCCGCATCGCGCTGGCGCGGGCGATCCTGCGCGATCCGGCCCTCCTCATCATCGAGGAGCCGGAGACCGAGCTCGACGAGGACTCGAAGAACCTGATCGACGACACCCTGACGCGCATCCTCCCGGGGCGGACGGCCATCTTCCTGCCGCACCGCATCTCGACGATCCGCTCGTGCGATCGGCTCTACCTGGTGAACAAGGGCCGCATCGTGGCGACGGGCGTTCACAAGGACTTGCTCAAGGGCAACAAGCTCTATCGCCACCTCCATTATCTGGAGTTCAACGAGGTGGACGAGATGGTTTGAGGCACCAGGGACGAATACCTACAGATTGTCTTGCTCGCCCCGATCCAGGGGGCTGCGGAGTTGCTCCCCGTCTCCAGTTCGGCGCACGTCATCCTGGCGCCGGAGCTGATGGGGCTGGGCCCCTCCAGCCCCCGGATGACGTTCCTGCTGATCGTGCTCCCCACGGGCACCATGGGGCCCGCTGGCGCGAGTTGTTGTTCCCGGCTGCCCCGGCGGGGGGAAGGAAGATGCCCTCGGCCGGGCGCTCTCACTCTGCTCGGTTTCCCGCATCCCGCGAACGCGTTGATCGCGTGGGAACGCGGGCACGGGAGACGATCGCGGGGCGGAGCGCTCGCGGCCATCGTTGGCATTGCCGACCCGATCGGCCTTGCGACCCGGCCCCGCCTGCGTGGCGTTCTCGGGCGCTCGTGCCTCGGCACACCATTTGCCGAACAATCTCATCCTTACCTACCCCTTCCTTCTCGAGGTAATCGATGAGAAACCCCCTTCAACTGGCTGTCGGCGTCGGCGTGGGCCTCTGTCTCGGCCTGGCGACGGTGAGCGTTCGTTCCCGCGAGGGCGAGGAGAAGCCGCCCGCGAAACCGGCCGCCCTCCGCGACGCGGCGGCGGAGGCCGTCGCCTCCCGCCAGCCCGCCAGCGACCGCCCCGAATCGAAAAAGAGCAAGCACGACAAGTCCGACCGCTTCGACCCCAACAAGGCGCCCTCCTCGTCCCGCGCGCTCGCCGGACAGCCCGACAAGGGCATGTTCCTCGGCTTCGACTTCGCGCGCGACCCGCTCGGCTCCAAGAAGCCGATGATGACGTTCGAAGAAATCATGAAGGCCGACGTCGAGGCCAAGCCCAAGGTGATGGCGCTCCAGCACAAGCTCCTGGCGGGCCGCTACAACCTCAAGCCGAAGTTCGACCCCGAGGCGACGATGTCGCGCGGCAAGCCCCTGTGCGTCGGGCCCACGGCGCTGCTCGCCGAAGGGCAGACGTGGGAGAAGCTCGGGGACATGAGCCCGGGCGCCATTCGCAAGGAGGGCGCCTTCCCCTACCCGGCGCTGCCTCACCCGAAACACATGCCGGGTGGGCAGGTCTTCCCCAAGATGCAGATCGCGATGTTCCCGCGCCTCGAGCGCTTCGACGTCGATTTCGACCTCCCCGAAGAGTTCCTGCCCGAGTTTCCGCCGGCGATCTACCTGCAAACGCGGCCCGAACTGGGCGACGTCTCCCGCGGGGAGGTGGTGTCGCTCAACAACTTCCAGCGCCTGTTCAAGGACATTGTCACGCCGGTGCAGTTCGACGGCCTGCGCATGCTCCTCACCCCGCTCCCGCAGGAAGAGTTCAACTTGACCGACGACCGCAAGTCGGCCCACCCCTCGCTCGGCGTCGCCTGCCTCGATTGCCACGTCAACGGCCACACCACCGGGCAGTTCCACCTCAACCCGGACACGCGCCCGCAACATCGCCGCTTCCGACTGGACACGACCAGCCTGCGCGGGCTGTTCAATCAGCAGATCCACGGCTCCAAGCGCAGCCTGCGCTCGGTCGAGGACTTCACCGAGTTCGAGCAGCGCACCGCCTACTTCAACGGCGACCCGATCCACGCCATGAAGAAGGGCTTCGTCCAGCTCGACCGCGTTCGCGTCAGCCACATGGCCCAGATGCAGAACATGTTCAACTTCCCGCCGGCGCCGAAGCTCAACCTGCTCGGCCGGCTCGACGCCAAGAAGGCCACCAAGAGCGAGTTGCGCGGCGAGAAACTGTTCTTCGGCAAGGCCCAGTGCGGCGTCTGCCATCCGGCGCCGTTCTACCTCGACGACAAGATGCACGACCTCAAGCTCGAGCGCTTCACCGCCGAGCCGGGCGACGGGCCGATCAAGACGTTCACCCTGCGCGGCATCAAGGACAGCCCGCCCTACCTGCACGACGGGCGCTGCCTGACCCTGGAAGACACCGTCGAGTTCTTCAACCTCGTTCTCGAACTGAAGCTCACCAAGGAGGAGAAGAAAGACCTGGTGGCGTTCATGCGGCAGCTCTAGCGGGCTCGCACAGGGGGCCAGGGGCCCTATAATGGGTGCTGATCGACGTCGGTTGCCAGGAGGCCCGCTCATGGTCAGTCAGCACCCCGACTTCAAGGCCCAGCTCGCCCTCGAGCGCGGGCGCGAGATGGCTCGCCTCAACAAGGTGGCCGCTGCCCTGGCCGCCTTCAACGAGGCCCTCGCGTCCGCGCCCGAGCTGGTCGAGGCCCACTTCGAGCGCGGCAAGCTGCACCTGTCGGCGCGCGATCTGGGCGTCGCCGCCTGCGATTTCCGGGAGGCGCTTCGTCTGCAACCCGACCACGCCGAGGGGCACGCCCTGCTGGGGGCGACGCTCGGCCAGTGGGGCAAGCCGGACGAGGCGCTCGTCCATTTGACGCGCGCCATCGAGCTGGCGCCCACGAGCCCGGGCCCGTATAACGACCGGGGCATCCTCCTGGCCCAGAAGGGCAAGCACGCCGAGGCGCTCGCCGATTTCGACGCCTCGCTGCAGCGCGAATCGACCTCGTCGGTCACCTGGTTCAACCGGGCCAACACTCACCAGGCGCTCGGGGCCCCCGCCAGGGCGCTGGCCGACTACAACGAGGCGATCCGTCGCGACCCGCGGGCGCCGCGCTACTTCATGTGCCGGGCCTCGGCCTACGCCGGCCTGGGCCAGCACCACGAGGCCATCGCCGACTATACCACCGCTCTGCGCCTCGACCCCGACGACCGGGAGGCCCACTACGGCCGGGCGCTGTCGCACTTCGAGTTGAAGCAACTCGACGATGCGCTGTCGGACTTCGGCAAGGCGATCAGCCGAAAGGTGCATGCGGACAAGGCGCACGGCCGGCGCGGGCTCATCTACATCGAGCGCGGCGACTACGAGCGCGCGCTGGGCGACTTCAACGCCGGGATCAAGCTCCTGCCCAACGATGGCCTGCTGCGCCTGGCGCGCGGGGGAGTGCATCTGGAGTTGAAGAAGTACGACAAGGCGGTCGCCGACTTCACCGAGGCGGTTCGGCTGCAACCGAGCCTGTGGCAGGCGTACGTGGGGCGCGGCGTGGCGGAGGGCAACCGGGGCAACGAGCCGGAGGCCCTCGCCGACTTCAGCACCGCCATCGGGCACGCGCCTGACGACCCGCAGCCCTTTTACGACCGGGGGAAGGTCTATCAGCGCCTGCGCCAGTTCGACCGCGCCGCGGCGGATTATCGGGAAGCGGCGCGCCTCAAGTCGGACAGCGCCACGTTCGCCAATCAGATCGCCTGGCTTCTGGCGACGTGCCCGGACGAGGGAGTGCGCAACGGCCCGGAGTCGCTGGCGCTGGCGACGAAGGCCTGCGAGCTGACGGAGTGGAAGGAGGCGTGGATCCTCGATACCTACGCCGCCGCCCTGGCCGAGTGCGGGCGCTTCGAGGAGGCGGTCGAGCAGATGAAGAAGGCCATTGCCGGCGGCGAGGCAGAGCACCAGCCGGAGCTCCGCCAGCGGTTGCAGCTATTCCAGGCTGGCAAGCCGTATCGGGCGCCGTAGGGGCAGATGGCGCCTTCCGGTCGAACCGTTCGCCGCGCCCATCGCCTTCTCTCACGGCAAGCGCACCACCCCCCGTCCCACCTCCGACGGCTTCCCCACCGTCGGCCGCGCCGCTCCGGTCAAGGCCGCCCGCACCTGCCGGGCCGTCCAGCCCGGGTGGCGCGACCAGACCAGCGCCGCCAGTGCGGCGGCTTGCGGCGACGCCGCGGAGGTCCCCGCGAACGGCTGGCCGGGGCGCCAGGTGCTGGGGAAGGGGACGGTCGCCACGAGGTCGGGCTTGGTCCTCCCCGCGACCGGGCCGCACGAGCTGTACGACAGGCGCCGGCCCTTGCTGTCGGTGGCGCCCACGGCGAAGACTTCGGGGCCGTCGCCCGGGAAAGGCACGCTGCCCTCGCGCGTCGCGACCTGGAGCTTGCCGCCCAGGACCGTCAGGTGGAACGCGCCCGGCGCGCCGGCAGCTGCCTTGCCGGCGCGCCGCACCTTCGCGGTGTAGTCGTGGCCGGCTTTGGGGTCGAACCGTACCACGGCGGTGCTGATGGGCGAGGCGGACGAGGAGGTGGAACTGCCCACGTCGCGCTGGTCGGTGACGTCGCGCACCACCACCTCGTAGGCCGTCCCGCCGGGCGCCGACAACTCGACCGACAGGCGCTCGCTACCGAGGGGCCGGAGGGCGTTCTCCTTGCGCCCGCGCCCCCAGTTGTGCCAACCGTCGCGCAGCGGCAGGTACGCCCCGCCCCAGTGACGCAGGGCCGTGTTGCCCGCACTGGCGAACAGCAGCACGTCGCCGGCGCGGTCGCCGGGGCCCAGGACTTCGGTCAGCTTCTGATGGGTTGGCCCTTTGCCTTCGCCGTCGCTCCAGGTCGGCATGATGATCGAACAGGAGATGATGCGGGCCCCTTCTCTCCGCGCCCAGCGCACCGCCTCGACGAACTGCTCGGGCCGGTCCGGCTCCCAGTTCGCGAAGAACAGTTCCGCCTCGGGCGCCAGCACGTGCAGCACCTCGCCGCACAGGATGCCGTGCTGACTGTCGCGCGCTTCGAGGTTGCCGTCGAAGCGGAACGAGCGCGCCTTGATGCGGGCCGGAAGGGCCTTGCCCAGGGCGCTGCGATAGCCCTTGAAGCCGGAATCGAGGACGGCGATCTTGAGGCCGCGCCCCCGTTGCCCGGCGGCGTGCCAGGCGTCGGCACCAACTCGCCTGAGCGCCTGCTCGAGCGTGACGGGCTCTTCGGCGGGAGCGATGGCCCCGTAAACGCGGACGCTGCGGCCTGTCCGGAACCTCTCCAGGAACGAGGTCGAACTCAGCGGAGCGCTCGACCCCTCCGCGGTGTCGAAGGGGGGCGATTGGCCGTGCAGTCCACGCCCGGGCGCGCCAAAGAGCGCCCAGCCGGTCAGCCCGACCCAGAGGGCCGTCCCGGCGAACAGCCCGAGCCTGCCTGGTAGCTTCCTCATCATGAGTGCCGCCGCCGCAAGAAGGTTGTCAAATGAGTGAAGGCCGACGGACCAGGCGGAACGGCTGCGTTCCCGGTCCCTATTCTTTCGGCCCCGCCAGGCGGTCCGTGCCACTTTTTCTCCCACCACTCCGGGCGGGCATACCAGTGTACGCGCCAAACAACAGGCGCAGCGCCTCGGGGCCCGACGCATTCACCTTTCTGAGGCATCCGGCCCGGTAAGATGTAGCGCTTCTGCGCGTTCGTCCAACCGCGGCCACCCGGCATCTTACCCAGCCAGCTCGCCCCCGTGCGGCGCAGCGCCGGCAGAGCGCGTGGCGATCCAGCTCACAGCCCCTCTCGCCTGCACGCGGGGGAGAGGGGTTGGGGTGAGGGGGGGGGCCTTTCCCGACGACGGCCCCCCACCCCCAAACTCTCTCCCCAAGTACAGGGAGGCGAGCAAGCAAGCGGCCTTTTCGCAAGGTCGTGCTGGGGTGGTAGGCTCCGTCCTCATTGTCGCCCGGGCACCCGACGAGGCCCTCCCCGCGGCATTTCTACCTCCGGGCTGCGACCTCGTCATCGATCCCCAAGAGGCCCGATAGCTGCGCCGCACCGGGATGACTTTCCTCTTCTCGCAGCGCCGTGGACAGTTTCGCGGCCGCCCGCAAAGAGGGCATCCGTCAGGCCACGGGGGACTGGGGCCCTGGCTTGACGCCGACATTGCTGAGACGAGCGGAACCGGGCGAAAGCGCACTCGCTGTTTGGTTTCCCAGGCGGCGACGTTCAGGTGCGCCTGCACCGCCCCGGTCGAGTCGATCAGGTTGCGCACGCTGCCCAGGTGGTCCGTCAGCGCCCACAACACCGGCGCCGCCTGCCCCGCCTGCTTCTCGCCCACCTCGTCCACCGCCAGCACCTGGTCGGTCTGCGGCCCGTACAGGTAGCGCTGCATCAGCCTGCCCAGAGCGTCGAACGCCAGCGCCACGCGCTGCCCGTCGAAGACGAAGCGCCGCTCCGCCACGTCCCCCACCGTCGCCCCCGCCACCACCGACCGCGCCACCTGCCGGTCGAAGATGTCGTACTGGTAATCGACCTGACGCAGCAGGATGCCCCTCGCGCTCGTCACCTTGACCGACGTCAGCCGGTTGCGGTGGTCCCAGGCGTACAGGGTCACCTCGCCCGTGGCCAGGTTGGTCTGCCTGGTCCGGTTGCCCTCCGCGTCGTACTCGTAGAGGTTCGCCCCGTCGGTCTTGAGCAGGTTGCCGTTGCCCGTCTGGTAGCCCGGGCTCGTCCGGTTCCCGTTCGGGCTGTACTTGTACTTCTCGTCCGGGCCGGCCCCGCTGTTGGCCGACCCGGTCAACTGGTTCAGGTCGTCGTAGGCGTACTTGCTCGTCCCGTCCGGCGTCGTCAACGCGACCAGTCGGGCCGAGCGGTCGTACTGCAACTGGTAGGAGGCGAACACGTGCAGCCCGGCCGCGTGCCCCATCGCCGTCAGTTGGTTGGCGGTGTCGTAGGTGTACGCCGCGTCCGCGACACTCACGTTCTGGTTCACCCCGACGCGGCGCTCGACGCCCGCAAGTTGGTCCCAGTCCGTGTACGCGAAGTGTGCCCACTTCTTGTCCGCCCCGTCCACCGCCTGCGTCACCAGCGTGACCCGGCCCCGCTCGTCGAAGAGCGTCTCCTCCACGGAGCCCGTCGCCCTGCCGCCCTCCGCGACACCGGGACGGCCACAAGGAAGACAACAGGACGCGCACAAGGGGAAGAACAGGTCGCGAGCGGCCCTCGGCCCTGGGCTTCTTGGAGGCGCTTTCCTTGCCGACGTTGTTGCTTTTTCGCGGAAGTGAGGAAGCAAATGGCGACGAGGAATCGCCGCGCTCCAAAACGTCTTCCGTCGGGCCCCAGAAGTCTCTCAAAGGCCTCTCCCCACAAGGTACGCGAGGCGGGTAGCATTCTGGAAAGTGGGGCGCACCGCAGCGGGGCGGCCCGTCGTGCCGTCACCCACGGCGGCTAACGGTGAGGCCGGGGGGCGAACCGCGCCGTCACCTACGGGGCCTCACGGTGGCGCCCGGCCCGGTCCGAGCCGTCACCCACGGCGGCTAACGGCCGGCCCGCACCGGTGGCAGGCTGCAAGGGATCGGCGGAAACGTAACGTTCCATCCTCCTGCGTTGGACGAGGTGTCGAATGGGTGAGTTGTTTCATTGCTGGCGCGTCGGCCTGGTAGGGCCTGCCTATCGAATTGGTCGCCCACAGCAACGACAAGGGCCGTGGCCTGCGAAGGTTTCCCCCTGCACGCCACGGCCCTTTGCTACGGACGACAGACTACTTGTTGAACACGAACTCCTTCGTGTTCAGCAGCGCCCAGAGGATGTTCTCGTAGGCGATCTTCTTGTTGGCCGCGTGCTTGGCGACGTGGGCCAGGGCGATCTCCTTCTGGTCCGCCGACGGCGGGCGGGCGAACGCCCACAGGAAGAGCTCCTCGACCTTCTCGGCGTCGGGCCGGGCGTCGCGGGCCATCTTCTCGGCGCGGCCGTTGGCCCGCGCCAGTTTCCCCTGCACCTCGTCGGAGTTCAGCAGGTGCAGTGCCTGCGCCAGATTGGCCTCGCTGACGCGCTCGCACTCGCAGGCGCTGATGCGTTGCGGCCGGCCGAACACGTCGAGGAAGTACGACGGGAACGACTCGTCCGGCAACATGATCGCCCGTCGTGGGGCGTACTTGTCAGTCGGCAGCCCGCCGAACGTCGCCGGACTGTCGGCCACCAGGTTGACCGCGTCGAACAGCACCTCGGCGCTCATCCGGCGCGGGTAGTAGCGGGCGTAGTTCTGCTTGTCGTGCCGGTTGAGCTCGTTTGGGGTCGAACTGAGTTGATAGGTGCGGCTCTTGACGATCGTGCGGATCAGGTGCTTCAGGCTGAAGCGGTTGTCCACGAGGTCCTTGGCGAGCGCGTCCAGGAGCTCGGGGTTGCTCGGGGGGTTGGTGATGCGCATGTCGTCGAGCGGATCGACGATGCCCTTGTTGAAGAAGTGCGCCCAGTAGCGGTTGGCCACGGCGCGAGCGAAGAACGGGTTGTCCTTGTGGACCATCCAGTCCACCAGCTTCTGGCGCGGGTCCTCGTCCGAGGCCACGGTCACCGGCTTGCCGTCCAGCGCCTTCATGACGGCCACCTGGCCGGTGCGCTTGTTGACGACGTTGCCGCGGGGGGCGTTGAAGATCGCCAGCCGGCCGGCGCCCTGCTGCTGGTTGTTGCCGGGGACCGGGATGGTCTTGCGGCTCACGCGCCCGAAGAACGCCGCCATGCCCCAGTAATCGTCCTGGCTCCACTTTTCGTAGGGGTGATGGTGGCACTGCGCGCACGCCATGCGCAGCCCGAGGAAGACCTGGGCGGTGTCATCGACGAACTGATCCGGGGCGGTCAGCTCCTTGTACCACACCGTCGGCGGGCTGGACAGTTCGTCGCCCGTGGCGCCGAGGATGTCGCGGGTGAACTCGTCGTAGGGTTTGTCGCGGGCGATCGACCGGCGAATCCAGTTGTGGAACGCAAAGGTGCCCTTGGCGCGCTCCGGCTGGCCGCGGCGCTTGACGCGCAGGACGTCGGCCCATTTGTTGGCAAAGAAGTAGGCATACTCCGGCGTCTCGAGCAGGCGGTCCACCAGCTCGTCGCGCTTGTCGGCGCCGGTCTCGGCGACGAAGTCCTGCACCTGCTTGGGCGTCGGCAGCGTGCCGGTCAGGTCGAGCGAGATGCGGCGGATGAATTCCTGATCGGTGCAGAGGTCGCTGGGGAGAAGGCCGAGGGCTTGCCACTTCTTGTGGGTGTGGCGATCGACCACCGTCTTGATCGGGAAATTGTAGGCGGGCACGCGGGCGCCGAGCGGCACCGTGGCGCGGTAGGTGCCGACCGACTCCTGGTAGCGGACCATGATGGCCGCCTCGCCGCTCATGGCCAGGGTGCGGACCATGCCGCCCGCATCGACGATGGCGATTTCCTGATCGTTGCTTTCGTAGGTCGCGCGGCGGGTGATGTCCTCGACGCTCTTGTCGCTGTAGTGGGCGTAGACGGCGAACTGCTGCTTGCTGTTGCGGGCCATCACGCGGTGCTCGGGGTAGACCGAGATGTGCGTGACGACGGGGTCGGACTTCTGGCCGAACGGCATGCCCGAGGCGATCCAGCGGCGAATGAGGCGATATTCGTCGGAGCCGACCTCCATGCGCTTGCCGCCGCCGTGGGCGATGGCGCCGACCGACTTGAGGAGGAGCAGGCTGCTGGCGGGGGCGGCGGGGAAGAGGCGCCGGCCGCGCGCTTCCTTGACGAGCGAGTTGAAGTCGATCTGCGGCTCGAAGCCGAGCAGCGAGAGCTTGAAGCCGTTCTGGCCCGACGCCTTGCCGTGGCAACCGCCGGAGTTGCAGCCGAGCTTGGTGAAGATCGGCACGATCTGGTTGCCGAAGTTGATCGGCAGGTCCTCGTCGCAGTGCTCGCAGACGACGGCCACGCGGACGGTCTTCTCGCCGTAGCGGACGGTCACCGAGGTGGAGCCGTTGGCGAGGGGGATGACGCGCCCGGTGCTGGTCACGCGGGCGATCTTGGCGTCGGCGACCTCATACTTGGCGTCCTGGGTGAGGTCTTGCAGCCGATTGCCGGGGCCGGCGAGGGCGGCGGTGAGGATGATTTGCTGGGCGTCGTCGATGCCCTTGAGGTCGATCTTGGTCGGGTTGACGGTGAGCGCCTTGACGTCGGCCGCCTTGGGCAAGGTGGCCTCGGGAAGTTTGGCCGGCTCCTTTTCGCTGGAGACGTCGGCGGCGGACGAAGGCCCGTGGATGGCGAGCACCGTCGCCAGGGCCAGCAGGAGATGCCAGCGTGAGAGCTTCATGGTAGGTCCCCCCTCGAAACGTGGCAGGAGCAAAAGGCAGGAGAGTCGGGCAGTAGCGGTGTATTGTCGCCTGGAGCGGTCAAGAAAGCAACCTTTTCTCGGCCGCGCCGCGCGAAACGGCAAGCAAGAATAACACCTGCTTGCCGTTTCGCGCGGGTGGATCAGCGCTGGGTGAGGGGGCCAGGACCGGTCGGCGGTTGGTTCTGCACGCGGCGGCGGATGTCCAGCTCGATCGGGCCGAAGGTGTTCTCGTGGCGCTGGAGGGTCATGGCCAGGGCCGAGAGCAGGCGCTTGGCGGTGTAGAAGTTCATGATGAGGCGCTGGGAGACGTTGATCTCCTGGCGGCCGGTGTGGAACGGGTTGGGGTTGAGGCAGAAGTCGATGATGACCTCTTCGTGGGTCGCGGTCACGCGCGCGAAGTTCGAGTAAGCGGAGTTCGCATCCTTCTCGATAAGGACGACTTCCGCCTGCATCGTCTGCGGCTGTTGTTCGGGGACCGGCGAGGTGGGTTTCGGGTTGAGCTCGGCCACGCTTCTCTCCTCCCTGCCTGAGGCAGTCGATCGTTGAGTCAGGCCCGGCCAGGGCGACGGCGAGAGCGCCCTCGCGCCTCCGGCGGGCGATGCTTGCACATTATGGATCGGGGGCTTCCTGAGAAGATAGTCTTTTTCCGGGGTGGGCGGCGGAATTGATCGGCGCGGAGAATTCGGCCGAGGCACCGTTGCGGCGAGGGGGCGGAAGCTGCTACCATACGTCTCTTCGCGAGCGCCCGTAGCTCAACTGGACAGAGCATCGGTCTTCGGAACCGAGGGTTGGGGGTTCGAATCCCTCCGGGCGTACTTCTCACGCATGTCCGCCGTTGTGCCCCCAGGCGTCGAGCAGCGCCTCGTAGGCGGCCCGCGCCGTCGGATACTGCTTGAACGTGGCGGGAAGGTAGGCGCCGCTGTGGGGCAAGCAGTGCCAGAGGCGGTGCGGCAACCGGCAGGTGCGCGGGTGGCCCCAACTGAGCAACTCCGCCTCGGTGACCCACCAGTACCAGCCGTCGTGCCAGCCTTCGTAGTGATAGCGCAGCGGGGCGGAGTGGTGGTAGCGGAACGGCGTGCGCCCGCCGGCGACCGCCCAACGCAGGCAGCCCGCCGAACGCGCGTTGCCGTGCTCCTCGAACCAGTCGGCCAGCGCCTGCAAGGTGACGGCGTCGGCCGAGGCCTCCTCCAGGGCGAGGTAGAGGCCGAGTAAGGTGTAAACCTCAACCTGCACCGGACCACCCTCGTTTGCGCGCCGCGGCCCAGGCCGTCTGGAAGGCCTCCTCCGCTTCGCGCAGGCTCAGAAACGTTTTGTGGTGAGCGCTTTCCTGCCCGCCCTTGATCTTCTTGTACACCGGGCCCGGGACGTCCGACTCGGGGTCGCCGAGCCCTTCCTCGATCTTGGCGGCATCGAACCAGCTAAACGTCTGGTCCGTGCCGAGGTGAGGGCGCTTGTGGTGCTGAACCATCCAGCGCAGACACTCCGCCACGGCGGGCAGCCGATTGTCGTCGCACCAGTCGGCCATGACGCCGCGAAGCGCCCAGTCGTCCGGTCTTTGCGCCAGGTCCTGATAAAAAGCGCCCAGCATGTCGGTTGTTCTCCCTCTCTCTCTTCCATTATTCGCCCTGGCCCGGCCCGGCACAAGGGGCCGCTCACGTGGGGAGCCCCGCCTCCCGGCGAGCGAACTGGCAACCGGGGCTGCCCGCCTCGAACGCCCGACACTCGCGAGGCCGGTCGGGGTGGATGGAACAGGCGCAGTCCCGCCCCACTTCGCCGACGAACGCCACGCAGCAGCGCTCGCCGACCGGCCCGTCGTGAGGGCGCGTCCCGAGCAACTGCTGGCCGTGCCACTCGATCACGGACAGACCGAGGCGACGCATGCGCGGCAACTCGGCGGGGGCGACGGTGATGTAGCCCTCAGTCCCGAAGTAGTCGATACAGCACGCGCCGCACTGCTGGCAGTCGTAGGACATGGGTATCTCGCCGGAGTGCAATCCTCTCTATGCGCCGCCGGGCGCTTCGCTATAATCGCCGCCCGCCCGGAGAATGCTCCCCGCGGCGAGTGGTCTCGAACCAGGAGGGCCTATGTCCGCCAACCGCCCCTTCTTACGCTACAGCCCCTACGACGCCATCCCCGCGGTTTGCGGCGTCGCGCAGGTCGCCTTCCTCGTCTGGACCTTCCTTGCCTTCCCCTGGTTGCCTCTGTGGGCGACCGCGCTGGCCTTCTTCATCGTCACGTGGGCCTACTGCTGGAACTTGCAGTGTATCTCGCATAACTTCATCCACAATCCTTTCTTTCGCAACGTTTGGCTGAACCGCTTCTACGGCCTGCTCGAAACGATTGCCATCGGCATGCCGCACCAGCTCTATCACCACTACCACCTCAACCACCACGCCGGCGACAACGACGCCAAGGGCCCCGACGGCAGCACGCGCGACTGGTCGTCGATCTACCGCCACAGCAAGGACGACAGCCCGGAGCCGTTCTGGCGCTACTGTCTGTACAGCTTCTTCCGCGTCGAGGTTGGCCCCGTACTGCGCGTGGCCATCCGCCACGGCCGGGCCCACGTCTGGCAGGTCCTGGCTGAGACCGTCGTGCTGGTGGGCTTCTGGGCCTTGCTGTTGATCGTCGATTGGCGCTACTTCGCCTATTTCTACCTGCCTTCCTATTTCCTCGGTTGGGTCATCAGCTACGCCGAGGGCTACCTCGAGCACTACGGCGCCCAGCCGGGCAACCCGTTCGCCAACTCGGTGAGTTCTTACAACCGCCTCTACAACTTCTTGTGGTTCAACAACGGCTACCATCAAGAGCACCACTGGGACCCCAAGGCGCACTGGACGCGCATGCACGAAGTTCGCGAGGAGATCCTGCCCCTCCTCGAGGCCAACCACACGCGCATCCTCCGCGGCCCGCACATCACCGGACTGCTCGAAGAGCTCTTCCTCGGCGCCCCACCGCCACGCCCCAAGGTGGAGAAGGCGCCCCGGCGCGCGGCGTGAGGCCGGAACCAACCGCTAAGCCGCAAGCGGCTTAGCGTCTTCCCCCTTGCAATCTCGCCATCGCGGCTCATAATGACGCTGGGGAATTGGTGCCGCAGACGCGCCGGGCGGGCCCCAGGGCCAAACCGGGCGGGAGGCATCAGCATGCGAAGATCGGAGCGAGCCCGCGGCGGATTTACCCTCATCGAGTTGCTGGTCGTCCTCGCCATCCTCGCGATCCTGATCGCGCTGCTGCTGCCGGCCGTGCAGAAGGTGCGCTCGGCGGCGTCGCGCATCCAGTGCGCCAACAACCTCAAGCAGATCGGCCTCGCCACCCACCTCTACCACGACGTCAACGACCGGCTGCCCTACGTCCGCCTGTGTCCCGCACCGTGGATGGGCGGCACCGACCCGATGTGCGACCAGGTCACGCCCACGCTCACCTGGACCGGGCCCAACGAGATCTGGTGGGCCCCCTACGACAATCGGCCGGGCACCACGCTCACCCATGCCTTGCCCGACTACCAGCCAAAGGGGCTGATCTTTCCGTTCGTCGAGAACAACCGGGCGATGTTCCGCTGCCCGAACGGCATCGACCGAGCCCCAGGCAGCCCGACCTCCGGGCAACCCTTCCAGGTTAGCTACGCCCTCAACAATACAAGCGCCGGCCCGCTCGGGCTGAACCTCGCTCGCATCGTCAACGGCACCAGCAACGTCGTCCTCTCCTTCGAGCACGACAACGGCCCGGTCTGCGCTTCCGGCTCTTCCGGCGGCCCCCGCGTCGTCTGGCCGTTCGACGCCCCCGATGCGGCGCTGCACTACCCTCCCAGGCACGAGGATGGCTTCAACGTCCTCTTCTGCGATGGCCACGTCGCCGTCCTCCGCCGCGCCGATCTCCCGACGACCCAGTTTTACGCGCAGTGACGAGCTGCCCTGGACAAGAATGTCTCTCGGTGGA
This sequence comes from Gemmatales bacterium, assembly GCA_038239195.1. GTDB lineage: Bacteria > Planctomycetota > Planctomycetia > Gemmatales > Gemmataceae > JBBSEZ01. Next base: position 16,310 of record JBBSEZ010000082.1, read on the forward strand.
TATGAGGGGCCCGCGGCGCTGGTCCTGGTCAGGAGGCCCAAAGGGGGACGGGCTGCGCAAGGGAGCCAAGGATGGGGCCCGTGTTCGTTCCGAGGCCACTGCGGCGAGATCGCTGCCGAGCCGCTCTGGTGAGCGCCCTGGCCATGCTGGCCTTGCTGGTCGGCGGCGAGGGGAACCTCGCCCGCGCCGGCTTGCCCACCTGGTTGCCGCGCTACGAGGCCGACGTCGTCCTCGACCTCGCCGGGCACGAGGCGCGCGTCCGCCTCCAGGCCACCTGGACCAACCCCCACGTGACGCCCACGCAGGAACTGGTCTTCAACGCCCACACGCGCTTCGTCGTCCCCGGCAATCAGATCGGGTTCACCGCGAAGATGCTCGAGATCCTCCGCATGAGCCCCGGCGAGGCGCTGGGCACCAAAGTTCCGCCGCTCGAGGTCCACTCCATCGCGCTCCTCGATCGCGGTTGGTCCCCCACCGAGCTGCCCTTTCGGTTCGAGGGCGACACCCTGACCTCCCTGGTCGTGCCCCTGCCGCGCCCGATCGCTCCCGGCGAGTCGATCACCGTCGCGATCGACCTCACCATGCACCTGCCCCAGAAACAGGGCCGTTGGGGCCAGTGGGGCGGCATCACCACCCTCAGCAACTGGCTGCCCGTCTTCGCCTACTACGGGCCCAAATCGCCTCGGGGGGACGAAGTCGCTCCGGATGCCCCGCCCCCGGCCACCTGGCAACCCGCGCCGTTCGTGCCCTGGCATCAGCCGTTCTTCAACGAGGCCGCCCTCTACCGGGTGCGCATCGAACTGCCTTGCGAGCAGGAGGTCGCCTGCACCGGGACCATCGTCCGCACCACGCCCCTCCCCTGTGGCAAGAAGCGCGTCGAGGCCCGGGCCGATGGCGTTCGCGACTTCGCCCTTCTGTGCAGCGCCGAGTACCGCGTCTTCGAAGGCGAGGTCAAGGCGGCGCGGGGGGTGAGCCCGGTTCGGGTGCGCGTGCTGGCCTTGCCGCGGCACGAGCACTATGCGCGGGAGATGGTGCGCGTCGCCGTCCAGGCCATTACCCACTACAGCCGTTGGTTCGGGCCCTACCCCTGGCCCGATTTCACCATCGCCGAGTCGTACTTCGGCTGGAACGGCAACGAGTGCGCCACGCTCGTCATGATCGACGAGCGCGTCTTCGGCATGCCGCACGTCGGCTCGGGCTACGTGGAGTACCTCGTCTCGCACGAGGTCTGTCACCAGTGGTGGTACAACCTCGTCGGCACCAACGGCTACGCCGAGACGTGGATGGACGAGGGCATGGCCAGCTACTTCAGCCATCGCCTGCTCAACGGGGTCGTCGGCCGCAACAACCCCCTGATGACCTACCCCCGCCTGCTGGAGTGGGCGCCCAACATTCACCGCGAGGACTATCGCTCCAGCGGGATGTACGGGACTTTCGGGCGCGGCGAGAACGGCCCCATCGTGCGCGACATGGTCAACTACGCGCACCTCGTCGATCTGTTCAACCACTGTTACGACAAGGGAAGCCGCGTCGTCGGCATGCTCGAGGAGCGGCTGGGCGAGGCGGCCTTCCTCGACTTCATGCGCATCGTCGTGGCCCGGTATCAATACCGCATCTTGACGATCCACGACTTCCGCCGCGAGCTGGAGCAATACACCGGGAAGCCCTGGCAGGAGTTCTTCCACTACTGGCTCTACGGCAACGGGGTGTGCGACTGGGCCCTCGAGAAAGTGAAGATCGAGGCCCCGCCCCGCTGCGTCAAAGGGCCCGGCGCCACGCAGTCCGGGGCTCGCTCGCGCTTTCTCCTCGCCCGGGCCAAGGGGGCCGAGGCGGGGCATGAGATGGGGGAGGATTGTCCGGCACCGGCGACTCGCGTGACGGTCTGGCTGCGCCAGAAAGGCGAGTACGACGAACAGACCATCCTCGGTTTCGCGTTGCCCAACTCGGGAGGCTATCCGGTCCGCATCCCGATCCTGCCCCAGGCCAAGTCCTACGCGATCGACGACCCGCCCGCGACGGTGACGGTACTGAGCGAGCCTGGCCGTCTCGGGGCGCAAGTCCGCGTGGAGGTGACGCTCCCGGCCGAGCCGACCCAGATCGCGGTCGATCCCGATCAGATGCTGATCGACCGCGACCCGTCGAACAACTTCTGGAAGACGCCGATCCGCTGGCGCGTCACGCCCCTCTATACCTTCCTCGAAGAGACCGACCTGACCAACGCCTACGACCGCTGGAACCTCATCGTCGGCCCATGGGCCTACGGCACCGCCTACAACGACGCCTGGTACACGCGCTCGACGATGTTCGGCGCTCGCGCCGGCGCCTACCGCACCCAGGAGTTCGCCGGCGGCGCGTACGCCGCGTATCGCCCCGACTTCCGCGACGTGGTCGCCGGCGTCGATGGGGTGCTCGACCATTGGCCCTTCGCTCGCACCCAGGTTGGCTTCAACTTCGAGAAGCGGCTGGCGGAGATCTACCAGGGGAACGACGATGCCTTCCGCGGTGTGCTCTGGGGCCGCTACGTGTTCCAGTATGGCTCGAGCCTGTATCTCCCGCCCATGCACTACCTCGAGACGTTTGCCGCCTACCAGGACAACTTCTTGCCGTTTTCGACGCACCCGTTGCCGGGGGCGGAGCGCTACGACCGCACGACGACGGGTGGGGTGCATTACCGCATCAACTACCTGACGCCCTACTGGGACCCCGAAGGGGGCTTCCAGTTCGACGTCTACTACGAGGGCGGGGTCGCCGACCTGCCGCGCCAGGTGGGCGTCCAGAAGTTGTCCAGCCAGTTCGCGATCGTGAAGTCGCTGCCCGACCTGTCGCGCTACGTTTCCGACGTGCCTGCCCTGGCCAACACGCTCGGCCCCGTGCTGACCTGGTTGGGCGAGTCTCGCCTGGCCCTGCGGATGTACGGCGGGACCAGCATGCCGGCGCGCGGCGAGTTTTTCACCCTGGGTGGGAGCCAACTCTTTCGAGGCTTCGACCTGGCCGAGCGCCAGGGCAGCACCGTCTGGGTGGGGAGCGCGGAGTTGCGCGTGCCGATCGCCAGAGGGCTGACGATCGATACGCTCGACCACGTCGCCAGCCTGCGCAAGGTCTACGGCGCTGCCTTCTACGACGTCGGCGATGCCTACGTCACCAACCATGCGGTCGGCCCGGTGGCGCATGCGGTCGGCGCGGGCGTGCGGATGGACGTGACCTGGTTCGGCTTCGTGGAACGGACGACGCTTCGCTTCGACGTGGCCAAGACGATCAACGCCAACTCTCCGGCCCAGTTCTGGTTTGGGGTCATGCAGCCATTCTGACGTCGCCAAGGATGAAGGATGAAACGGAAGAGGATGAATCAGGACAGCCGGCGGCGAACCGCCCTGAGCTGTCTTGATTCACCCTTCATCCTTCCGAATCACGGCTCCTTGTTGGCCACCACCGAGACGTCGCCGGTTTCGGCGATGTAGAGCGTGGTCCCATTGTTCTCGTCGAGGTAGACCTCGACGCCGAAGCGCTTGGTCTCCTTGGTGAACTTCGCCTCGCCGATCTTGCGGGCGGCGAGGTCGAGGGCGTGGGTGAGCGTCGGGGCCTTTGGCCTGCCTTCGGGCGTCTTGGTCGCCACCTTGGCGGGAACGATGGCCAGCTCGCCAGTCTCGCACACGTAGATCAGGTTGCCGTTATTGTCGTCGAGGTAGATTTCGACGCCGAAGCGCTTGGTGTCCTTGGTAAACTTCTCCTCGCCATACTTGCGGACGGCCAGTTCCAGGCCGTGCTGCCAGTCGGGGTCCTTGGCCTTTTTGACGACCTCGTCGGAGTCGGCCAGGACGACAGGGACGACCGCGAACCCGCCGGTCTCCGAAATGTAAATGAGGTTGCCGTTGTTCTCGTCCTTGAACACCTCGACGCCGATCTTGCGCGTGTCCTTGGTGAAGCTCTCCTCGCCGGCCTTGCGAACCTTCAGGTTCATCCCGTAGCGGTGGTCGGGCCGCTTGACTTTCCCGGCCGTTGTCTTGGCGTACTTGGCGGGCACGCTGTCGATGCCTCCCGTCCCGCACACGTAGAGCAGGCCGCCGGTGTTCTCGTCCTTGAAGACCTCGAAGGCGAAGCGCGTCGTCGTCTTGGAGAAGTCCTTCTCGTCGAACTTGCGGGCCGCCAGCTCCAGGCCGTGCTGCCACAGGGGCGCCTTGCTCTTGGCCCCGTCGCCGCCCTTGAACATCTTGGCCGGCACGATCGAGATCGAGCCACTCTCGGATACGTAGACGCCGATGTTGTTGTTCTCGTCCTGGTAGCACTCGACGGCGATCTTCTTGGTGCGCTTCTCCTTGAAGTCGTCCTCGCCCGCCTTGCGCGAGTAGACGTCGATGCCGTGCTTCCACACGGCGTCCTTGACCTTCTCTTGCGCCCGCACGTCGAGAGCGCGTCCTCCGAGTGCGACAATCAGGCCGCACAGGCCGAGGAACGGAAGCAGGTTACGTTGCAACATCTACGTCCTCTTGGTGAAAGACCTCGGGTGAAGCTCCGCCCTCGGGAAACTGAATGACGAGCCAGTTCGGGCGAGCTAACTGCCTCGATGCTCGGTCAGGTCAACGTAGGGGCGAAGGACGAGGTGGACAAGGTGGCCTTGACCTCTCCCAAGGGCGTCGGTATGGTTCCGCCGCTTTCCAGAATCCTATCGAGAGGGGCCCGTGGCCCGCTCCGCCTCCGGGCGTGGTGGTGCGGGCCGGGAGGGGGGGTCGGAGCGGGGAGCCTATCTTCTCACCCCTTCCGCCACGTTCTGTGGTTGTCCGGTTGCCGCTCGGGGGCCCCGGGTGGGTGTGGGTGGCTCGGCCACCCACTCCCGGATGGAGGCGGAGTGCGGCGCATTGCAAAGGAGGGCATGGTGGCTAGGGCAAAGGCAGGAAGATGGTTCAACCTTGTGGCGGTCCTGTTGGCGGGCGCGGGGGCGTCGCAGCCGCTCGGGCTGTGTGCCGCTCCTGAGTCGCTGCCGCCCAGGCCCGAGCCCGTTGGGGCCGGGGCGGCCAATCCGGCCGCCGCGCAAGATACCAAGGGCGCTCGCGCCAAATTGGCCGCGGCGCGCACCCAGCTCGCACAGGGCAATTTCGACGCCGCGGAGGCCCTCGCCCGCGAGGCCGCCGCGCTCAACGGCAAGCACCTGCGGAACGACGATACGCCGGCCAAGCTCCTTCAGGACGTCGCCAAGGCGAAGACGGACCCCAAGGCGCTGCTCCAGGCGGCGCGGGCCTCGCTCAAGCGGAAGGAGTACGACAAGGCCGAGCGCTACGCTAAACTGGCCGACAAGCATAGCGGCGTCTTCACCTTCCCCGTCTGGAGCGACAGCCCGTCCGACGTCCTCAAGGACGTCAAGGCGGCCCGCGTCTGGGCCAGCAAGCAGGCACCCAAGGGGCAGACCACGGCGAAGGCGGCTCAGCCCAGGGGAGGGGCGGCCAACAACAACGAGAAGGCTCGCACCCTGAGGAGCGGGCCGCCCGCCGCCACCGGCAAGACGGGGCCGAAGCCGGCCCCCAAGGCCACCAAGGCCGATGCGGTCGCCCTGCTCCGGCAAGGGCGGCAGCAGCTCGAACAGAGCAAGTTCGACGACGCCCTTCAGACGGCGCAGCGCATCAAGACCATGACCGGCGTGTCGTGGGGCCTGTTCGAGGACTCGCCCGACCGGCTGATGCAGGACGTTGCGAAGGCGCGGGCCAAGCACGACCGCGAGGAATCGGGCAAGGTCCTGGCCGAGGCTCGTAAGCTCTACGAAAAGAAGGACTTCGACGGCGCCACGCGCGCCGCCTACCGCGCGGAGAAGTTGCACGGCGCCTACAGCATCTGGGAGCTCGGCGACCGTCCGAGCAAGTTGCTCGCCGACGTCCAGCTCGAGCGGGCCCGGTCGCGCCGAACGCCCCTGCCGCCGCCCGTGCAGCCGACTGCGCTCGCCGAGAACAAGCAGACTGCTCCGGCGAAGGGCCCTGAAATCGTGCGGACCGGGGCCACCCAGGTCGCCACGACCAACCCCACCAACCCGACCGCCAACGGCGCGCCCTCCGCCCCGTCCGCCCAACAGGTGGTGGCGAAGCTCCAGGCGCAGCAGCTGCTCGCGCAGGCGCAGCAGCTCCAGACGCAGGGCCGACTGGTGGACGCTCGCGCCAAGCTTGTGGAGGCCCAGAAGCTCAAGGCCGCGTTCGGCCCGGATGAGATCAGCCCCGAGATCGTGGACCAGCAGATCTCCCACGGCGTCCGTCGCCGGGTCGATGAACTGGTCAAGGAGTCTCACCAGATGGTGTCGTCTCCCGCGGCGACGCCCCCCCAGATGGCGGAGCGGTGTCGGGCGGCGGAAGAGAAGTTGATGCAGGCGCGCCAACTGGCGGCCACCTTCGGCCAGGACGTGAAGCCCGTCGAGCTGAAGATCGCCTATGTCCGCGAGCTGGCCGCCGGGCAGGGGCGCGCTCCCTCGCCCGTCGTGCAGGCCGGCCCGGGGCCCAATGCCGGGAAGGGCACGGAGCTCCTCGACAAGGCTCGCCTCGAACTCAAGCGCGGCGATACCAACATGGCGCGCCGGCTCACCTATGAAGCGTGCAAGCCGGAGCTCGGCGTCAAGGACGAGGCCGTCGCGCTGCTGCGCAGCATCGACGCCGAGGAGTTCAACCAGGCTCGCCTCCAGGCCAACCGGGCCTTTGAAGTGGTCCAGGCGGCCTACCGGCGGCGCGAGTATGCCTACGCCGGCAGCCTGCTGTCTCGCATCGACGCCCGCTACCTCGACGCCGAGCATCAGGCTCGCCTCCGCGAGCTGGCTCAGACGCCAGGGATGCAGGGGAGCAACCCAGGCGTTCCCGCGGGAACCAATCCCTCCGGCGTCGTCCAGGCGGTCGATCTCCGCCCGGCCGCTCCCGGAGGGCTGCCGCCACTTCCGGGTGGGCCAGGCCCGCTCCCCGTGCTCGGGGGCCCGACGGGTCGCGCTCGCGTCACCGACCAGGGCGACGACGGGCTCGCCAAGGTCAAGGCGATGCGCGCCGTGGTGTTCGATCGGCTCCGCGTCCGCGGCCTGGACGTCCAGCGCGATGCGCAGGCCCGGTCCCGCAACGGCGAGATGGACGACGCGCTGGCCCTGCTCGACGAGTACCTGGCCGAGCTGAATGGCGCCGACCTGGCCCCCGGTCAGTTGACGCTGCTCCGCAGGCCCGTCGAGTCGCGCCTCAAGCAGATCCAGCTCATGAAGGCGCAAACCGCCCTGCTCACCGCCTCGGCCGAGTCCCGGCGGGGCAAGAACGACCTCGTGAAGAACGAGATCAAGGCCCAGGAGGCCAAGCGCAAGAACGTCGATCGGCTCATGAAGGAGTTCAACGAGCTGTATCGGCAGGGCAAGTATCCCGAGGCGGAGAGCCTGGCCAGCCAGGCCGGCGAGCTCGACCCCGACAACGGCGTCGTCACCGCCGCCATTCACATGGCCCGCGTCGCCCGGCGGCGCGCCGAGTTCACCACCTTGAAGGGGAACAAGGAACGGATGTTCCTCGAAGGCGTGAACGACGCCGAGAACACCTACCGATCGGCCGAGGCCCTGAAGAAGGGCGGCCTCGACTATGACCCCGAGCGCTGGGCCATCGCCAAGAATCGCAAGGGCATCGGCCCGCAGCAGCTCAAGCGCTACGGCGAGAAAGAGCGCGAGATCGAGCGCAAGCTGACGACGCCGGTCAACATGAGCTTCAGCAACGCCCCGCTCAAGAGCGTCCTTGACGATCTGCGCGAGACCAACGGCATCAACATCGTGATCGACAACATCGCCCTCCAGGAGGACGGCGTCAGCCTGGACAGTCCGGTGACGATCAAGCTGGAGCGCGTGTCGCTCAAGGCGGCGCTCAACCTGGTGCTCCAGCAGGTCAAACTGACCTACGTCATCAAGGACGAGGTGCTCCAGGTCACCACCGACTCCCACGCCCGGGGCAAGCTGGTGACGGTGACCTACCAGGTGACCGACCTGGTGATCCCGATCGAGAACCACGGTCCCGGAGCGGGCAGCGAGGCGGCCCCGGTCGTGGGGCAGTCGATCCAGCCGCTCGCCAGCACGACGCCTTCGCCCGTGACGGGGCCGTACTCGATGACGAGCGGCACGCCCACGGGGACCTCGACCGGCCCGCTTCCCCCGGCGGCCACCCCGTTCGCCAGTTCCTCGGGGAGTGGGGGCCCCAGTTACACCAAGCGGGCGGCGAGCAACACGCAAGAAGAGATGCTCATCAAGCTCATCAGCAGCACCGTGTCGCCGCAGAGCTGGGAGGCGATGGGCGGGCCCGGCACCATCGACTATCATCCGCTGACGATGGCGCTGGTCATCAACCAGACCGTCGAGATTCAGGAGCAGATCGAGGACCTGCTGCGGGCCTTGCGCCGGCTCCAGGACGTCGAGGTCGCCGTCGAGGTGCGCTTCATCACCATCAGCGAGGAGTTCTTCGAGCGCATCGGCGTCAACTTCAACGTGAACATCCTGACCAACAACCAGAAGTTCGAGCCCTCGCTGACGTCGGGCACGTTCCAGCAGGACCCACGCTTCTTCAACATCTTCCAGCCCGGCCGCTTCCTGGCCGGCCTGACCCCGGCGGGGACGTTGACGAGCGACCTCAACATCCCGCTCACCCAGCAAACGTTCGCCCAGACGATCCCGCAGTTCGGCGGGTACAACGGGGTGCCCGGCTACGGCGGCCTGACGCTGGGCCTGGCGTTCCTGAGCGACATCCAGGTCTTCCTCTTCATGGAGGCCGTTCAGGGCGACACCCGGACCAACGTCATGCAGGCGCCCAAGCTGACGATGTTCAACGGCCAGTTGGCCACGCTGTCGGCCAACGATACGCAGAACTTCGTCACCAGCGTCAACGTGACGACGCAGAACGGCCAGTTCCTCTACCAGCCGAACGTTCAGCAGATCCCCTTCGGGACCACGCTGTCGATCACGCCGGTGGTGTCGGCCGACCGGCGCTTCGTCCGGATGAACCTGAACCCGACCTTGCGGAACCTGGTCGGCGGGACGGTCCAGCTGTTCCCGATCGTGACGCCGATCTTCCCCGGCTTCGACGGGGGGAACCCGACCGGGCAGCCGATCGTGTTCACCCAGTTCATCCAGCAGCCGGTTTTCGCGTCGGTGACCGTGAACACGACCGTGTCGGTGCCCGACGGCGGCACGGTGCTCCTGGGCGGGCTGAAGCGCCTGTCGGAAAGCCGCAGCGAGTTCGGCCCGCCGATCCTGAGCAAGATCCCGTACATCAACCGACTGTTCAAGAACGTCGGCTACGGTCGGGAGGCCGAGAGCTTGCTCATCATGGTCACGCCGCGCATCATCGTCCAGGAGGAAGAGGAAGAGCGGCAGACCGGGTTCTCGGCGGCCAACGTGTCCGAGCGGGCCACGGGCGGCCGATAGCAGTCCGTAGTCCGTAGTCCGTAGCAAAGAGCCGTGCCCTGTCTGGGGAAACCCATACAGGACACGGCTCTTCTCTTTGCTAAGCACTACGGACTACGGACTAAGGACTAAGTAGGTAATCTTCTCCCGGTCGAACTCGCCGAGGCCGAGTTGGCCGGCGAGGGTTACGTGGTCGGGCTGGCGGACGTTGAACGATTCGGTGGTGCGCCCCTCGAGGATGTTGACGGCGCCAGCGGCCAGGGTCACCTGGGCGAGCGGGTGCTGGTTGGCGAGCGGGACGAGCGTGCTGGCACACTGCACCGCGGGCGTCTGGTTGAGCCAGCCCATGCGCTCGACGGGCGCCCAACCTTGCTCGGCGCGCTTGGCGTCGATTATGTCCCAGCCGACGTGATCGAGTGCTACGGGGTCGGTGGCGAAGAACAGGCCCTTGTGGCGCCAGGTGGACCACGTGCGGTTCCAACAGCCCGGCCCGCCCTCGTAGACGCCGATCAGGCCATCGAGGATGTGTAAGGTCGCCTTTTCGCGCAGGCGGCGCTGCGAGACGGCCTGCGGGATGAAGGTATTGCACTGGTTGGGCCCGAGCACGCGCGTCGCCGGGCCGACGCCGTGCGCGATGTGTCCAAGGTGGCTGCGCGCCACGTTGTTGTTCATGCCGTGCGACATGTTCTTGAGCGAGAGCGTCACGCCGCCGGAGCGGTGGTCCTTGAGCACCGGCAGCGTAATCATCTTGTTGACCATGCGCGAGACGATCATCGACAGGTGCGAGCGGAAGCGGCGCTCGTCGTGCTTGTCGTGCTGAGGGGCGCAGTAGCCCATCACCGTGAAGACGTCGGGGTCGTAGCCGGCAACGTGGCGGGCCATCTCGGGCGAGCAGGCGTTGGGGCCGTTGTCGAAGCCCTTGACGTCCACCTGGTCGTCGGAGTAGCCCTGGGCGGAGGCGTACCAGCGCACCCCCTCCAGCTCGCGCTCGACGAGGTTCAGATAGCCGGCCTGCTCGAGCTCGTTGGCATAGCGCTCGAAGACGATGACGTCCTTGGACGGGATGCCGATCGCCTGGAGCGAGCGCACCACCTTGACCACGAGCTCGAAGCTGGAGATGGAGCCGACGGCGTTGTGGACGCGGCCCGTCTCTCCTTTGAGCGGGGCACGGCCGACGGGGTTGACCTTGATGCCGACGACGTCGCCTTTCTGAAAGAAGGTGCCCCACGATGCCTTGAGATCGCGAGGGTCCTCGACGCCGGTGAGCTCGGCCATGCCGCGATCGACCATCCGCCCCACGACGGGGCCGTTGATCTTGTTGCTCGGCGAGACGGCCTGCGGGTGGCGCACCTCGACGACGCGCCCGGGGTAGCGGCCCGGCATCGCATCGGAAGCGGGGATGGCGCTGCGTGGACGGACAGCGGACTGGCCGTTGATCTCGGGGAAGATGCGTGGCAACTGCCGCAGGGCGAACCACGTCCCCGCGGTCCCGCCGAGCAGGCCGGTGCCCGCGCCCAGGAGAAAGCCGCGCCGCGTGATGCCGAGCATGACGAAACCTCCTGTGCGGGGAAACCTCCGGCGTCATGATAAGGGGGCGCGGAGAGCGAATGCAACAGAAACGCCGCTGGGCTCCCCGTGCTCCGGGGCCGGCGAGGCCCGCGGCGGGTGTGGGGGGATGGTGTCGGGGGGGGGGGGGCCGGGCCCGTGGTCAGGGTGGC
>JBBSEZ010000083.1:0-27394 GCA_038239195.1 Gemmatales bacterium
ATGCACAGTCAGGGGGTTGGAGAGGAAGACTGCTGCGTCTCGCAAGAGGCGTTGGAGATGCTTGAGCCGGATGAAGGGTAACTTTCAAGTCCGGTTCTTAGGGGAGGGGGTGGCGGCAACGCCACCTCCTTACCCGACATGTGTGTCGGGAGCTTGCCGGACACACAGCGACAGCATGGGGCGGCAGCACGGGGGCGACCGACTTCGCGGAGGACCGGCAAGAAAGCCGGTCCCACAAGGCGCCGGGACGGTCACCAAACGGATGTGTTTCGGGAGCTTGGCGGACAGACAGCGACAGCGCGAAACAGAGCGGCCTGCAGTCGGACGACCTGCCTGTCCCGCGAAGGCCGGCCCTCCCGCAGGCCAGCGAGGGCCGGGGCTGACGCCCCGGCCCCGGCTGCGTTCTTTCCTCGCCGCTCCCCTCACGCCTTGAGCACGTCGAGCGGCCGGAACGCCGCCCCGACCACCGGCTCGCTCTTGACGCCGAGCCACTTCTCAAGGACCGTCGCGTACACGGAGCGGAAATCGGTATGGTGTGTCAAATTGCCCAGTGGCGTGTCGGTCAGGCTGGGGTGGGCGCCCACCACGCCCGGCTCGACCTTGCCGCCGATGAGGAACATCGGCGCCGCCGAGCCGTGGTCGGTGCCCCGGCTGCCGTTCTCCCTGGCGCGCCGCCCGAACTCGGAGAACGTCATCATCAGCACGCGCTCGCGGTGCCCGCGCGCCGACACGTCCTTGAAGAACGCCGTCATGGCGCCGGAGACCTGCGTCAACAGATTGACGTGGGCCGGCGCCTGCGTGGCGTGCGTGTCGAAGCCGTCGATCGCGACGTAGAAGACGCGGGCGCCGAGGTTGGCGTCGATGAGCTGAGCGGCCAGCTTGAGCCGGTTGGCCAGCGGCGTGTTCGGGTACGGCGCCTTTGGAACGTAGTTCTTGCCGATCTCCTGCAAGCGCCGGCTGCTGGCGTAGGTGTTGGAGGCGGTGCGCGACACGAAGTCGAGCAGCCCCGGCTTGCGCGCCCCCTTCACGGCCCCTTCGATGACGTCGCGCTGGTCCTTCTTCTCGGCCCCGCTCGCCGCCGCCATCTGCAACTGGAACTCCTCCAGCGTACCGATCGACGGCACGCGCACCGGTGCGCCGTTCATCGCCAGCGGAGCGCCCTGGTTGGACGACTTCAGGTGGAAGGCCGGCGAGGCGGGCATCGCCTTGAGCGCCTTGCCGATCCAGCCCTCGGTCGCGTTCTCGTCCATGCTGGCCGCCTGCCAGTGGTCCATCGATCGGAAGTGCGACTGGTTCGGGTTGGGGTAGCCGACGCCCTGCACGACGCACAGGGCGTTGCTCTCGTAGAGCTCGGCGAAGCCGGTCAGCGCCGGGTGCAGGCCGAGCTCGCTGTTGAGCTTCTTGAGCTGGGCGGTCGGCAGCTTGAGCGTCGGCCGCAGCTTGGCGTATTGCGGGTCCTTGAAGGGGACGACGGTGTTGAGGCCGTCGTTGCCGCCCGTCAGTTCGACGACGACGAGGATGGTGTCCCTGGCGCCGGGCCGGTTCATGGGCCCGGCGGCCGAGGCGGTCCGGCTCAGGAAGGCGGGGACGTTCAGGCCCCAGGCGATCAGGCCGGTAGAGGCGAGGGTCGATTTCAGGAAGGTGCGGCGGTTGGCTTGCATGGGATGATTCCTCGGGGCTCGTTGAAACCATTAGTCGAGCTGAAACTCCGGCAGCGTCAGCACCAGGTGACACAGCGCCCGCACCCGATGGTCGGCGGCGTCCTGGGCGGTCCAGTACACGGGCACCTTGCGGGCGCTCGCCTTCTTCTGGTAGGCCAGCAGACGGTCCCGCGACTCGGCCGGTACGTCGCCCTGCAAGAACAGCCGCAACAGGAAGTCCACCAGCTCTTCGCTTTTCTTGTTGTATTTCCGCGCCAGTGCCGCGGGGTCGGTGCGGGCGCCGAAGCGCGGGTCTTCCGTCGAGGACAGCGCCAGCGCCAGGTTCTGGCGGTAGAGCAGCGTCTGCCCGTTGAGCCAGGCGGTCCCGCCGTCCCAGCCCTTGACCACCGGCGGATAGAACACGTTCTGCCCGAGCTGCTCCAGGGCCGTCGCCAGCGCCGTCGTGCCGATGCGCCCTTCGAGGGCGCGCACGATGCCCAGCGCGAAATCGACCGGCGCCTTGACCTTTGTGCGATAAACCTCCTCCGAGAAGAAGAGGTTGCTCGACAGCATCGTCTTGACCAGCCCGCCGAAGTCGTAGCCGCTGGCCTTGAACTGCGCCGCCAGAGGGGCCAACAACTCGTTGCTCGCCGGGACGGTGTCGCTGATAAGGAAGCGGTAGAGCTTGCCCACGAGGAAGGTGGGGCAAGACCTCTGCTCCAGGCAGATGCGCACAACGTCGTCGGGCTTCCAGCGGCCCTTCTGGCCCAGGACGGTCTTCTCGCCGGTGTCGTGCTGGCCGGCGCTGAAGACCGCCTCGGTCCCGACGATCTCCCAGCCGGTGAAGGCGCGGGCCGCTTCGCGGACGTCGTTCTCGGTGTAGTTGCCGACGCCCAGCGCGAACAGCTCCATCACCTCGCGGGCGTAGTTCTCGTTGGGGCTCGCCTTCTTGCTGCCGCGCCCGTCGAGCCAGACCAGCATGGCCGGGTCGTAGGACATCTCCTTGAGCAAGGTCGCGAAGTTGCCCAGGGCGTACTTGCGCAGGCGCTCGTACTGCCCGAGCATGAAGCGGGCGTTCTGCACCTTGGCGTTGCTGGTGGCGAAGTGGTTGTGCCAGAACAGCGTCAGCTTTTCCTGGAGGGGGTAGGGGCTGTAGAGCATCCGCGTCAGCCACCAGGCGCGGAGCTGGTTGCCGTTGTTCGTCTTGGCGATGCTCGCCGCCAGCGGCGCCATGCGCCGGTCGAAATCCACGAGCCCGGCCCCTCCGCGGAGCAGGTTGGCGACCAGTTGCTGGGGGGCCATCTTCAGGCCCGCTTCGAGCTCGGAGGCGGTGGCGCCGAACGCGGCACGCCGGTAGAGGTGGCCGACGCGGCGGACGTCCCAGGGCGCTGTGGGCGAGGGCTTGTAGGGCGCCCACGCCTGGCGCGGATCTATCTTCTTCGGTTGGTCGTTCATTCGGGTGTCTCCGGAAGGCTTCTCCCTCAACCCCCTCTCCCAAGGAGGGAGAGGGGGAGAGTGTTTGTGGGCGGTCTGGAGAGAAGGTGTCGCCTCCGCTTATCTTCTGCCTTGCTCCCCCTCTCCCTCCTTGGGAGAGGGGATTGGGAGGTGAGGGAGGACCGCACTCACTTGCCCGTGCGCAACTCGTAGCGGAACTCGTTGTCGAGGTAGGTCGCCTCGAGGCAGACGCTGCCGAACTTGCCCACGAACGCGAGGAACGCCTTCACCTGTTCGCGCGCCTCGCCCGGCGCCACGGCCTGATCGAGGATGACCTGCGTGATGAGCTGGTCCTCGGTGTACTTCAGATAGTCGGCCGCGCCGGCACCGTAGAGCTTGATGCGCGAGCTGGCGGCATTCCCCGTGGCGGGCGCCTTCTGTTCCTTCTGCAACAGCTCGACCAGTTCGCGGCCCAGCTCGATGGTCGAGCAGAAGACGAACTGGTTGCCGACGCGGGCGTAGCAGGGGCTGAAGTTGAAGCGCACGTCGTCGGGGCCCTGCTTCACCTTCGCCTTCTCGTCGAAGCGCCAGCCGACGACGTCCACTCCCTTGTGCTTCTCCTCGTGCATCTGCATCTTGAGCTGCGTGGTGGCAAGCAGGGCCCCCGCGCGGAGCAGCGTGTCCATCGACCGGGCGAACTTGCCCGGGTCGCGCAGCTCGGTGACGACCGCGAAGGCGGGCTGGACTTGCTTGGGCTTGCGCTTGTAGACGCCCGTCGGCTGGCTGACGGCGACCACGCGGTGGTAGGGCGCCGTGGAGGTCAGCAGCGTGCTGATCTTGGCCCCGCCCAGGAATCGGCCACTGTTCTTGTCCGAGTTGCTGATCGCCTCGGCGATCTTGGCGGGGAACAGCTTGTCGCGGTCCTTCCAGAACGCCGCAAGGTCGAGGTAGAAGCTCTGACTGTACAACACGCCCTTCGGCTCCAGTAGCGGGCGGGAGCCCGGCTGCCCGGCGACCGGGAGATGCAGCAGGCGATCGTTGCCCATGCCAACCCGGCCGCGCGGCATGCGGATCGTCGTGAGGAAGCCGTCCTTCTCGGGGTAGACGCCGATGGCCACGAACGGCGCCCGGCCCAGCACGTCAAGCCCGCTGCCGATCAGCGTGGTGAGGTTGAAGTCGTCGCGCGGCGACTTGTACAGCGCCTTGCCCTGGGGGCTGGCGTGGGCGGCCTTCATGCTGATCCACGCCCGGGCGAGCGGGCCCTCGGGGAGGAGCTTGTCGGCCTCGATCATCGGCGGCGAGGTCGCGATGCTTTTCTTGTCCTGCCCGAGGTGCAGATCGAGGCCGCGCTTGATTGCCTCCTCCTTGTTGCTGACCAGGAGCGTGGTGCCGGCGCGAGCGAGCACGAGGTCCTTGCCGAAACTGATCGTCTCGACGCCGCGATGTTCGCCCCTGGCCGCCTTGGCGGGGATTTCCTGCCGGGCCAGTTCGCCCTCGATCACCGTCAGGCCAAGGGCGACGAACTTCTCGAGGAGCTTCTCGTCCCTGGCCTGGATAACGAGCAGGAGGGGGGCCTTGTCGCCGAACTTGGCCCCAAGGGCGATGCCGTTGCCGGCCAGTCGGTCGAGCAGTTCGGGGTACTTGGCGCCCAGTTCCTTTTCGAAGTAGGCGAGGAGTTGCTTGGCGCGGCGCGGCTGGGTGCCGTTGAGAAACTCTTTGGCGATGGGGAAGTTCCCGAGCTGCTTGTAGATCTCAAGGTTGAGCCCGGTTTCGACCACGCGACGGGGCGACGGCACTTCGAGGACGAGATCGGCCTCGGCGGGGATGAACCGCAGGGGCGAGGGCCGGGCCTTGGGGCGCGGCCGTTTCGCCTTGGCGGGGGCGACGTCGGCGCTCGCGCCTCGCGCGTCGAACAGGGGAAGGAGGGCGAGACACGCCAGCGCTCCCGCAAGGTGGCGGAACGGCCGCATGGATAGGCGCTCCTGAGGAGAGACGGGCGAGAACGTGGACAGTTGGTTCGGTTGTGCATACTTCACGGAGAGCCCGCGGGTTTCAAAAAGGAGGCCCTTCCTCGATGCGCCCCTTCACCATCGCGCTGACCGCGGACCTTCACTGGGGCCATCGCCGCGGCGCCGACGCCACCCGCCTGCTCGCCGACTACCTCCAAGCCCGCCCCCCCGATCTGCTCGTGCTGGCGGGCGACGTCGGCACCGGCGCGTTATTCGGCGATTGCCTGCAACTCTTTGCCGACCTCCCCTGCCGCAAGGCGCTCGTCCCCGGCAATCACGACCTCTGGGTGCTGCCCGAGGGCGCCCCGCACGACTCGCTGGCGGTCTACCAGGAGGTGCTGCCCGCCGTCGCCGCGCGGCACGGCTTCCACTACCTGGACGGCGGGCCGTTGGTTTTGCCCGAGGCCGATCTGGCGCTCGTCGGCAGCATCAACTGGTACGACTACAGTTGGGCGCTCGACGGCATTCGCCGCTACTACCCCGAGGAGGAAGAACGGCTGCAAACGAAGCGCTTCACGCGCGGCAAGCACAACGACGGCAACTTCGTACGCTGGGAGCTCGGCGACGTCGCCTTCACCGCCCGGGTGGTGAGCGCCTTCGCGGACCATCTGCGCTCCGCCCTGGAGCAGGTGGGCCGGGCGATCGTGGTGACGCACCACCCGCCCTTCTACGGGCTGGGCTTCCCGCGCCCGGGGCCTCCGGTGTTCCTCGACAGCTTCCTGTGGGACGCCTTCGCGGGGAACCGGGCGATGGAAGAGGTGCTCGAACGGCACGCCGACCGCGTGGCGTTCGCGTTCTGCGGCCACACGCACCGGCAGCGCGAGAACGCGCTGAGAGGCATCCGGGGGCACAACATCGGGGGTGATTACCACTACAAACGGCTGCTGTGGCTGGAGTGGCCGGCGGGGACGGTGGTGGCGCACGTGTTCGGGAACGCGGAGGGGTGAGAAGGGGGCGATTGTTCCCCCCTTCCTGCTGCGGTAGACTGCCAGCATCCCCTTCGCGCTTGCCCCACTTCACCCTGGGAGGACGTGTCGTGCCGCTCTCCGCTCCGCTCAACCTCCACCGCTGGGTGGACGAGCACCGCCACCTGCTCCAGCCGCCCGTCGGCAACGTCGCGATGTGGGACAGCAACTTCCTCGTCATGGTCGTCGGCGGGCCCAACCGGCGCAGCGACTACCACGTCAACCCCGGCGAGGAGCTGTTCTTCCAGGTCGAGGGCGACGTCGTCCTCAAAATCATCGACGACGGCCAGCCGCGCGACCTCCCCATCCGCCAGGGGGAGATCTTCCTGCTGCCCTCCCGCGTCCCCCACTCGCCCCAGCGCCCCGCCAACACCGTCGGCCTCGTCGTCGAGCAGCCGAAGGCCTTCGCCGAGGACCATTACCTTCGCTGGTACTGTCCGAGTTGTCGCGCCATTGTCCACGAGACCGCCTTCCGGCCCGTGGACCTCGGCAAGCAGATCAAGGCGATGCTCCACGAGTTCAACGAGAGCGAGGCCCTGCGCACCTGCCAGGCGTGCGGCGCCGTCCATCCGGTTTAGGGGCCGGCTCATGCGCATCGACCTGCACACCCACATGCTGCCGCCGGCCTGGCCCGACCTGCGGGCGCGCTATGGCTACGGCGGGTTCGTGCAGCTTACCCAGCACGGCCCCGGCTGCGCGCGCATGACCATCGACGGCAAGCTCTTCCGCGAGGTCGAGGACAACTGCTGGTCGCCCGAGCGGCGCATCGCGGAGTGCGACCGCCTCGGCATCGACGTCCAGGTGTTGTCCACCGTCCCCGTCATGTTCAGCTACTGGGCCAAGCCCCACGATGGGCTCGACCTCGCTCGCCTGCTCAACGACCATCTGGCGGAAGTGGTAAGGCGCCATCCCACGCGCTTCGTCGGCCTCGCCACGCTCCCGCTCCAGGCCCCCGACCTCGCCGCCCGCGAGCTGGAGCGCTGCGTCCGCGACCTCGGCCTGCGGGGAGCGCAGATCGGCAGCCACGTCAACGACTGGGACCTCGACCACCCCGCCCTCTTCCCCGTCTTCGAGACGGCCGAGAGGCTGGGCGCGGCCGTGTTCGTCCACCCGTGGGACATGCTCGGCAAGGAGCGAATGGGGCGCTACTGGCTGGGCTGGCTCGTCGGCATGCCGGCCGAGACGTCGCTGGCCATCTGCTCCGTCCTCTTCAGCGGGCTGCTCGACCGCCTGCCCCGGCTGCGCCTCGCCTTCGCTCACGGCGGCGGGGCCTTCCCCTACGCCGTCGGCCGCATCGACCACGCCTTCCACGTCCGCCCCGACTTGTGCGCCACGCACACTGCGAACAGCCCGCGCGCCCAGCTCGGCCGGCTCTACTTCGACTCCCTCGTTCACGACGCCGACGCCCTACGCTTCCTGCTCCGCCTCGTCGGCGAACATCGCATCGCCCTCGGCTCCGACTACCCCTTTCCCCTCGGAGAGCTCCAGCCCGGCCGACTCATTGACTCCCTTCCCGAACTGACCGTGCCGCAGCGCGCGCGCCTCTTCAGCGGCACCGCCCTCGAGCTCCTCGGCCTGCCCGCCGACTTCCCCACCTGAAAGGCCCGCCCATGTCCCCCGACGCCTTTCAGCCCGACGAGGCCTTCGCCCGCTCGCTCGACATTGCCGATCCTCTTTCCTCCTTCGCCGAGCGCTTTCATCTGCCATGCCGCCCCGATGGCCGGCCGCTCCTCTACCTTTGCGGCCACTCGCTCGGGCTCCAGCCGCGCGAGGCCCGAGCCCTCGTCGAAGAAGCGCTGAGCGCCTGGGCCGACCTGGGCGTGGAAGGCCACTTCCGCGGCGCGGCGCCGTGGTACGCCTACCACGAGCAACTGCGCGCCCCCGGCGCCCGTCTGGTCGGCGCCGAGCCGCACGAGGTCGTCTTCATGAACGGCCTCACCGTCAACCTGCACTTGCTCCTGGCCACGTTCTATCGGCCCACGCCCGAGCGCTTCGCCATCCTCCTCGATGAACCGGCCTTTCCCTCCGACCTGTACGCCGTCCGGTCGCAACTGCGCCACCGCGGCGTCGAGGTGCGCGACGGGCTGCTCACCGTCGGCCCGCGGCCCGGCGAGCACCTCTTGCGCGCCGAGGACGTGGAGGAAGCGCTCGACCGGCACGGCGAGCGCATCGCGGTGGTCTGGCTCAACGCCGTCAACTTCCTCACCGGCCAGTTCCTCGACGTGCCCCGCCTGACGGCCGCAGCCCACGCGCAGGGTTGCTTCGTCGGGCTCGACCTCGCCCACGCGGCGGGGAACGTGCCGCTCCGCCTGCACGACTGGGAGGTCGATTTCGCCGTCTGGTGCTCCTACAAGTATCTGAATTCCGGCCCCGGCGCCCCCGGCGGGGCGTTCGTCCACGAGAGGCACGCCCGGCAGGTCGAACTGCCGCGCCTGGCGGGCTGGTGGGGCAACGACCCCGCCACGCGCTTCCGCATGCACCTCCAGCCCGAGTTCGTGCCCGTCGCCAGCGCCGACGCCTGGCAGCTCAGCAACCCGCCCGTGCTGGCGATGGCGCCCGTCCGCGCCGCGCTCGCCCTCTTCGACGAGGCGACGCTCCCCGCGCTGCGCGCCCGCAGCGAGCGCCTCACCGGCTACTTGCACTATCTGCTAGATCGTCTTTCTCCCGGGCGCGTCGAGGTCATCACTCCGCGGGAGCCGGCGCGGCGCGGCTGTCAACTGTCGCTGCTCGTCCACGACCGGCCCGAGGACGTGGTGGCAGCGCTGGAGGCGGGGGGCGCGGTGTGCGACTTCCGCCCGCCGAACGTCCTCCGCGCGGCGCCGGTGCCGCTGTATAATGGGTTTCACGACGTCTGGGCCTTCGCCCGCATCCTGGCCGGCGTGTAATTCATGCAAGACCCCGGAACAGTCACCATTGTCGGCGCCGGCCTTGCCGGCCCCTTGCTCGCCTGCTCTCTCGCGCAGGCCGGCCGGCGCGTCGATCTGTACGAGAAGCGCTCCGACCCGCGCCTCCGGGGCCCCGAGCGCGGCCGGTCGATCAACCTCGCCCTCTCGACGCGCGGCATTCATGCCCTGCGCCGGGTGGGCCTGGCCGACGAGGTCTTGCGAGCGAGCGCCCTCATGCGCGGCCGAATGATCCACCACCCCGACCGCTCGCTGACCTTCCAGCCGTACGGCAACGACGACTCGCAGGCGCTGCGCTCCGTCTCGCGCGCCGGCCTCAACCTGCTGCTCGTCGAGGCCGCGGCTCGTCTGCCGGGCGTTCGGCTGTTCTTCGATCGCAAATGCACCGGCATGGACCTCGCTTCCGGCACCCTCGAATTTGCCGAAGGGCGCATCCAGGCCGGCTTCGTCGTCGGCGCCGACGGCGTTTACTCCGCGGTGCGCTCCGCGCTCCAGAAACAGGAGCGCTTCGACTACTCGCAGGAGTACCTCGGCCACGGCTACCGCGAGCTGACGATCCCCGCGGGGCCGGGAGGCGCCTTCCCCCTCGAACCGGGCGCCCTGCACGTGTGGCCGCGCGGGGCGTTCATGATGATCGCCCTGCCCAACTCCGACGGGTCGTTCACCTGCACCCTCTTCTGGCCCTTCGAGGGCCCGAATAGTTTCGCCGCCCTGACGAACGAGAGAGACGTGCTCGCCTACTTCGAGCTCCAGTTCCCCGACGTGCCGGGCCTGGTCCCGACGCTGGCCCACGACTTCCTGCACAACCCGACGGGCTCGCTCGTCACCGTGCGCTGCCGCCCCTGGCACCACGCCGGCCGGGTGGTACTGCTCGGCGATGCGTGCCATGCCGTCGTGCCCTTCCTCGGCCAGGGCATGAACGCCGCCTTCGAGGACTGCACCGTCCTGGCCGACTGCCTGGCGCGGCACGGGGCCAACCGCACGGCGGCCTTCGTCGAGTACGAGGCGCGGCGCAAGGAGCACGTCGACGTCCTCGCCGACCTGTGCATCGACAACTTCCTGGAGATGCGCGACCGCGTCGCCGCGCGGGCATTCGTGTTGTGGAAGAAGCTCGCGCTCCTGCTGCATCGCGCGTTTCCGCGCTGGTACGTCCCGCTCTACGTGATGATCGAGTTCACGCTCATCCCCTACGCCGACGCCGTGCGGCGAGCGCGGCGCCAGGACCGCGCGGTGCGCGGCGTGGCCTTCGTCCTGCTCTTGCTCCTCGCGGCGATTGTCGTAGGCGCGTTTCTCCGCTGAGGGAGGTGTCTCGTGGACCTGACCTACTCCAGCTACCTCCACCTCGACGAACTGCTCGCCCTCCAGCAGCCGCGATCCTCGCCGGTCGAGCACGACGAACTGCTCTTCATCATCGCCCATCAGGCCTACGAATTGTGGTTCAAGCTGCTGCTGCACGAGCTCGACAAGGTCAAGCGCGACTTCGACGGCGATCACCTCTACGGCGCCCTCAGCACTTTCAAGCGCGCCCGCACCATCCTCAAGGTCCTGGTGGAGCAAGTGGACATCGTCGAGACGCTGACGCCCACGTCGTTCAACGCTTTCCGCGAGCGGCTGGAGCAAGCCTCGGGTTTCCAGTCGAGCCAGTTCCGCGAACTGGAGCTCGTCCTCGGCTACAAGCGCGCCGACGTGCTGCGCTACCTGCCGGCCGGCCACGAGGCCGTGCAGCGCCGGTTGCGCGAGCCGTCGGTCGTCGATGCGTTCTACAACTTCCTCGAACAGCACGGCGTCGCCATCCCCCCCGCCCTGCGCGCCCGCGACGTCGTCGAGCCGACCGTTCCCGACGAGACGGTGGAGGAGGGCATCTTGCGCCTCTACAAGACGAGGCCCGACCTGGAGTTGCTATTCGAGCTGATGACCGACTTCGACGAGGGCTTGCAGGAGTGGCGCTACCGGCACATCAAGCTGGTGGAGCGCAGCATCGGCAGCAAGCGCGGCACCGGCGGGTCGCTCGGCGTCGAGTTCCTCAAGAAGTCGCTGTTCCACCCCATCTTCCCCGACCTGTGGGCCATCCGGCACAAGCTATGATCTACGACGTCACCCCACTCGTTTCTCCCCGTCTGCCGGTCTGGCCCGGCGACACGCCGCCGACGCGCGAGGTGCTGCTCGACGTCGCGCGCGGCGACAACGTCACCCTCTCGACCCTCCGCACCACCGTCCACCTCGGCGCCCACGCCGACGCTCCGAGCCACTACGGCGCCGGCGCTCCCGCCATTCACGAGCGCGCTCTCGACTACTACCTCGGCCCCTGTCAGGTGATGCACGTCCCCGCCACGCGGTGTACTCGCATCGCGCCGGCGCAGCTGCCCGGCCCCGTCCGCGCCGAGCGCGTCCTGCTGGCCACAGGCACCTATCCCGATCCAGAAACGTTCGACAACGACTTCGCGGCGCTGGCGCCGGAACTGGTCGATTTCCTCCACGCCCAGGGGGTGAAGCTGGTCGGCATCGACACGCCGAGCGTCGATCTGTTCGACTCGAAGGGCCTGCCCAGCCACCAGGCGTTCCTGCGCCACGACATGGCGATCCTCGAAGGGCTGGTGTTGCGCGACGTGCCGGCGGGGCTGTACGAACTGATCGCGCTGCCCCTGAAGCTGGAAGGCTTCGACGCCAGCCCGGTGCGCGCGGTATTGCGGGGCCTGTAGGGAGCGGCCTCCGTGGCGTTCCGTAAAACCCGCACGGCACGGCACGGCATGCGGTTGCCCGACGTCGGCAAGCGCGTCAGCAGCGAGGGCTGAGCGCCAGATGGCGCCCGTCACCAGCGCGTTCGAGGGCGGGCCGCCTACGCGGCAACCCGCGCGGCGACTCTTTCCGGTCCAGGAGCGGCAACAGGCCGCGCCTCAACCCGGCAGAAGCGGATGACGCGACGGCCCAGCGCGATGCCCGGCATCTCGACCAACCTGGAAATGCACACCATCAGCGGGGCAATGCCAACAAGCCAGGCGGCGATGACGAGGGGCCCGACCAGGCCCGGGGCGTTGCTGCTCCACGTGGGCGGAACGATCGCCGTCGCAATCGCGAGCGCCATCGGCAGCGTCGCCATGTGCAACACGTAGTAACTGCCCGAAGAGAGCCCGAGCAGGCGCAGCCCTCTGACGTCCAGGCACTTCAACAGGGAAAGATCGTGCCGATACGCAACCAGGCTGACGAAGAGCACGGCGGCGTACGCTTCCGTCACGGCGCTGTAGCGCGAGTAAAGCCCAAAGCAGGGGCCCGGAAGCAACAGGGCCGCGACGGTGCCCAGCGCCCAAAAGGTCGCCGCGCGCTTCGACAAACTCAGCGCGAAGCGACGACCGAGCGTTGGCACAACCATGCCCAGGACAAACGGAAACACGTTGGTCGAGAGCGGGGGCCAGCCAGCCCAGTGAGAACGGAAGGCAAGCGCCGTGGTGACGAGTGCGATGCCAAGAAGAACGCGGGGCCCACAACGTCGCTCCAGAAAGTAGAGCGAGAAAATGACGGGCACCATGAGCATTTCGCACTGCAACGCCCACAGCACCCCGTTCATGGAGACGTCGAGCAAGAGCATGTTCGCCAACACTTGCGGGACAGTAAACGGTATGGCGATCTGGCCCTGAGAAGCTGCCTGGCATACCGCGAGCCCCGCGATGAGGAGCACTCCGAACACGACAATCGGGTAAACTCGGAAGATGCGCGCGAGAAAAAATTTCGCCGCGGCGGGAGACACTTTCTGCGGGCCGTATTCGAGTGAGAGCCGCAACACGAAACCGCTGATCACAAAAAAGAGCATGAGCGCTGCGTGGCCGGGCAACATCACGAGGCCGAGCCGGCGCAATACGTTCTCCCGCGTTCCCGTGCCGTCCCAGGGACCAACGGGGAAAAGTGCTGCGCCGTGCAGCGGACATCCGGAGATGTGATAGCCGGCGACCGCCATCGCCCCCAGGCCGCGCAGCGACTCGACGCGGCCAAAAAACGGGCGATCCCCGGGTGGCTTCTCGGACCGCGGTTGCTTCCCCGGGGCCCCTCCCTGATCGGGGCCGGTGCTTGTCATTCCTGACTTCATGTCGAAACTCGCGGACAGAGTCTTTACTCGCCCTACCTTGCGTAGAGGCTTCATCTGTTCGTATCGACCGCAGCTTGCCAGGACTTGAACGCGAAGTCTCTCGGCGGCGGTCGCCTTCGCCGATCGACCTCCTTGACGACCTCCGCGTATAATGAGACATTATCCTGCGCGCCGTGCCCCTGTTCCGGTGAAAGGATGGACAACGTCACCCATGCCGCATGAGCTCCTCCTCGCGCCGAGCGGCCACCTGGCCCTGGTGGAACGGCCAACCGCCGACGAGGGCGCGGCCGACCTTTCCAAGGGCCTCGTTGCCGCCTTCGCCGCAAGCCCCTCGCGCGGCATGCTGCACCTGGCGACCAACGAATTGCAGGCCCGTCTGCCGCCGGCGCTGGACTACGTCCGCTCGTTCGCCCGCACCTATCTGACGCGGCTCTGCCAGACGCAGGCCAACGAAGGGACGAAAGACCTCCCGCCAACGCCGCCGCCGTCCGCCGCGGAATTGGCGACGTGGATCTTGCAGGCCCCGCCGATGACCGGCCTGGAGTATCTGCGCGACGAAGCGCTTCTCGGCTGGTGGACCGACCTGGATGAGCTGGTCCGCGACGAGATTCGGCACCACGCGGGCGGTGCGCAGGCCTATCTCAGCGCGAAAAATCCTCTCTGGAGGTTTGTCGGGCGCGTCACGCTGCACCTCGCCGAGAACAAGCGCGACGCCGAGAGCCCGTTCGCGTTCCTGGCGACCTATGCCAGCCGATTGTCGGACCAGGGGCGCGTTCAGCACGAGCCCCTCGGTCGGGCGCTCCAGCAGTATGCCGGCGCCAAGAACCGCAAAGCGCTGCTTGCGCTGCTTGTGCCCCTTCAACGGGCGGCCGAGCGCAGCGCCCTGGTCAAGGAGCTGGTCGATTCAGGCGACGTGTATCACCCGCTGGCCTGGTCGCCGCGCGAGGCGCACCGCTTCTTGCAGGACATTCCGATCTTCGAGGAAAGCGGGCTCATCGTCCGCGTCCCCGATTGGTGGAAGCCTCATCAGCCCCCTCGGGCGACGGTAGACGTGCGGATCGACGGGCGGCGCGGTTCCAAGCTGGGCGTCGATGCGCTGCTCGATTTCTCGGTCGGCGTCACGCTGGACGGCCAGCCACTGAGCGAGGAGGAGCTTCAGGAGTTGCTGGCCTCGGTGGAGGGGCTGGTTCGGCTCAAGGGCAAGTGGGTGGAGATCGACCGCGAGAAGCTGGCCGAGGCGCTCGAGCACTGGCGAACGGTCGAACGCCGCGTCCGCGACAGCGGGCTCACCTTCTTCGAAGGGATGCGCTTGCTGGCGGGCGCATCGCTGGAGCGCGACGCGACGGGGGCGCTCCCGGAAACGACGCGCGAGTGGACTGGCCTGACG
This sequence comes from Gemmatales bacterium, assembly GCA_038239195.1. Lineage (GTDB taxonomy): Bacteria > Planctomycetota > Planctomycetia > Gemmatales > Gemmataceae > JBBSEZ01. Next base: position 14,417 of record JBBSEZ010000083.1, read on the forward strand.
GCGGGCCCTGTCCTCGAAGCGACGCTCGACCGGCTCAAGTCGCCCGACGCGCGGGAAGTCCCCAGTCCGCCGGGGCTCCATGCCGAGCTGCGCCCCTATCAGCGCATCGGCCTGAGCTGGTTGCACTTTCTGGCCCAGCTCGGCCTCGGCGCCTGCCTGGCCGACGACATGGGGCTGGGCAAGACGGTCCAGGTGATCGCGCTGCTGCTCGCCTTGAAGAGCGAAAAAGGGGACGAGGCCCCCGGTTCGGGGCCCTGTTTGCTGGTCGTGCCAGCCTCGCTGATCGCGAACTGGAAAGCGGAGATCGAGCGGTTTGCGCCGTCGTTGACGTACCGGATCGCCCACCCTTCGGAAGGGCCTTCCGGCAAGGAGGAGCTTTCCGCTGCGGACGTCGAAGGTTGCGACCTGGTCATCACGACCTACGGGATGCTGGCGCGCAAGGAGTGGCTGCGCGAGCGGAACTGGCGCCTGGCGATCCTCGACGAGGCCCAGGCGATCAAGAACGCCGGCACGCGCCAGTCGCGCGCCGCCAAGGAGCTGCGAACGGCCGGGCGCATCGCCTTGACGGGCACGCCGGTGGAAAATCGGCTCTCCGACCTGTGGTCGCTGTTCGATTTTTTGAACCCAGGGCTCCTGGGCAACGCGAAGGCGTTCGCGAGCTTCGTCAAGCAGATCGAAGCGCAGGCGAAGCCGTCGTATCAGCCGTTGCGGGCCCTCGTTGGGCCTTACATCCTCCGCCGGCTGAAGACCGACAAGCGCGTGATCGCCGATCTTCCCGACAAGACCGAGGTGAAGGCGTTTTGCGGCCTGAGCCGGCAGCAGGCGGCCCTGTACCAGCAGGCGGTCCACGATCTCGAGGATAAGCTGGCGACAGCGGACGGCATCCAACGGCGCGGGTTGGTTCTGGCTCAACTGATGCGCCTCAAACAAATCTGCAATCACCCGGACCAGATGCTCGGGCACGGAAACTACGAACCGAAACAGAGCGGCAAGTTCCAGCGCCTGGCCGAGTTGTGCGAGGAGTTGGCCGAGCGGCAGGAGAAGGCGCTCGTCTTCACGCAGTTTCGCGAGATCGCCGAGCCCCTGGCCCGGTTCCTCGAAAGCGTCTTTGGCCGGGCGGGCCTGGTGCTGCACGGCGGCACCGCGGTCGCCAAACGACGCGAGCTGGTGGAGAGCTTCCAGCGCGAAAGCGGCCCGCCGTTCTTCGTGCTCTCCGTCAAGGCGGGGGGGACCGGCCTGAACCTGACGGCGGCGTCGCAGGTGATCCACTTCGACCGCTGGTGGAACCCGGCCGTGGAAGACCAGGCGACGGACCGGGCCTTCCGCATCGGCCAGAAGCGCAACGTCCTCGTCCACAAGTTCGTGTGCCGGGGGACCGTCGAGGAGCGGATCGACGCGCTGATCGCCGGGAAGGCCGACCTCGTGCGCGACGTGGTCGAGGGCGGCGAGCGCTTGCTCACGGAGATGGACAACGCCGAACTGCTGAAATTCGTGGCCCTGGACGTTCACAAAGCACTGGAATCTTGACCGAATCGGCCTGTAGAATAATCCGGTCGTATCGAAGTCTTTCGCAAACGAGGAGCCTCCGATGTGGTTTTCCTACCGACCTTACGTTCCTGTGGCTAAGCGACGAGCCCAGGCCGCCCGCGAGATCGAGAAACGTCGCAAGAAGGGCGAGACTATTTCGCCGGTCGTCATCGAGGGCCGGGCGATTGCGCACACGTTCTGGGGCAAGGCGTGGTGCGATAACCTGGAGTCCTACAGCGACTACGAAAACCGCCTGCCGCGCGGCCGCACCTACGTCCGCAACGGCTCGGTGGTGGACCTGCAGATCAAGCCGGGCAAGATCACGGCGACGGTCAGCGGGTCGGAGCTTTACAAGATCGCCATTAGCATCGACCCGTTGCCGGAGGGCAAGTGGCGCAGCATCAAGTCGCGCTGCGCGGGCCAGATCGGCTCGCTCGTGGAGCTCCTCCAAGGCAAGCTGCCGAAGGGCGTGATCGACGTCGTCACGGCCCACGACGGCGGGCTGTTCCCCAAGCCGAGCGAGATCAAACTGGGGTGTTCCTGCCCGGACTGGGCCGACATGTGCAAGCACGTCGCCGCCGTCCTGTACGGCGTCGGCGCGCGTCTCGATCACCAGCCCGAATTGCTCTTCCTCCTGCGCAAGGTCGATCATCTGGAGCTGATCGAGGAGGCCGTGTCGAGCGCCGGCAAGAAGACCGCCACGCGGAAGAAGACGCTCTCGGAGAGCGACGTCGCGGGCGTGTTCGGGATCGAGCTGGCGGAGCCCCAGGCGGAGGCGACTTCGACGGCGCAGGCGGCGAAGCCGAAGCGGGGCAAGGCCGGGAAATCGACGGCGGGGGAGAAAGCAGTGCAGTCTGTGCCAAAGGCGAGCGGGAAGGCATCTCGCGCGCCGAGAACCAAGAAGGGCAAGAAGGACGAGTAAGGAGCGCGAGCGACCCACGGCTGGTCAAGGCGACTTCGGCTTGCCTTTGCGCCGGCGCGGCTTCTTGTGGGCCCGCAACCCCAGCTCGTGAAGCCGCTGGTCGGCCCACTCCGCTTCCGCGCCGAGGAGCGGCGGGTTGGGGCCCTCGGCGTAGTTCAGCGTGCCTTCGTAGGCGCCGTTGCGGTAGCACTGCTCGACCAGCGCCTGGAGGTCCAGCGGTACGTCGGCGTCGTCCGGCCGCAGCGGCACCTTCACAACCGGCAGGCGCACCCACAGCGGCATCGGGTAGACCTCTGCCTTGTCGCGCCGGGCAGGCCTCCGGACGCAGGCCATGTGCCCCGTGCGGCCCCGAGGCTTGAGGTGCGCTAACGGGAAGGCCAGCGTGTGCTGCCCGAAGCGGTTCAGGTCGATCTCGACCAGGTTGGCGTCCGAGGAGCAGACCTCGCGCTGCTTGCGCAGATACTGCTCGCGGTTGGGCCCGGGCGATTTGTTGCTCGGGCTGAGGAACTCGATGACGGTGACGACCTTGTTCCCGCTCTCGCGGTCGATGATTTCGAGGAAGGTCTCGGTGACTGCCTCAGTCTCGATCTCGACGAGGAGCGACTCCGCCACGGCAACGCCCCCTTCGGGCCGCGCTTCCAGGCCGCGCTTCGAGGCATACTCGACCACGCGCACGTCGGGATAGAGCGGATGGTCGCCGATTCCCTGGGGCGTTTCCAGAAGGACTTGCTCCTCGACGCGGGCGCGTAACGACCGGGGCAGGACGCCCTGAAGTGCATCGCGCGAGTAGATGATAAGGCTGGCGTGGACGTCGCGCCAGTGGGCTTCGAGATAGGGGTCCATCCCGGGGAAGGGGCTCGGCATCGATCGACCTCGGCGGGCGAACGGAGAAACGCGTGTCGGCGACGAGCCCTGTTATACCACGAGGCGGCGAACCGACCTAGCCCACCGACCGACCTCGCTCACCAACCGATCTGCTGTCGCGAGCTGTCAAGCGCCTTCAGCTTGTGCCGCCTGGCGGCTCGTCTCAGGACATTTCCCTTCCTCTGCTCTACTACCTGTGCCAAACTTGTACCGTTGGCAAATGCCCCAAGCGCCTTTGGGCCCCGTCATGGCCGCATCGGTTCCCAGCAACCTGCGGGACGTCGCCGCCGTCCTGGAGCGCTTCCTGTGTCCGGGCGGCAAACTGCGACTCTCCCCGTACGTTGAAGCCGTGCAGTGCTCGGTGCTCCTGGGCGTTCGGCCTGACCCGAAGCATCACGCCCCTTCCCTGCGGGAATTGGTCCGCAAGCCGGAGCATGCGAGCAAGTTCGACGCCCTCGCCCGACGGCTGCTGGAACAGCCCGACGTCGCCTTTGGCGACGCCTTCTTCGCTCACAGGGGGCCCCTCGACCTCTACTTCGCCCACTACTTCCCGGCCAACCTGGGGAAGCTTCAACTCGTCCTGCTCGACCTGTTGCGGGCCGGGGCGTTCCCGCAGAAGTTGCACCTCGTCGATTTGGGCGTGGGCCCCGGGACTTCGTTCGTGGCCGTGCTCGATTTTGTCCTGGCGCTGGGCGCCCTGGCAGACCTGGCGGGGACCGCCCTTCCGCTGCGGGAATTGAGCCTGAGCGGATACGACCGCTCCCCAACCTGCCTGGCTTATGCCAGGGAAGTGCTCGACGCAATGGGCCACGTCCTCGAAGAATACCGCGATCCCCATCCAGCAGGCCCTTCGGCCGGTCCGGCGCTGACGTCGGCCTGGGGCCTCGTCGAGAAGGCCCTGGCAGACGTCCCCCTGCGGCAAGGCGACGTCGGCAGGGCGACACCCGTCGAATGGGCGGAGCCAAGCCTTGTCGTCCTGTCGTACGTGCTGAACGACCTGCACGAACAGGGGAGCGTGGAGACGTTCGAGGCGAAGCTCGCCGGCCTTCCCGAAGGCTCCCAGTTGATCGTCCTGGAGCCGGGGCAACAGAAAACGGCAACCCAGCTCATGCGCTGGCGGAAGTCGCTGGTGCGGCGCATGCCCCATTTGCGCCCGGTGCTGCCCTGTGGGCAAGAGTTCGACGTCCACTTGCCGGCGTCCTGCGACCGCTGCTGGTGTGCGCGGCGCGAGGACATTCACGGCTCTCCCCTCCAGCGCGCGTACCTCGACTGCCTCGACGAGTACCTCTCGGCGCACGAGCCCCCAAGGCGGCGACAGGTGCTCCGCAACTTCGAGCGGCTCTCCTGGTCCTACTGCGTCCTGGCTTCACGGTCGCCCCAGGAGCGGTGCGAGCCCGGGCCGCAGCACCCGGGCTCGGCCCAGCGCTACATCGGCCAGCGGCGAATTGCCGGGACGGGTGCGCCATCGGTCGTCGGGGAGGCCGGCACGACAGCCCTGGTCCAGGAGCGCCGGCTGGCCTTCTGCCCGGCCCGTGTCGAGCCGAACGCGGGCCCCTGCCACAGCGCGATCCTCGTCCAGGGGCCCGGCAAGGTGTTGCCCGCTCTCCGGTTCGGCGAGTTGGTCGTGCTCGAAAACGTGGGCGCTCGCCGGGAAGACGGCGAAATCCTCTTCGCTCTCAACCGCACCAGTTGCATTCGGCCGGTCCTTCCAGAAGCACCTTTCGCGCGTTACAACGCTTGCCCGGCAAGCTTGAACGCCCTTGCCCAGCGGCTCTTCGCGTTCTCCGCCCTGCACGACTTCCAGCACAAAATCATCCGCCGTCTGCTCGAAGGACGCAACACGCTCGGCATCGCGGCCACGGCCTCCGGCAAGACCGAGTGCTTCCTATTGCCCGCCCTGCTCCTGCCGGGGCTCACGGTTGTCGTCTCGCCCCTCAAGAGCTTGATGCAGGACCAGTGGGAGCGCTGCGATGAGCGTTATGGCCTGGGAGCGTTGACGACCTACCTCAACGGCGACGTGGATTACGGCGAGCGCCTGGCGCGACTGCGCGGGATGCGGGAAGGCCGCTACAAGCTCGCTTATTTCACCCCCGAACAACTCGCACGGCACCACGTCCGGGCGGCATTGCAGCGAACCGCGGTCAGCGTGCTGGCCATCGACGAGGCCCACTGCGTCAGCCAGTGGGGCCACGACTTCCGCCCCGATTACCTCCACGTGGTCCGGCGCCTGCGCGGGTGCTGGGAGCGGCCGCCGGTCCTCGTGGCCCTGACGGCGACCGCCGGCGAGCGCGTCCGCCGCGACCTTTGCCACCCGTCCCTGTTCAACCTCGACAACAGGCCCATCGAAGAGGGAGGCGACGTCGTCTTTCACGGCTCCAACCGTCTGGAGCTCGACCTGGTCGTTCGCGTGGAACCGGACGCCGCGGCACGCAGCCGGCGCATCGTCGAAGACCTTTCGCCCTTCACTCGATCCCCAACGGCCGGCAGCGCCATCGTCTTCCTGCCGTACACCGGGGCCACGGGCCTGGGGGAGGAACAGGGCGAATGCTCTGCCGCGGTCGAGCCGGTTGCCGCCTGGTTGGAGCGGGAACTGGGTCAGCGCGTGAGTACGTATCACGGCCAGATGGGCGCGGAGGCCAAGACCGAGGTGGGCACGTTCGTTCGCACCCGTTATCGGCGACAAGACAGCGAGTGGGGAGTTTATCTTTTCCAGGGACCAGAGGGGGCGTTCTGTGGGGTGGGCCACCTCCGCGAACCGGCGCCGGGCGTTCGTTACGCGATGGTCGGCCGCTGGGAGCAATTCGAGAAGTACGGGCGGCAGTTCCTGTTCGAGACGTGTGTCGCGGGAGACGGGCCGGCGTGCGCCGACCGGCCTCTCGGCGACGTGACGGGCCGGGACCGCCGAGCCGAGCAGCGGGCGTTCATGCGTTCCCAGACCAGGATCATGGTTGCCACCAAGAGCTTCGGCATGGGCATCGACAAGGCCGACGTCCGCCTCGTCGTGCACCACAGCCCACCGGGCGACCTGCTGTCCTACGCTCAGGAAGTGGGCCGGGCGGCCCGCGACGGCAACCGCGGCCGGGTCATCCTCTACTACACCGAGGGGAAGTATCGGAGTCGTACGGGTTACGCCCTCACGGATCGGCACGTACAGGAGCGGTTCATCGAGGGGCGTTACGTCCGGGAGAGCGACCTGCGCGTCGCTGTCGCCTTCTTGCGCGGGTGTACGCGGCGGCTGGAGATCCACGAGCCGGAAGCCGGCCCGAAAACCTACGCCATCTTCTCCTTCCGCGAAGTGGAAGCCTATTTCGACCATCTCGCCAAGGACGGGGCCCCTGCCGGTCTGCCTCACCCCTACGAGTGGCCCGCCGGCAAGGAGCGGCAGAAAGTCGTTCAGCTCACCCTCGAAGTTCTCTTCAAGGCCTTGCTGACCGGGCGGGCCGCCGGCAGCGGCCTCCTGGAAAGCTGCCACTCGGTATTCACCTGTCTTCGCGGCCCCGTCGGGGTGGACTGGCACGGGCTGGAGGACAGCAACGCCGATCTGTTGCGCGACGCCCTGCACAGGGAAGGGATCGGCCGGGAGGAACTCGAGGCCCTGTGCAGGGAGGCCCTGACCGGGGACCTGTTGCCGTTGGCGCGAAGGCTGCGCTACACGGTCGAGGATACGGTCGAGCTCCTCCTGGAGGCCAGCCACCTGGGCGTGCTGCACAATCTCCGCCTGGGGACGCGGGCCGCCTCCGCCAACGAGAGAAGCTGGGAAGTGTGTCTGTCGCCGGTCTTGCTGAGCGGGGAGGGATTGAACGAGATCATCGCGTCCGTCGTGCGCGAGCATCAGCGCCGCCGGGACGAGGACTACAGAGACTGGGCCTTGATGTTGGCGGAGTACGTCGGCCTCGAGGCCGACGGCCCGCCTGCGCGGCGGTGTTTGCGTCGGGTGATGTTGGCCTTCCTCGACACGGGCGAAGACGTCGTCGATGCGGGCTGCGGCGCCTGTAGCAACTGCTGTCCCGACGGCAACTTCCTGCCGCTGGTCGAGCGAGCCGGCCGCATCGTCGCCATCCCGCCCGAGCTCTGGTCTCCCCTGAAAGCGATCCGAAAAGCGATCGACGTCCTGCCGGACGTCGAGGTCGTCCGCGGCATCTGCGCGGTTTTGGGGCGCGAGAGCGGCGCCCACTGGCGCCGCGCGGTCTACTTCAACGCCGAGCGGATGTTGCGCGAAGACGAGGGCGCGGGGGCGACGGCCTTGATGATTTGCCTCATTGCCCACGGCTGGGTGCAGCGAGAGGGTGAGCTCGGCCGTCTCTTCCAGGCGCTTTGGCAAAAGAGGGCCACCCTGGGCAGCGGGCTGGGGCGACTGGCCCAAACGGCGGCGGCGGCCCGGCCCGGGTCGGCCCTTCTCGCGTACTGGCGGGCGCGGGCCGCCCACGCCGAAGACGCCGCCGCCGGCCTGGTGTGCTGGCGGGAGCTCCTCGAACGGGCGGCATTGCCGCGCGAGTACGCCCACGAGGCGGCGGCGGCCCTCACCGCGGGCGGCGAGGCGGAGTACGCCCTGCTGGCGGCGCGGACGAGCCGAGACGCAGCGGAGGCCCGCTCCGCGTACGCCACGCTACGGCAGATAGGCCTCCATTCGGCCGAGGCCCTCGTGGAGGAGGCGGTGGCGACGCTCGACGCCGCGGGCAGCGAGGAGGCGCGGGCGGAAACTTTTGTCGGCCTGCTCCTCGCCGCGCTGGGCCGCGGCGCTTCCGGTCACGACCTGGCGGACGTTCTGGATGCCGGCTGGTTGCGGATCGAGGCGGCCCTTTCCGACGCGGGCCTGGGATTGCTGCTGGAGGAGCTCGGAAGGGCGCTGGGGGCGGACCGCCGCTGGCCGCCGCGCTTCGTCCGCTTTCTCGCGGACGGGAGGGCGGGCCCGCTGCCCGGCGCGATCCTGGCCTGGTGCGCCCGTTTTCTGGAGCAGGGTGGCCGACTGGCAGACCACGACACGAGCCAAATCGTGGCCGGGCTGTGCCGCGCCGAACAGGCCCCGCCGATCCCGCGCGCGGTCTTCGAACACCTCTGGGAGTGGGCCGTCGAACGGCAGAGGGCGGACGTGACGCGGTCCCTGCTGTCGCTGAATCTTCCGGAAGAGGCCACGGCGTTTCGGCAATCGTTGCTCGAAGGGCTGATGGCCCGGCTCCTGAGCGGGCGCCGGGCCCGGTTGCAGAAAGTGGCCGAAGCGTTGGAGGCCCTCGAGGCGCTCCCCCGAGGCCCCCGTCCAGACGAGGGCCTTCTGCGGGCCCTGGCCGGCCGCGCCGACCGCTGCCCGATTCATGCGGCCGCTTACGTCGCCTGGTTGGAGGACCGTTGCGCGCGCTCGAAGGAGGCGATGGATTGGCGCGCCGCCCTCTTCCGTTTGTACGTCCGCATCGGGCTCGTGAGGAAGGCGGCCGAACTGGCGAAGGCCTTCCCGGACGTCAAGGCCGTCCTCGGCGTCGATCCGTCCCACTATCTTGCCCGGCACCGGCGCGCCGAAGTCTCCTGGAGCCGCTCGGCGTGGGAGGACGTCTACGCGAGCGACTTCCGAAGGTTCCTCCAGGCGTTGGAGACGGCAAGTGACCGTGGTGTCCGAACGAGCTCCGGGTGACTTCGCCGAAGCGGACATGCGCCTTGCTACCCGTGCGCGGCGCTGGTAGCCTGCCGATGTGGTTGCAGGCAGTGCGCCGCCGCCGAACCTCCGAGGAAACGATGACCACCCCGAGCGCTAGCCAGACGGACTTCCAGCTCGTCGTCCAGGAAGCCAAGCAGCGGTTTGCCCTGAACTTGCGGGGCATCCACGGGGTTTCGCACTGGCAGAGGGTGCGCGAAAACGGGCTCCGCCTGGCCAAGCACACGGGGGCCGACAAGGTGATCGTCGAGCTGTTCGCCTTCCTCCACGACTGCTGCCGCGAGGACGATCGCAGCGACCCCGGGCATGGAGAACGGGCTGCGGAGTTCGCCGAGTCCCTCCGGGGGACGCTGCTCCACCTCGGCGACGAGGACTTCGCCCTCCTGCACGAGGCCATCCGCGACCACGAACTGGGGCGCACGCGCGGCCCCATCACCGTCGTCACCTGCTGGGACGCCGACCGGCTGGACCTCGGCCGGGTGCGCGTGCGGCCCAATCCGGTCTACCTCTGCACCGAGTTCGCGAAGCGGAAGTCCACCATCGAGTGGGCCTACAAGCGGAGCCTGAGCGGGTGAGGGCCCCAGCGCTGCGTTATTTCTTCTGGCGCGGCTCGGCCCTGCGGCTGGCGGTCCGTTGCTCCAAGTACTGCCGGATCTGCTCGGTGGATAGGTCCGCCAGGCGCTCCTCCGGCGGCAGCGACTCGACGACCTCCCGGCGCTCCTCCGGCGGCAGCGACTGGAGGGCCTCCCGCCGCTCCTCGTGCGTCATTTTCTTGAAATGCTTGCGGAAGTAGTCGCGCTCGAAGTCCTCCATCGTGTACGACACGGTAAAGCCCTCCCCCCGAAGCGCCTCGAAAAGTTGTCCCAGCACCCGGCTCGTCTGTTCCGAGCGCTGCCGGTAGGCGCCGCGGGCGAAGCCGAGCAGCTCCGGCGAGGCGCTGAACAGGTGAAGCGGGGCGTTGTGCTCCTCGCGCGGCAACTGGCCCGCGACGACGACGCGCACCGCGTCGGTGCCCCACTGGCAATGATACACCCCCGCCCGCTCCTCCCGCCACGGCACCTGGCCCGCCAGGTTGTGCGGGAAGCGCGCGCACACCGCGTACAGCCGGAAGCGCCCCTCGGGCAGCAGGTCCGAGGGCGATTGGCTGGCGAACTTGCGGTAGGCGACGTAGTGCCCGATCAGCTCCTTCATGGCCCAGGCGTCCAGCGCCTCCTGGTGCGACTTGAAGGTGATCAGGTTGTGGCCCGCCAGCCCCTCCAGCCCGTCGGGCAGTCGGCCGGCGAAGCGCCCGCGCTTGCGGCGGAGCACCACCACGTCCAGGAGCTGCTGCTGCTGCGACAGGTCGCGCTCCACGTCCACGGCGAACGGCGAGCCGGTGAAGAAGTCGGTCAGCAGCATCCCGAACAGCCGGTGCCAGTCCCGCACCGCCTCCTGATCGACGGCCATCGGCCAGCCCTCCTTCTCCGCGACCGAGCGTGTGGTCCTTCACAGGGCGCGGTGCCCTTCGCCTTCAGCGTAAGGGCGAGGAGGCGCGGCCGCCACGAGATTATTCCTGGTCGCGTTCTCGGAGGCTGCGACGCCGGGCCGAGTTCCGGGCCTAACGTCCGCCCGGGCCCGGCACGATCCTGGCAAGCTGGCCCCGACAAGGTGCGCGGCGGGGACGTGTGCTTCTTCAGCTACGAGCGGCTGCCCAGGGGCACCGTGCTCGAGGGGCTGCTGCCCGTCTCGCCCGACCTGGTCGTCGAGATGCGCTCGCCGACCGACCGCTGGACGGCCGTCTTCGCCAAGGTGATCGAGTACCTCGAAAGCGGCTTCCGTGTGGTCGTCGTGCTGGACGGCGCGACCGCTTCCGCGTCGGTCTACCGAGCCGACGAGTTGCAGCAGGTCTTCCACAACGGCGACGACCTCACGCTGCCCGACGTGCTGCCCGGCTTCCCCGTCGCCGTCAATCGCCTCTTCGCCTGAACCGTTCGCGGCTGGCGGGGGGACTGGCGCCAACCGAGCAACCGAGCCTTCCCCCCCTGGGGCCCGAACACACTCACCCCAAAAGGTCGCGGGAAAGTGCGGGACGCCATCGAAGGCAACCTGGTGGGTGTCCTCCGGGTGTACCTCGACGTAGCCGTCGGGGCCAGGAACAGCGGCACGTTGAGCAGCGCCTGTCCCACTGCCGCCCCGTTCGCCTTATCGTTGGTGGTCCCCCTCGCCAAATGGTACGATGGCCGCTGTGGTTGCCGGACGTCCCGGCCCCGCAACACGTATCCGGCTCCCGTAGGCACCCCCCCTGGCGCGCAAAGGTGATCCCATGACCCCGCCCATGCCCCTCGCGAACCACCCCGCCCGGCCCGAGGAGCAGGCCACCCTGCCGCCCATGCCGGGCCCGGAAACGGTCACGCTGCCGCCTTCCCTTCCCGCGAGCCCCGACGCAACCCTCGCGCCGAGCCCTTCGCCGCTGCCGGCGCCCGCCGACGCCCGCGCCCCGGCGGGCTATGCCATCGAAAAGGAGCTCGGCCGCGGCGGCATGGGCGTCGTCTACCTCGCCCGCGACCTGGCCCTGAATCGGCCGTGCGCGCTGAAGATGATCCTGTCCGGCGCCCACTCCGGCGATGCCGAGATCGAGCGCTTCCGCACCGAGGCGCAGGCCATCGCCCGCTTGCAGCACCCCGGCATCGTCCAGGTGTTCGAGATCGGCCAGCACGACGGCAAGCCATTCCTGGCCCTGGAGTATTGCCCCGGCGGTTCGCTCGACGCCAAACTGGCGAAGAGCCCGCTCGCGCCGAAGCAGGCGGCCGCGCTGGTCAAGGCGCTGGCGGAGGCGGCCCACGCGGCCCACCTGGCGCGCGTGATCCACCGCGACCTGAAGCCGGCCAACGTGCTGCTGACGGACAAGGGCGAGCCGAAGGTCACGGACTTCGGGCTGGCGAAGAAGCTGGACGAACAGGGCGCGACGCGGACGGGCAGCGTGATGGGCACGCCGAGTTACATGCCCCCGGAGCAGGCCGAGGGCAAAAAGGACGTCGGCCCGACTGCCGACGTCTACGCGCTGGGGGCCATCCTCTACGAGTGCCTGGCCTTCCGTCCGCCGTTCAAGGCGGCGACGGCGCTGGACACCATCCTGCAACTGCTAACCGAGGAGCCGGTGCCGGTGCGGCAGTTGAGCCCGCAAGCGCCGGTCGATCTGGAGACGATCTGCGGCAAGTGCCTCCAGAAGGATCCGAAGAAGCGCTACGCCACGGCACAGGAACTGGCCGACGACCTGGGGCGTTACCTGAACGGAGAGCCGATCCAGGCGCGACCGGTCGGGGCGGTCGAGCGAGCGGTGAAGTGGGTGCGGCGGCACGCGCTGGTATCGGCGCTGGCGGCGGCGGTCCTGATGGTGCTGATGGCCGGAGTCGTCGTGTCGAGCTATTTCGCCGCCACGGCGGGCGAGGAGGCAAAGGCGGCGCGGAAGGCCGAGAAAGAAGCCGAGGACCGTGCGGAGGCCGAGACCGCCGCGAAGGGGATCGCCCAGGAGGCCACGAAGCGGGCGGATGCCGAGAAGAGACGAGCCGAGGCCCAGTTGACGCGGGCGGAGTGGCTGGTATACGCCGGCAAGCTGTCGCTGGCCCAGAGCGCGTTTCTGGAAGGCGACGTCGCGCTGGCAGTGCAACATCTCGACGAGTGCCAGTGGAACCTGCGTGGCTGGGAACATCGCCACCTCTGGACACGTTTCAACAGCAAACAGACGTTCCTGGGGCACACAAACGGGGTGAGCAGCGTGGCGTTCAGCCCCGACGGCAAGCGCATCCTCAGCGGGAGCGGGGACAACACGGCGAAGGTGTGGGACGCCGAGAAGGGTCAGGAAGTCCTCTCCCTCAAGGGGCACACAGGCCCTGTGTTCAGCGTGGCGTTCAGCGCCGACGGCAAGCGCATCCTCACCGGGAGCATGGACAATACGGTGAAGGTGTGGGACGCCGAAAAGGGCCAGAAACTCCTCACGCTGAAGGGACACACGGAGCAAGTGAACAGCGTGGCGTTCAGCCCC
>JBBSEZ010000084.1:0-27236 GCA_038239195.1 Gemmatales bacterium
CGGCCGCGCTGGTGCATCGAGAACCAGGGATTCAACGTGCAGAAGAACAGCGGGCTGAACCTGGAGCACGCCTACAGTGAGGGGGAACACTGGGCGGTCTACTACTTCCTGTTGCAGATCGCGCACCTGTTGTTGCAACTGCTGGAGAAGGGGAGCCTGCTGAGGCAACTGGCGCGGGAGCAGGGCAAGAACAGCGCGATGGCGTTCTTCGGCAGCCTGAAGAACGTGGCGGAGCGGCTGCTGGAGAGCCTGCGCAACCTGTTCTGGCCGGAGGAGGCATACGCCGCCGTGCGCATCCAGATCCGCTTCGACAGCAGTTAGCAATCCCGGAGAAGAGGCCAGCCACACTACGGGCGGAGAGAGGAGAGAGCGCGGACAACGCACGACGAAGCCCTGCCGGCTTCGGCGCAGGGGCCGCACCGCCTCGACCGGCCGCCACCACCCTTCCGGAACCAGCGGTTGGGGTCGATCAGCCTGACTTGTCACCGCTGGCGCCGGGCCCCTCCCCTTGACATTGCCTCCGTTCCCTGCTGAGATGCTCCCGCGTCTGCCGGCCTGGCGAGCGTTTCCTCGGGGCTGGCATTGTCGCATCCACCACCCGGGAAGGCCGTCTCGATGTCCCCTCTCCGCCTACTCCGCGCCTGGCTGGCCTGTCCCCGTAATTTGGATAAGGGGGGGGGGAAATTCCGCCCCTCTGGGCGCTCCCGCCGGGCGCCCCGCCGCGTGGTGTTGTCGCTTGAGACGTTGGAGGAGATACTGCCCCCCAACGACCTCATTTCCGTTCTTGGCACGGCCGGCATGGCGACCGCTATCGCGCCCTCGCCCCCGTCCGCCCTGATGTCTTACGCCCCTTCCCTCAGCGACCAACCCTCCATCGCGCAGGCCGACAACAGCACGACCTTCCCAGCCATGCGTGCCGTGGTCAGCGCGCCCGCAAGCACGGTGGCGGCCGACGCAACCGCGCAGGCGGTGAGCAATCAGACATTCGTAAGCCTCGCCCAGACGCCGCTCGATACCAACCCCTTGGCAGTCCAGACTGGCCCGTTCGACAGCAACGCCCCTCCCACCGCCCCCCCGGCCAGCGCGGGGGCGGCGCCTGCCGCCGATGCGGGCGGTGGTGGCGGTGGTGGCGGGAGCGGTGGGGACAGCGGCGGCGGCGCAGCGCCTGCCGCCCCGTCGGCAACCTCAGCCGGCGCCCTGGCGTCCGCCGTGACCGCCGGCCAGGCCCTCTTCCAGGCCGCCTCGGCGCTCACGACCGCGCCCCCTCCCCTGGCCGTGCCCCCGGCCGGGCCGACGGCGAGCCCCCCCGCCAACGGCGGCGGTTCGAGCAACCCGATGGGCCCCTCGGCCCCCGCCTGGGTCATGGGGGCGCCGACGTTTGCCTGGGCGCAGGAACCGGTCGCGCCTACTGTCGTGAACAACCCCGGCGGCCAGACCAGCGCCGAGGGCGCGGCCGTCTCGCTGCAAGTAGTGGCGACCGACCCGAACGGCCACGCGCTCAGTTACGCTGCCGTGAACCTGCCGACGGGGCTGAGCATCAACAGCGGCACCGGCCTCATTACCGGGACCGTGGACAGCCACGCCTCTGAGAACTTCTCCGGCAACTACGCGGTCACGGTGATCGTCTCTAACGGCCACGGTGGCAGCGCCACCCAGAGCTTCCCCTGGATCGTGACCCCCGCGCTGCAGGCCCTCGTGCTCGCCAGCCCCGGCGACCAGACGACCGCGCAGGGCGATGCCGTCTTCCTCCCGATCAACGCCACGCAGGCCGATGGCGACCCGATCGCGTACTATGCCAGCAACCTGCCCTCGGGCCTCACCCTCGACAGTTCGGCCGGGCTCATCGACGGCGCCCCCGACGCCAGCGCCGCGCTCGGGCCCTACGCGGTCACCGTCACGGCGAACGACCAGGGGCAGACGGCCAGCACGACCTTCACCTGGCTGATCACCGCGGCCAACCCTGCGCCGGTGTGGGCGTCGCCGGGCGACCAGACGAACGCGGCGGGCGACGCGGTCTCGCTGGCGCTGCCGGCGACCGACGCGAACGGCGCCGCGCTAACCTACACCTTCGCGGGCCTGCCGCCGGGGCTGGTTGGCGATCCGGCGAGCGGGACGATCAGCGGGACGCTGCCCTTCTCGGCGGCCAGCGCCACGCCCTTCCTGGTGACCGCGACCGCCTCGAACGGGATGGCCAGTTCCAGCCAGACGTTCGGGTGGGCGGTGGGCACCGGCGGCCTGCTGAGCCCCGGCGACCAGACCAACCGGGAAGGGGACGTCGTCTCGCTCCAGATGGTTGCGGCCCCCACGAGCGGCGCCCTCGTCTACAGCGCGGACGGCTTGCCGCCCGGCGCGAGCATCAACCCGACGACGGGTCTGATTACGGGGACCATCGCGGCCGGGGCGGCGGACGGCGGGCCCTCCGCGACGACCGTGACCGCCTCGGACGGCACGACGAACTTCAGCCAGACGTTCGGGTGGGGGGTGACGCCGCGCGTGAGCCTGGCCCCGATCCCCGACCAGAGCAATGTCGAGGGCGATGCGATCTCGCTGCAAGTGCAGGCGAGCGAGCCGGGCGCCACCTTGAGCTACAGCGCTGAGGGCCTCCCGCCCGGGGCGAGCGTGAACGCGAGCACGGGCCTGATCGGCGGCACGGTGGCGAGCGGGGCGGCGCTACACGGGCCGTACCTGGTGACGGTGACGGCGACCGACGGCACCTACAGCAGCAGTCAGGTCTTCACCTGGCAGACGAGGCCCATCGTGGCGCCGGCGGCGCCGGTGGTGACCAACCCGGGCCCGCAGAGCAGCCAGACGGGCGACCAAGTGTCGTTGCAGGTCCAGGCCGCGTCGCTGGCCGGCTACCCGCTGACGTACTCCGCCACGAACCTGCCGGACGGGGTGGCCATCGACCCGAACACGGGGCTGATAACGGGCATCGTGGCGGACGACGCCTCCAACAGCATGCCCGACATGGTGACGGTGACGGCGGACGATGGCGTGGGCGGGACGACCAGCCAGACGTTCCCGTGGGCGGTCAACGCCAGCCCCATCGCCGCGCAGGCGGGGGCGCTTCAGGCGGTGGCCGGGACCGACACGGGCACGATCACGGTCGGGACGTTTACCACGCCGGACACGAACAGCCAGGCGGGAGACTTCACGGCCACCATTTCCTGGGGCGACATGACCCTGAGCGACGGGACCGTCACGGGGGAGAACGGCAGCTTTACGGTGACCGCCGACCACATCTACGCGCAGTCGGGCTCGCTGGTGGTGGGGCTGACGGTGACCAACTCGACCACAGGGGCCAGCGCCTCGGCGAGCGGGACCGCGAGCGTGGCGGCGGCTCCGTGGGCGCTGACGGGCGGCTTCCAGCAGGGGGCCGTGGCGGGCGAGATGAACAGTCTGGTGGTGGGCACCATCCAGGACGGCGACCCGAACGTGACGGCCGGCAACTTCAGCGTGATGATCGACCGCGGGGACGGCAGCGGGCCGCAGATGGCGGGTATGGTGACGCCGCTGGGCAACGGGCTGTGGAGCGTGAGCCTGGCCTCTTTCTACACCCAGACGGGGGCGCACCCCGTGACGCTGACCGTGACGGGCCCGGGCGGGGCGGTGCAGACGGCAACGAGCACCATCGAGGTGGGGCACCTCTACGCGGGCGTGCTGTCGAACTTGACGGTGGCCCAGTTCTCGGCGGGCGACTGGACGGCGCAGGCGTCGGACTTCGCGGCGACGATCGACTGGGGGGACGGGAGCAGCAGCACGGGCACGGTCAGCGGCAGTTACGGGTTCTTCGCCGTGCAGGGCAGCCACGCCTACGCGGTGGACAGCATCGACGCGCCGTCGAGTGCCTACCAGGTCACGGTGGTGGTGTCGAAGGCGGGGCAGACGGTGCTCTCGGCGACGCAGGGCGTCGTCGTGGTCCGGCCGCAGGTGGCGCTCCAGGTGGCGAATGTGGTGGAGAACGCCGACGGCACGGTGAGCAATCAGGTGGTGGCGAGGTTCGAGGGGCCGGACGTCAGCGACCCGACGAGCGAGTTCGTGGCGTCGGTCAACTGGGGCGACGGCACCACGAGCGCGGGGACGGTCAGCGGCAGCAACGGGCTGTTCGTGGTGGTGAGCGGGCACTCCTACGCCTCGCCGGGTGCCTACGTCCTCCAGGTGGACGTGTCTCAGGGTTGGAGCACGTTCGGGCTCACCGCCTTCGGGTTGGGCCTGGCGGCTGCGGCGCCGCCGATCCTGGCCCCGACAGCAAGGCTCGGCGCCGTCGGCGACAGTCTGACGGCGGGGATGTCTTATGGGGTCCTGTCGGCAACGGACCAGCCGTTTGGCTACCCCAGCCAACTGGCACAGGCGCTCGGCGTGAGCATGAACCTCCCACTCATGAGACCGGCCTTACTGGCCAGCCCATTAGGGCTTACGCTCGCGAACGCAACATTCGGGCCCCCGAACATCGTTAACTTCTCCGTGTTCCCGAGGGGGGTAGTCCAGGGCGGCCGTCAGAACGCGAACAACGCGGGGATACAAAATTATGGCGTGCCAGGGGCCACGATCAATGACCTCCTGACCCAAAACGGGACACAGGGGTTCTTGGCGTTGAATGAATCGGTGTTTTCGCAGCAGATTTTGCAGAACACCAACGGGAGGGGCAAAGGCACCCAGATCCAGCAGGTCCGGCGCATCAACCCCACTATGGTCCTCGTCAACATCGGCAGCAATGACCTGCTGCAAACCTTTACAAGTTTGGGTAGGGGCGCACGGGCCCCCGTTACGTCCGCAGTCGATTTCTCCATGAGGTTCACGCAGCTGTTGCGGGAACTGACCGCGGGCAAGAACGCGCCAAACCTCGTGCTGATGACGTTGCCGGACGTGACCAAAAGCCCCCAGTTGATTCCCGTGAACAACAAGGCCTTGAAGTTGAGTTGGCCCAGAAACTTCCGTCTCTCCATCGGGGGCCAGGACCTCACCAGACTGCTCCCGTTCATGAGTGTGGTTGCCGGGCCCGGCGTTGCGAAGGGCAGCTACGTGTCCCTGACGACCGTCCTGTTCAACAACCGGGTGAGGCTTGTGAGAGCGGCAACGGCTGCGGCAGCCGGAATGCCCCCGGGCAACCTGACCTTCGAGATCACTCAGAACGAAGCGATCTCCCCGGCCCAGTTGGCCGACGTCCAGGCAACCGAGAGGCAGTACAACGCCGTCATCCAGAGGTACAACGGCGGTGTTCTGAACGGCCAGAAACTCATCACCGTGGACGTCAACAAGTTGTTCTCCGCGGTTGCCGCGGGCAAGGCGCCGCCCATCGCGCTCGGGGGGAAGCAGATCATTCTGGACGGCTCCTTCTCGGGGGGGGCGGTCAGCGCCGACGGGCTGCACCCGACGTACACCGGCTACGCCCTGGTCGCCAATACCATCTTGCAAACGCTGGGGAACCTGAACGCCCCCTTCGGCGGCTTCACGCGAGCGCAACTGGCGGGCAAGCAGATCGACCTGGCCAAGGTGCTCCAGGCCGACACCTACAACCCCAAGCACCCCTGAGCGCACGTGGCACACTCGACGGCGAGCTGCGCGAGCCCGCCATGCAGCTTGCCGGCACGGCGGGCTGACGCCGCGCCGCTCGCCACCCCACCCGAGAGCTGGAGGAACGCTATGGGCCACGCACCCCTGGGCCGGCTGCTCCCCGCGCCACCCGCACTCGCCCTGGCCGGCCTGCTGGCCCTGTGCCTGCCGGCCCCCGCCGCCGCGCCGCCGCACTTCTCTGCCCTGGTCCGCAGGATCGAGGTGGTCAGCCCGCCCGCCGGGGGCGTCGTCACGGCCCTGGCCTTCTCCCCCGACGGCCGCTCCCTGGCCGCCTGGTGCAACGACATCGTCGTCCGCGTGCTTGACCTCCCCTCCGGCAAAGTCCGGCACCAGCTGCGCGGCCATTCCGCGGCAACGGGCGTCCTCGCCTTTTCCCCGGACGGCACGCGGCTGGCTACCGCCGACGGCGACGGCGTCGTCAACCCGGAGGACGCCATCCGCCTCTGGGACGTCCGCACGGGGAAACGAACCCACACCCTGAAGGCTCATCGAGGGGGGTTCATCTCCCTGGCGTTCACGGCCGACGGCAGGCGCCTTTGCTCCGGCGGCCGCGACAGGCGGGTGATGCTCTGGGACCTGTCCGCGGCGCGGGCGGCCTGCCTGCTGCCCCCCTCGAACAAGCGCGGCGCGGTCGTGGCGGTGGCGCCGAGCGGGCCGGACGAGGTCGTTGCCCTGACCTGGTCCCTGTCGCTGGAGCGGCTGTCGATGGCGCCGGGGCCGCCCCGAGAGAGCCGGTCTCTAGCCCCCCCTACCCCCCCCAAAAACTGGGGGTGGGCGATCAAAGGAGAAAGGGGACTGTTCACCCCCGGCGGGCGCGGCGTCGTGGTTCAGATGATGATCGAGGGCGTGTACGGCTTGCCGCCGGGGGGAAAAGAACTGGTCCGTCTCGTGGCGATCAATCTGCACGGGCCAGGCACTCAATGCTTCCCTTCCTGCGTGGCGTGCGACCCCTCCGGGCGGCTCGTGGCCGTCGGCACCGACGAGGACACTGCCCTGGCGGAACTGGGCACCGGCAAGCTGGTGGCCCTGCTCCCTGCGGAGGGCATGGTGAGTGCGCTGGCGTTCAGCCCGTGCGGGCGCTACCTCGCCGTCAGCAACTACAACCGCCCCCTGCGCCCCACGGTGCAGTTGTGGGACCTGCACCGCCTGGGCAACGCCCCCCCGCCGCCGGCACGCACGGCCGACCAGAGGGAGCAGCGCTGGCAAGAGTTGGTCGGGGAGGAGCCCCTGGCTGCTTACCGCGCGATGGCGGCCCTGGCATCCTGCGAGGGGGCCGTGCCGCTGCTCCGCGGGAAACTCATCCGCCCGCCCGTGCCGCAGCGGCGGCTCGACCGGCTCATCGCCGCGCTGGACGACGACGACTTCGCGGTGCGGCGCCGGGCGGAGGGGGAGCTGGCAGCCCTGGAGGGGGAGGCGGAAGCGAGCCTGCGGCGGGCCCTGGTCGCCGGGCCGAGCGCGGAGGCCGCCCTGCGGCTGCGCCGGCTGCTCGGGCGGCTGTCCCCCGGCGCCCTCTGGCAGCGCCGCGGCAGGGCCATCGACCTTTTGGAGCGCATCGGCAGCGCCGAGGCGGCTGCGTTGTTGAAGGAGCTGGCCCGGCGTAAGGGGCCGCACTGGGAGGGCGTCGAGGCGGGCGAGGCCCTCCAGCGGCTCCAGCGGCGCCTTGCGACGGAAGCGAAGGGCGTCGGCGCCCGCTGAGGGTTTCGCGAGGCGGCGGCGGGCGGGCGCTGCCGGCCTGCTTGGGCGCCGACCGTCGATCCCCGACAACCGTTCATGCCGACCCCGGGCGCGCGCAGGGCAGGTCACTCGACCACCTGGCCAACGCTGCCAGGGCATGGCCACGTTACTTTCGCTCCTCAAGTCCTTGCAGAACCGCCGCTTGTGTCAGAGCAAGGGAGTCACGGGGCCACGGTGGGCAGGTGGCCCCGAGCGCTTTCCTGGCGAACATGAGCCACGAGATCCGCATGCCGATGAACGGCATCCTCGGCATGACCGAACTGGTGCTCAACACGAAACTCGACCCGCAACAGCGCGAATACCTGGAAACCGTCAACGCCTCGGCCGATTCGCTGATGCGGCTGTTGAACGACATCCTCGACTTCTCCAAGATCGAGGCGGGCAAGTTGGACCTGGAAACGATCGACTTCAACCTGCGGGACAGCCTCGGCGACACCATGCAAATCCTGGCCATGCGGGCGACCCAGAAGGGGCTCGAACTGGCCTACCTGGTCCCCCCCGACGTCCCCGACGCCCTGACGGGCGACCCCGGCCGGCTGCGCCAGGTGCTGACCAACCTGATCGGCAACGCCATCAAGTTCACCGAGAAGGGCGAGGTGGTGGCGTCCGTCCTGGTGGAGTCGCAGACGAAGGAAGAGGTGCTGTTGCACTTCACGGTGACCGACACGGGCATCGGCATTCCGGCGAACAAGCTGCAACAGATCTTCGACCCTTTCAGCCAGGCCGACAACTCGACCACGCGGCGCTACGGCGGGACCGGGCTGGGGCTGACCCCTTTCGGTGCAGCTAGTCGCCCTGATGGGCGGTCGCACGTGGGTCCAGAGCGAGGTCGGCAAGGGCAGTACCTTTCACTTCCTCGTCCGCTTCGGCCTGCAACAGGAGACGTCGCGCCGGCCCTGGCTCACGTCGGAGGCCGTGCAGGGCGTCCCCGTCCTGGTCGTGGACGACAATCGCACGAACCGGCGCATCCTCGAAGACATGCTGGCAACGTGGGGGATGTTGCCCACGCTGGCGGCGGACGGCCCCTCGGCCCTGGCCGAGATGAAGCGAGCGGCCGCCGCCGGGCGGCCTCACCCCCTCGCGCTCATCGACGTCATGATGCCGGACATGGATGGCTTTGCCGTGGCCGAGCGGATCAAAGCGGACCGCGACCTCGCCTCGTGTACCCTGTTGCTCTTGTCGTCAGCCGGGCAGCCCCTGAATCGCGAGCGCTGCAAGGAACTGGGGATCGTCCGCTGCATGACCAAGCCGGTCAAACAGTTCGACTTGCTGAACGCCATTCGGGACGCCCTGAGCGCGCCGGGGGCCGAGGAGCAATCTCCAGGACCGCACGCCGCCGCGGCGCCGGGGGCCGTTCTGCCTCTGCGAATCCTCCTGGCCGAGGACGGCCTGGTCAACCAGCAGGTGGCCGTGGGGTTGCTCGCGCTTCGGGGCCATCGCGTGGTGGTGGCCAACAACGGCAAGGAAGCGCTGGCCGCCCTGGAGAAGGAGCCGTTCGACCTCGTGCTGATGGACGTGGAGATGCCCGAAATGGACGGCCTGGAGGCCACGATTGCGATTCGCCAGAAGGAGAAGATCACGGGCGGCCACGTGTGGGTCCTCGCCATGACGGCGCACGCCATGAAGGGGGCCCGGGAGCATTGTTTGCAGGCCGGCATGGACGGTTACCTTTCCAAGCCGATCCAGGCCCGCTCGCTGTACGAGGCCGTCGAGGCGGTTCGCCCGGCCGCGGCGCCGGCACCGGAAAGGGAAGTCAGGCCGCCGGTCACGGACGTCCTCGACTGGGGCGCGGCCCTGGAGCGCGTAGGCGGGGAGACGGAGCTTCTGCGGACGATGGCGAGCCTTTTTCTCCAGGAATGCACGCACTTGATGCCCGAGATTCGCCGGGGCATCACCAGCAAGGACTGCGTCGTGCTGCGGCGGGCGGCCCACACGCTGCGGGCCTCGGCGGATTATTTTACCGCGAAGGCCGCCGTGGACGCGGCGAGCCGGCTGGAAGCGATGGGGCGGAAGGGGGACTTGAGCGGCGCGGAAGAAGCCTGGACGGCGCTGGAGTATGAGATCAATCGGCTCCTGCCGGTCCTGGCGTCCTACGCGTGATGGAAGGGCCGCGTCGGACGGCGACCTCCTCGCCGTCGGCGAGCAGGTTCTTCGGGCTAGGGGGCCTGTTGAGCAGGGCACAGCGGGCTTGTTCGCTGCACGGGGCCTGGTAGACTCACTCCTGTGGCTCCTCCTCCGTTCGTATCAGGAGGCAGTCAAAAAATTGGCCCCCGTAGCTCAGCCGGATAGAGCAGCGGATTTCTAATCCGCCGGTCGGGAGTTCGAATCTCTCCGGGGGTAATGGTGCCGGGCCCGCCCACGAATGCGACACGCCGCATCCGCTTTTCTCGCCTTCCCCTCTGCGCCCTCTGCCCGATCTGTCTCGGGCGGTTGACCGGGCCCCCGGCGCATCCTAGACTTGCGCGCCCCGCGGTCTCTTCCACCACGAGCGCACCAAACATGCCTCAGTCCAGCCCTTCCGCATGGCCCGTGTTGAAGCGCCTTGCCCGTCGCGTTTGGCGAGGGCACGCCGAGCGCCGCGCCGGCAAGCGGTATCAGGACGCGCCCGTCATCTGCTCCGTGCTCACTCCCGCAGGGGCCGAAGGCGTCGGCCTGGTCAACCTGTCGGCCCGCGGCGCCTGTCTGGTCCTTCGCGGGCCCGCCGAGGCGGGCGCCCTTCTCCGCCTGCACCTATCCAACCTCCAGTATCTGCACGCCCAAACCGTCACGCTGCGCGTGGCGAACTGCAAGGCCGGGGCGAACGGGCTCTGGATCGTCGGCGGCCCGTTCGTCGAGCCGCTGTCGCCCCAGGCCCTGGGCGCCCTGCTTTGACCCCGGCTCATTCCATTCCCAGGACGGCGTCGAGGGCCCAGCAGCCGCGGGCATGGGTGCCCTGCCCCCGGAAGTGGGCGAGGAGGGCCTCGCTCGGACAGCCTGCCTCTTCCAGCGCGTCGGCGAGGACCGGCAGGCCCGCGAAGTCTCTCTCTTCGTAAATGCCGCGGGCGACGTACAGCACGGCAGGCACTCGCCAGGCCGAGCCCTCGACCGCTGGGCGGAACGGGTTGCCGACCAGGTCGCGAAGCAAGTCGCATTGCGCGGCCTCCGCCTGCGCCCGCGCTGCCTCCCAGCGCTTCATTACCAGAGCATACTGGGCGCGGACCACCCAGGAGGAGGCATCGTTGGCCGCCATGCGCGCGGACCGCAGCAAGGTCTTCCTGGCGGCGCCGGCCGCAATGGTCGTGGCGGCATTCCGCGCGTCGTCGCGGGTTGGGATCGACGCAAGCTGTTTCCGGGTCACGGCCCCATCCGCAAACCGCTCGGCCAGCACAACCGCCTCCCGGCTCCGGTCGTCATCGAGCATGTGCCAGACCGCACGCACGCACGCGCAGGCAAAGAGCCGGAGCTTGCGGGCGCCGACGCCGGTGTCCAGGAAGTGCAGCATTCGCCCCGGGTTGTTGCAGGCGAGCCATTCAGCCTCGGTCAAGGACGATCTCCCTTCACTCGCACTCCCACCGGCATCACGAGTTCTGTGCCTCGGCTGTTTCGAGCGTGAGAGAACGAGAAGTTTGCAGAACGGCGGTCCTCATTGTTGCTCCCCGCTAGAGTAGTTGTCTCGCATCGGCCCAGCGGAAGCAAGGAAGTTCCGGCCCCACCGCGCCGAGGGCCGTTCTCATTTAGCCGCCCCGCTTGCGGGGCGCGGCGGCGTCGCGCCCCACAGGCGGGACGGCCAAGTGATGCGCTCCGGCGCGAAGCGCTTTCATGCAACCCTCACGATGGCTACCATAGAGAGCAGAGGCACGACACTCTCTCTCCCGACGTGACCACCATGAGCCGACAGGAACTTGCGACCCGCTGCCAGGAACGAATGGACGAGCTCGAGCGCCTACTCGATCGGCTTCGCGCCGACCTGACCGGGCTGTGGTCGTCCCAACCTGTAGCGCCCGAAGCGCTCCACGAGCTTCTAGGTCAGGCCCAGCGCATCTCCGCCGAATTGCGCGCCGACCTCGCCCTCGCCGCCCAGCACGCCCGGCGCCCCGGGCCGGCCTGGTCCGACCGCGTCGGCCTGCAAGCGGGGCTCGACGACCTGCTCGCCTCCTGGGCGGCGTGGGAATCGTCCTTGCCTCGCCAGCGCCTGCGCGCCCTGGCCGATCGCATCGAGGCCGGCCGACTATCGCACAAGCTGCCCACCAAGGCCGCCCGCCTCGAGGCCGTGCGCCAGCCCGTCCCCGCCGAGCTTCGCCAGGCGGCCGAGCGCCCCGATCCCCCCGCGCTTGCCGGCCCCGCCCCCGAGGAACAGGACTGGCTGGCCTGGGCGTGGGCCCTCGACGGTGCGGAGTTGGAGCGCATCCTGACCTCGCTGCGCGCCGAGTTGCCCGCCCTTGCCCACCTGCTCGAACAGGGCGAACCGCAGTGGTGGCAAAGCGCCTCGCCCCCTCCGCCGCCCGCGCCGGTCGTCGAGGCTCAGTCTCTCCCCTCGCCCCCGGAAGCAAGCGCCTCCCGAAAGGCCCCCTCCAACAATGGCACCGTCCCGCACGAGGTCGCGCCCGTGCCGCCACCTCCGGCGCCCGAACCGCCCCCGCCGCCCGTGCCGTCCCGCGCGCCGCAGCCGAAGCCCAGGGCGGTCCCGGTCCTCCGCAGCGGCGGTCGGGCCGTCTCCGCTCCGGTCCCCGTCCCCGCTCCGCCCCCACCCCCTCTGCAGAACCTGCTCGGCAACGATGCCGGGATCTCTCTGGTCGCCAAACAGGCCCCCGTCGCCCCCCCGGCGCTGGCGCCCGCGCCCGAGCCGGCCCCGGCGCCCGAGGCCCCCCCCGCCCCCCTTGCGCTCGTGGACCTGCCGGACCTGGCCCCCGTCCCCGACCTGCCCGAGGAAGTGCGCACCTTCGCCGCCTTCAGCGCCCGCTACTGGGTCGCGCCGTCGGGCCGCTGCGAGCCCGTGCCCTGGCTGGCCCCCGACTTCCCCGCGCGCCTCGATGAGGCCCAGCGCGACGCCCTCTGCCGCGCCGCGGACGCCCCGAGTTGGCTGGGCCAACTCTGGGCCTTCGCCCGCGCCGCCGAACAGCTCCAACGGCCCCCGTTCGTCTCCTCCGCCGTGGTCGCCGACTTCGCTGCCGCGTGGGCAAGCCCCCACTCCTCCCACGTTGGCCGCGGGCCCGAACGCGTGGCCCGGCTGCGCCGAGAGGTCCTCGACGTGCTGGAGGGCGATTCCCCCGACGCGCGCTTGCAGACGTTCCTCGAAGCGGTCCGCCCGTCGCTGGAAGCGCCGCTGAGCGTCGCCGACGGCGAACAGCTACTCGAGCTGGTCCCCTTCCACGACACCGCCCTGCGCCACGTCGTGCGCGGCCTGTTCAAGCTCGGCACTCACACGGCCGATCCCGTCGCCCGGCTCCGGGCCGGCCGGTCCACGGCCCCCGTCAGCCTCGAACAGCACCGCCAGCAACTGGAGAAGGCCCGCAAGGCCCTCTATTCCGAGTCGATGCGCGTGATGCGCGCCGCCGGCAACGGCTACGTCGGCAAGTTTCCCCACTGCAGCAAGGCGTGGGCGACGTTCATCGACGCCATCACGCCGCGCCTCAAGCCGCTCTATCCCGTCGATCATCAGGGCGCCGTCGAGTGGGACGTCGACAACGTCGGCCGTTGGATACCGAGCATGCTCGACCTCCACGCCCAGATCGCCGACCGCCACGAGGCCCGCG
Source organism: Gemmatales bacterium (assembly GCA_038239195.1). Classification (GTDB taxonomy): domain Bacteria; phylum Planctomycetota; class Planctomycetia; order Gemmatales; family Gemmataceae; genus JBBSEZ01. The sequence goes on from JBBSEZ010000084.1 coordinate 13,041, forward strand.
AGAAGGCGCGCAAGATCATGGACCGCGCCGCCCATGCCCTCGCCGACCACCTCACTGCGGTCAACGACGCCCTGCGCCAGGTGCAAGCGCTGCAAAGCCCCCGGCACGAACAAGGCGGCGAACACGTCCCTCTTGAAGAGGTCGGCAAGCTGCTCACCGGCGACCCGCTCTCGTCCCCCGAGGAAGAAATATGCCGCCAGTTGCTCCTCCGCCTGATCGCTTCCCCTGCCTCGCCTGAGCACAGCGCCCTCCTCCCCGACGAGGGCCCGCTCGCCCTCCGGGCCGAGGTGTTGCTGTCTCACCCCGACCTCGTCGGCTTGCTCGGCGAAGCGCCCGATCGCTCCGATCAGGGGGGCGGCGAACGCGACGAGTACCGACCCAACGGCGACGCCCACCCCGTCGCGCTGGGGCGCTGGGACGCGCTGACCGACCCGCTGCGCGCGGCCGCCATCCTCCTCTCCCGGGAGGAAGGAGCGCGGCTGAAGGACGAGGCGGAAGGGCCCGCTTCGGGGGGCCATTCTTCGTCCTCCGCATCGCATTCTTCCCAGGTGGCCCCGCTCGACCAGCTCGCCCGCCACCTCAAGCGCCACAAGCGCTTCCACCTGCTCGGCAGGCTGGCCGCGCGCCTGTCGGCCGAGGACCAGAAGGTCGTCTACAAACAGCGCAACCAGTCGCTCGACAACCTCCAGCGCGTCGTCGCCGAGCTGCAGCAACTCTGGCCCGAGCTCGCCGACCTCGGGGCCCGGCAGGCCTGGGCGCTGCGCCCTCTCCTCGACGAGGCCAACCGGCTCGCCAGCGATCAGCCCTCGGTGCAAAGCATCGACCTGGCGCTGGCGCAGGCGTGGGTGGAGCGCGTGCAGCGCGAGGCCCACCAGGTCAAGGCGGGCACACTCAACGCGCTGCGCCACGCCATCTTCCAGTCGGGGGAGCAGGTCCAGGAACGGCTGCGCGCACTCGACGAGGGGCGTTATCGCGAGGTGGTGCGCGGGCCCGTCACGCGCACGGCCGAGAGGTCGTGGCGCGAGACCGCCAGCCGCGAGGAGGCGAAACGGCGTTTTCGCCATCCGCGCGCCGAGCTCGCCGCCGTTTCGCGCAGCGTTGGGGGCAACGACCTGGCGCGCGACTGGACGTTCAACTTCGCCGGCGGGGCGATGCTGAACTCCTACCGCAAACTGCGCACCGCCTTCGCCAAGTGGGCCTTCGGCGGGGACGGGCCGGCCTCGCTCTACAAGAAGGGCGACAACTCCTCGCCCCACGAATACCGCCTGCCGTGCAAGAGCATCCGCGACTACCTCGCCGCCCAGCAGCCGACCTACCTGCCCCAACTCGCCGACTTCGCCGACCTGGTGTTGCTCACCCCACCGGTGTTGCCGACCGATGGCTCGTTCGTGGCCAAGACGGCCGACCTGATCGCCTGCCAGGGCAGCAACGCCCTGTGCGTCGTGCTGGCGCCCAACCTGCAACCGGACTACCGCCGCGACCTGCTCAAGGAGTTGCGCAAACGCGGCGCCGCGGCGGGGGCCCTCGACGACCTCGACCTATGCCGCCTGATGAGCCCCGGCGGGCGACAGCCCAACCTCGTCATCGGCCTTCTGGAGATCGCCTTCGAGCAGCAGCGCTGGACGCGCCTCTCGCCGTTCGCCGCCCCCGAAGGGACGCAGGTGCGCATGGAGATGTACGTCGGCCGGCGCCAGGAGGCCGAGTCGCTGGCGCGCACCGGCAAGTACACGCGCCTCTTCTCCGGCCGCAAGCTCGGCAAGACCGCCCTACTGAAGTTCCTCGAACAGACGCTGGACAATCAGGAGCTGCCTTCGCACCTGAAGTTGCGCGTCCTCTACGTGCCCATCGTGGGCGTGCAGACCGAGACCGACCTCGTGAGCCGGGTCATCGAGCAGGTGCAGAAGCGGCTCGATTTCCGCGCCGACGACCTCACCGCGGCAGGCCACACGCCCGACGCGCTCGTGCGCTTCCTGAACCGCTTCATCGACGAGAGGCCCGACGAGAGCCTGCTGTTCGTCCTGGACGAGGCCGACGAGTTCGTGCTGGCGCAGCTCGAGGAGTACGAGAAGAGCAAGGAGCGCTGTCTGAGTTTTCAGATCCGGTCGGAAGTCGTCCATCGCACCGACAGTTCTCAGCTCTCGCGGGTGCGCTTTCTCTTCTCGGGCTATCGCGCCACGTCGAAACGCGACGGGCCGTGGGCGCACTGGGGCGACGTGCTGCACCTGGGGCCGCTGTCGCCCGAGGAGGCGGCCGACCTGATCGCCGGGCCGCTGGCCCGGCTGGGCATCGACGCCTCGGCCCAGGCCGATTCGATCGCCTTCCGCTGTGGCTACCAACCTGCGGTGCTGCTGCGCTTTGGCGACGCGCTGCTACAGCGGCTGGAGAATCGCTACGGCTACAGCGAGGGGCGGACGGTCAGCGCCGAGGACGTGGCGGAGACGTTCCACACGCCCGCGGTGCAGGACGAGGTTCGCATGGTGGTCAGCTACAACTTCCAGGGCGATTTCCTGGGCCGGGCCGTCTTCGCCGCTCTGCTGCTGGAGTTGGCTCGCCTGCCGCCCGGCCAGCCGCTGTCTCACGCCGACGAGGCCGTGCTGGAGCGGCTGCGCCAGATCGACCCGGACACCAGTTGGCTCCAGGCCGACGACAACAGCGCGCGCGGGCAGATCGCCTACCAGTTGAGCGACTTCGTGAAGCGGCAACTGCTGGTCGAGAAGCAGTGGCACGGCGAGACGGTCCACGCGCTGATGTTCCCCTATCACCTGTCGGTGTTGCTGGTGACCGACCAGGAGCTGGAGGTGAGGAACGCCATCCAGTCGCTGCGCGGCTCCGGGGGCGGCGGGGGCGCACGGGTGGGCGGCCTGCTGCCGCCGCGCGTCCGGCAAGACCTGCACGAGATCGTGGGCGCCGCGCCGGAACCGGGCTTCGAGTTCCGGGCGGCGGTCCTCGGCTCGCACTGGCCGCAGGGCGTCGAGCAGCGCTCGGGCGGCGTCCCCAACCGGGTGGGGCTCGACCCGTCGCACGTCTGGCCCGTGGCCGAGGCGCTCCACCCGGCGCGGCGGGCGTTGCCTTACCTCGCCGCCCTGGGCGCTTCCCCCGACGATCTCGACGCGCTGCTGCGCGAGCGCCTGGGCGGGCTGGCCCCGCCCCTGGTGACGGGGGGCGCCGACCTGCTGCGCGAGGTCCTGCAGCGGATGCGCGGGGGCGACGCGGCCTACGAGGTGTGCGGGCTGGGGCGCCTGTCGCCGGCGGTGCTGCGCTGGTGGTTTCAGCGGGTGCGCTGCCTTGAGTTGCCGCGCGACGGCGACCTCAACGCGATCCGGCAGCGAACGAGCGGCATTCCGTTCCTCGTGCGCATCGTGGACGAACTGCTGGTGCCGCCGGGCAAGGACGGGGGGCAACTGGGTGGCTGCAACCTCTCTCCCGAGACGATGCAGGACGCCCTGGCCGAGTTCGACCGGCGCCTCGCCGCCGAGGCGCCGCTGCTGGTAGGGGGCCCGCCGGCGGTGCGCTTGACGGCGCGCGAGGTCGAGTTGCTACAAATGATCTACGTGGCCAGCGTGGCCCACGGGCTCGCGGGCGAGATGGCCGGGCAGGAGGTAGACCTGGCCGCGTCGCTGGGCGAGGAGTGGGCCGAGCTGTACGCCGAGGGCTGGCGGCAGGAGTTTCCCGCGCTGCCCGTCCCGAAGGCGCTGCGCGACGGCCCCGAGGACGAGGTCGCCTTGCAAATGGTGCAGATGCTCGGCCTGGTGCCGATCGACCCCGACAGGCCCGGCCTGGCCGCGCGCCTGCGCGTGCTCGACCGCAGCGACGCCTTGCTGCGCTTGCTGCCCCACCTCTCGGTGACGGGGTGACGTCGGGTGACAAGGTGGCTGGGTGACAAGGTGACAGGGTGACAGCGGTTGAACACGGAAGACGGAAGGACGGGGCGCGCGAGCGTGCCTCGTCACCCCGTCACCTTGTCACCCTGTCACCCGACAAGGGGGGAGCCGTGAACCTGACGATCACGCTGGCGGGACACACTGCCGACTGGCGCTTTCGAGACAGCGCCGCCCTGGGCTCGTGGCTGGCGTTGGCGCCGTGGCAGGGGCGGGGCGAAGTGCGCGTCGTGCGCATCAGCTCCGCCGAACTGGCGCCGACGTTCCTTGCCGGGCTGCGCCGTGAGGTGCGAGCGCACGACGACGGGCGCAGCGGGGTAGCGTTTCATGAGGTGGGCACTGCCGACAGGGCCGGGGGCCTTCCCGCTGCGGTGGCCGACCTGCTGGAAGTCCCGCCGGGGCTCAATCGATTCGAGGTAATCCAGGAAACGGCGCGGCGCCTTTCGGGACGGCCCGGCGTGGTCCTGGTGCCGCCCGCCGCGGGCTCGGCGCCGCCCCGCCCGCAGGCGCTCGACGAGGCGCGCGACTGGCTACAGCGGCTGCGCAAGGCGGACGCCGGCGTGCAGGCGGCCGTGTTGCTGCTGGACACGTCACGCCAGCGCCTGGGGGCGACGGTCTTCGACCTCTCGGTCGGCCTGCCCGTCGATCGGCTCCTGGCCGGGCCCGGCGCCAACGCGGGGGCGCTATGGCGCGGCTACCTGCATCACCGCCTTGCCTGGGAGTCGGCCGGCGACCCCGAGCGGGCCGCCCGCGCGCAAAGCGCGGTGGCAAGGCTCTCCGCCGGCGCCGATGCCGACTTCGAGCGCCTGCTCAACGACACCGCCCGCGCCGCGCACGACGCCCTGCCCGGGGCCGTGCGCCAGGACGCCAAGCAATACCTCGAGGAGCGCGTCAAACCGACGCGCACGCGCGGCTGGCTGACGCAGCGCGCCGCCGACCTGGAGCAGCAGCGGCTCCTGTGGCGGCCGCGCGGCGCGACGGCCAACCACGTCCCGGCGCCGTGGCTGGCGCGGGCCTTCCTGCTGGCCCGCGCCGTCCCGGTGTGCGAGCTGCCGCTGCGCGACTGCCTGGTGTGCGCGCCGCTGGCCCACGAACTGCTCGACCGCTGCTTCGACCTCGAAGGCCAGGAGCGCGCCGCCCTCTGGGCGGCGCGCAGCGATAGCGCCCCGCCCGACCGGGCCGTCGAGCGCTGGCAATCGTTCCGCGAGCCGAGCTCGTTTCAGGCGGCGCTCTACCCGCCGGGATGTCCGGCCCGGCCGGAGGACGCCTGGCCCTTCGCCACCTTCGGCGAGTTCCTGAGCGTGCTGGCGCCCGAGGGGCCTCGGCGCGACGCGTGGTACGATTTGCTCAACCTGCGCAACCACGTCGCTCACGGACACTACGTCGCCTGGGCGGCGGTGGAGAAGCTGCGCCAGGTGGAGGACGTGTTGCTGGCGTGAGCGAGTCGCCGGTCGGGGCGAATGGGGCGAGGGCCGCCGCTTGCGGCTTCGCGTCCGGGCGGGTCAGAGCTCGGCCTTCTTGCGAAACGGGGAGAGGGTGCGCGACTTCAGCGCCAGGTCGATGCAGCCCGTCAGGCGAACCGCGTCGGAGACCGCCTGAATGCCGTCCCGCCTCCACCTCGGCCAACACCGCTTCGGCATCGAGCGCCTCCAGGCCCTACTCGACCTCGCTTCGGCGAGCCCGCACGGCGGTCTGCGCCAACTGCGCGACCTTGCCCGTCAGATTGACGACGATTGCCCCGACGCGAAAGTGGTCGCCGCGATAGGGGGAGGGGCGCACGTCCAACCAGATGCCGCCCGGGGACTGGGGCAGGCGCCCGAACCTCTCCGGATCCGGCGCGATCCGCACCTCGATCGGCAGCGCCCAGGGCACGCCGCACGTGTCCAGCCAGCCGACGAACGTCACCTGGGCCGCCCGCGCCCCCAGCAGCCAGAGCAGCAGCGGCAGCGCGTCCAGGCGCAGCAGAAAGCGACTTGCCCGGTCGTAGAGGTTGCCCGGCCGGCCGGGGGCCGTGGCGAGCGCTCGGCTCATCCGGTGGGCCTCTTCCCGTCGTGCGATAGTGCGGCAAGGTTGCGGGCGGGAGATGCACGCAGGTTGCTTTCGCGCTCCTCGGGGCCCGCCCGCGAGAAGCACGTAGGGCGTCGTCGCGCACCCCGGGCCCCGCCCGCGAGCTCGCAGGGAGTACGCTGTCGCAACGGGGCTATACCCGGATGCGGCCCCGGTGGCGCTTCACCTTCCCCGACGTTCGCGGGCGGAACGCGGGGAGCACGACCTCGACCTCAACCCCTTGCGGCTGTCCCGAATGAGGCCCCGGTTGGAGCAACCCGTGGGCACGACGCGCCCTCCCCGATCTTTGCCGAGCGCAGCCCACGGGCCCCGACGGCGACCGACGCCCCTCCCGAAGCCCTGGCCGCGCTCGCCGTTGACGCTCCTCCTTGCCCGCTCTACAACGTTCAGCAGGACACCACCCCCGCACAGGACGTGCCGTCACCCTTCGACGGGAGGCCTTGCGCGCATGACCAAGCCGGTTGACCTGCCTCGCATCGAGGCGGCCGTGCGCGAGGTCCTCCTGGCCGTCGGCGAAGACCCCGAGCGCGAGGGACTGCTCGAGACCCCCGCCCGCGTCGCCCGCATGTACGCCGAGGTCTTCGCCGGCCTCCACGCCGACCCCCGCGAGTACCTGCGCAAGACGTTCACCCAGAAATACGACGAGATGGTGATCGAGCGCGACATCCGCTTCGCATCGATGTGTGAACATCATTTGCTGCCCTTCGTTGGCAGGGCCCACGTCGCCTACCTCCCCAAGGGCAAGATCGTCGGCCTGAGCAAGCTCGCCCGCGTCGTCGAAACGCTCTCGCGCCGGCCCCAGGTCCAGGAGCGCATGACCGAGGAACTGGCCGACCTGCTCATGGCGGAGCTGTCCCCGCGTGGCGTCGGCATCGTCCTCGAGGCGTCGCACACCTGCATGACCATCCGCGGCATCCGCAAGCCCGACGCGCTGTGCATCACCAGTTCCATGCGCGGCGCCTTTCGCGACAACCCGGCCACGCGCAGCGAGCTCATGGCCCTCATCTCCGGCGGGCGGTGAACGATGCTCGCCCTCTTCTGCCTCCGCCTCGCCGCAGGCCTCCTCGCCTGCCTGCTGCTGCTCTCGCCCTCCTCCGCGGCCGGCCCGCGCCCCCTCGTCAGCCCGCGCTTCTACCGCACCCACTTCCTCACCGTCCTTGCCCTCGCCTGCGCCGCCCTGCTCCTCCTCCGCGACAGCGCTAGTTGGCCCGTCCTGGCCGCCCTCGGCGCTGCCCTCGGCCTTGCCTTCCTCGGCTCCCTCTCCTGGTCGCTCGAAGGCGCCCCCGGCGGAACGGCCCTCCTCGTCCTCGCGCTGCTCGCCCTGCTCGCTGGCCTGGCGCTGCACGAGACCGCTCCCCCCGCCTCGCCCGCGCGGGCGCTTCTGGGCGGGCTGACCTCGGCCGCCTATCTCGGCGCCGCCCTCACGGCCATGCTCCTCGGCCACTCCTACCTCATCGCCCCGGCCATGTCGATCGCCCCGCTCATGCGCATCCTGGCGGCGCTCGCCCTCGCGCTGGGGGCACGCGCCCTGGTGGACGGGGGCGCGCTCGGTCACTGGACCGCCGGGCATTCGCTGGGTACTCTGGAAGGAGACGTGCTCCTGTGGCTGCCGGTGCGCTGGGCCGTCGGCTTCGTCGCGCCGCTCGTGCTCACCTGGATGGCCTGGCAGACGGCCCGCATCCGCTCCACGCAGTCGGCGACGGGGATCCTGTACGTCGTCGTGATTTTTTGCTTCCTCGGCGAACTGACCGGGCTGCTGCTCCGCCAGACCGGCGTCACGCTGTGAGATGCTCTCAAAGGCCGATCCTGTGAACATTCGCTTCCCCTGTCCGATGTGTGAGTGTCCCGGCCGAGCGCCCTCCGGCGCCCCGGCCGAGTGGCACTGTCCGGGCTGCGACCACGCCCTGCGCCTGCCGGGCGCCGACGAGCCCCTCTCGGCCTGCGCCGTCTGCGGCAACGCGGAGCTCTACCGCAAGAAGGACTTTCCGCATGGCCTGGGCATGACGATCCTGGTCGGCGCTTGCCTGACCTCGACGGTCGCCTACTGGCTCTACGACAAGGTGCTCACCTGGGCCATCCTGCTCGGCTCGGCTGCCTTCGATGGCCTGCTCTACCTGTGGGTCAAGGACGTCGTCGTCTGCTACCGCTGCAACGCCCACCACCGCGCCGTCTCGCACAGCGAGGCCGTCCCGCCCTTCGAGCTGACCGTCCACGAGCGCTACCGCCAGGAGCGGATGCGCCGCGAGGACCTCGAAAAGGACAGGGCAACCTCCATCCCGGGCCCCCCGAATCGCTGATCGCCGAGGGAGGCCATTGCCGTGGGCCCCGAACAGCGGAAACGCATCCGCGACGACCTGAAGGGCATCGTCCGCGGGGAACTGCTCTTCGACGACCTGTCGCGCGTCCTCTACGCCACCGACGCCTCCATCTTCGAGGTGCAACCGCTCGGCGTCGCGTTGCCGCGCGACGAGGACGACGTCTGTGCCCTCGTCCGCTACGCCGCCGAGAACAAGTTGCCCCTCGTGCCGCGCGGCGCCGGCACCGGCGTCGCCGGCGAATCGCTCGGCCCGGGGCTGGTGCTCGACCTCAGCAAGCACTTTCGCTCCATCCTCGCGCTCGACGCCGACACCGTGCGCCTCCAGCCCGGCGTGGTCTATCGCGACCTGACTCGCGAGCTGGCCCGCGTAGGACGACGCTTCGCGCCCGACCCGGCCGGCGTCGAGTGTACCCTCGGCGGAATGCTCGCCAACAACGCCTCGGGGGCGCGGGCCGTGCGCTTCGGCTTCACGCGCGACCACGTCGCCGCCTTGCGCGTGGTGCTGGACAGCGGGGACGCTGCCGCCATCGAGCGCCGCTCGCGCTGGCCGGCCGTCGAGACGTCGCCCAGCCGGCTCGAGGACGTCGTCTCCTCCACCGCGACCTTGTTGCAGCAGAACGCCGGACTCATCAAGGCCTCCCAGCCGCGCACGCCCTTCAACCGCTGCGGCTACCTGCTCCACGACGTCCTCGCCGGCGAGCAACTCGACCTCGCCCGGCTGCTGGTCGGCTCCGAGGGCACGCTGGCGGTCTTCACCGAGGCGACGCTGCGTACGGTCCCGCTCCCCGGCGGTCGGGCCCTCGCGCTGTGCGCCTTCGCCACCCTGGACGATGCCTTGCGGGCGGCGCGCGCGGCGATGGCCAGCTCCCCGACGGCCTGCGAGCTGCTCGACCGGCGGCTGCTGAGGCTGGCGCGCGGCGATCCGTCGGTGGCCGAGTTGGTGCCGATGAACGCCGAGGCCGTGCTGCTGATCGAGCACGAAGGCGATTCCCCCGCCGAGGCGCGCAAGACGGCGCTCGACGTGGCGGAGTGGCTCCAGCGCGGCGAGAAGCTGGCCTTCCTCGCCCTCGTGGCCAGCGACGACCACGAGATCGAGCGCTTCTGGCAGGTCCGCAGCGCGGCGCTGCCGAGCCTCTACGGTTTGCGCGGCGCCACCCAACCGCTCGCCTTCGTCGAGGACGTCGGCGTTCCGCCGGACGCGCTGCCGGCCTACCTGCACCGCGTGCAGGAAGTGCTCCAGCGCCACGAGACGACCGCCTCGTTCCTGATTCATGCCGGGACGGGGCAGGTCCACATGCGGCCGTTTCTCGACCTGCGCGGGCCGGACGACGCGGGCAAGCTGTGGGCCCTCGCGGACGACGTCTACGCCATCGCCCTCGACCTGGGCGGGACGATCAGCGCCCAGCACGGCTGCGGGCTGGCGCGCACCCCATGGGTCGAGCGCCAGTACGGCCGGCTGACGCCCGTCCTGCGCGAGCTCAAGGCGATCTTCGACCCGGGCTATCTCTTCAACCCCGGCAAGATCGTCGCCCCGCCCACTGGCCTGCCGTCCTGGCCGTTGCGCCACCAGGCGCGCGCCAAGGAGAGCGCGCGCCCGACCACGCTCCTCCACTGGCCCGCCGAGGCGGGGCCCGCCGTCGAGAGCGCCACCTGCAACGGCTGCGGGCAGTGCCGCACCGAACAGGCGCCGCAGCGCATGTGCCCGATCTTCCGCAGCACGCACGACGAGGCGGCCACCCCGCGCGCCAAGGCCAACCTGATGCGCTTCCTGCTCCAGCCGGAAACCGACCCGCGCCTGCTGCCGTCCGACGAGGTGCGCGCCGTCGCCGATCTGTGCGTCAATTGCAAGATGTGCGCTCGCGAATGTCCCGCGAAGGTGGACGTCCCCAAGTTGATGCTCGAGGCCAAGGCGGCCAACGTCGCCCGGCACGGCATGGACCGCAGCGACTGGGTGCTGGCGCGCACCGAGAGCTTCGCCAGCGTCGGCAGCGCGATGGCGCCCCTGGTCAATCGGCTGCTGTCCAGCCCCGTGTCGCGCTGGCTGCTGGAGAAGGTCTTCGGCGTCTCGCGCCGCCGCCGCCTGCCGGCCTTCGCCGCGCGCGACTTCATGCGCCTTGCCCGGAGGCGCGGCTGGACGCGCAAGCCGCGCTCGGCCCGGCCGCGCGTCGCCTACTTCGTGGACGTCTTCGCCAACTACAACGACCCGCTCATCGCCGAGTCCGTCGTGGCCGTGCTCCACCACAACGGCATCGAGGTGTACGTCCCGCCGGGGCAGACGGGCTGCGGCATGGCGCCGTTGACCTACGGCGACGTCGAGGGCGCGCGCGAGGCGGTGCAGCGCAACATGCGGGTGCTCGCCGACGTGGCCCGCGAGGGCTTTCCCATCCTCTGCTCCGAGCCGACGGCGGCCCTGATGCTGCGCCAGGACGCGCTCGCCCTGGCCGATGGCCCCGACGCGGCGGTGGTGGCAGCGCAGACCGTCGAATGTACCTCCTACCTGTGGGGGCTGCACTTGCAGGGACAATTGCGTACCGACTTCCAACCGTTGGGCCTGTCCGTCGGGCACCACGTGCCATGCCACGTGAAGGCGCTCGGCAAGGCGCCGGCGGGCCCGGCGCTGTTGGCCCTGATACCCGGCCTGCGCGTCCACACCATCGACGTGAGCTGTTCGGGCATGGCGGGGACGTTCGGCCTCAAGGCGATCAATTACGACCTCTCCCTGGAGTCGGGCAGGCCTATGCTGGAAGAGCTGGCCCGGCCGCGCCACCTGGTCGGTTCGACGGAGTGCAGCGCCTGCCGCCTCCAGATGGAAGACGGCGCGGGCAAGCGCACCCTGCACCCGGTGCAGTACCTGGCGCTTGCCTACGGGCTGGTGCCCGAGCTGCTCGACCGGCTGCGCCAACCCATCGGAAAGCGGGTGCTGCCTTGACCTGTCGCGTCTACCTGTTCGCGCGGGCCCGGGATCTTGCCAGGGCCAACGCCGTGCTGGTCGAGCTGCCGCCTGGCGCCACGGTCGGGGAACTGCGCCAGCGCCTGGGCGCTGAATGGCCGGCGCTGGCGGCGCTGCTCGAACGGTCCGCCCTGGCCGTCGAGAACGAATTTGCGGGCGATGACGTGGTGTTGCCCGACGGGGCGGAGATTGCCCTGCTGCCGCCCGTTAGCGGCGGATAGAATAGGAGGGGCCCCCTTTCGGCGAGCGGCACGAACTCGGTTTTTGTAGGACGGCTCGGGAGAGCCGTCCGGACGGCTCAGGAGGGCCGTCCGACGAGGCTGCTCGTCGCGCTGGCACGAGGTTGCGATGGTACGCCTGACGCCGGAGCCGATCGACGACCGCGCCCTGACGGAGCAGGTGCGCCGGCCGGAGTGCGGCGCCGTGCTGACGTTCCTGGGCACGGTACGCGACCTGACCGACGGGCGCGCGACGACGGCGCTAGACTACGAGGCCTACCCCGGAATGGCCGAGAAGAAGATGGCGGAGATCGAGCAAGAGGTCCGGGCGCGCTGGCCGGTCGGCGACGTCGTCCTGGTGCATCGCGTCGGCCGGCTCGACGTGGGCGAGGTGAGCGTGGCCGTGGCGGTGAGCTGTCCGCACCGGGGCCAGGCGTTCGAGGCGTGCCGCCACGCCATCGACCGGCTCAAGGAGCTCGTGCCGATCTGGAAGAAGGAAAACTGGGCCGACGGGACGACGGAGTGGGTACATCCGGGGACGGGCGAGCAGCGGACGAGTTAGGGAGACGATGAACGAGCTAATCGACACCTTTGGCCGCGCGCACAACAACCTGCGCATCAGCGTGACGGACCGCTGCAACCTCCGCTGCACCTACTGCATGCCGGAGGAGGTGGTGTTCCTCGACCGCAGCGAGCTGCTGACCTTCGAGGAGATGGCCCACTTCGTGCGCGTGGCGGCGCCCCTGGGGATCGACAAGGTTCGCCTGACGGGTGGAGAGCCCCTGCTGCGCCGCGACCTGCCTCGCCTGGTGAAGATGATCGCGGCGATCCCAGGTATCCGGGACGTCGGCTTGACGACCAACGGGTTGTTGTTGCCGCAGCAGGCGCAGGCGCTCCACGAGGCCGGGCTGCGGCGCATCAACGTCAGCCTCGACACGCTCGACGCGGGGCGGTTCCGCGAGGTGACGCGGCGCGACGGGCTGGAGCAGGTGCTGGCGGGCATCGAGGCCGCGAAGGCTGCGGGCTTCGCGCCGGTGAAGATAAACGCCGTCACCATCCGCGGCGTGACCGATCAAGACGTCGTGCCGCTGGCGCGCTACGCGCGCGAGCGCGGGCTGGAGATGCGCTTCATCGAGTACATGCCGATCGGCGCCGAGGCGTGGGAGCGCGGCAAGGTCTACTTCGCCCACGAGATTTTGGAGCAACTCGAGTGCGAGGTGGGCAGTCTGGTCCCGGCCACCGACTACGACCCGCGCGCCCCGGCGATGGACTTCGAGTACACCGACGGAGGAGGCAAGGTCGGCATCATCGCGTCGGTATCGCGGCCGTTCTGCACGAGTTGCAACCGGGTGCGCCTCACGGCCGAGGGCAAGCTCCGCAACTGCCTGTTCGCGCTGAACGAGGTCGACGTCAAGCCGCTGCTGCGCGGTGCGCCCGACGACGCCCGGCTGGCAGAAGTGATCCGCCAGAACGTGCGCGACAAGTGGGAGGGGCACGAGATCAACACGGCGCGGTTCGTCAAGCCGGGGCGGACGATGCACGCCATCGGGGGGTAGGATCGTAGCGACAAGCGTCCTCGCTTGTCGGGCCTTCGCCTGGGATTGGACGTGATGCTTTGGGGAAGGCTCGACAAGCGAGGACGCTTGTCGCTACGGTTTCTTCACCCACGCCGCCACGTCGTCCACCACCTCCTTCGCGACGTGCCCCGCCACCTGGCGTGGCCTTCCCCCCGCCGAGGCCGAGCACGAACAGATGGTTCAGCTGCGGGGAGCTCGCGAACCTCGCGTCGTTTGGAGCTCTCTTCCGGGGGCCCACTGTAGCAGTTGCCTCGACTGCGGGCCCCTCTGGGGATTCGTGCCCGTTACTTATCCGAATTGGAGCAATTGGGAGAGTCGGCACATTCTCGGATTTGCTCTTGCCACGAGCACCGGGACTGTCTAGGATGCCCAAATTGCGAAGAAACCGGCTCGCCCTCATGGACGCCCGCGAACCGCGACAGCGGAATCGCCTACCCACTCAGATCGACGACACTGTTTGCCGTACGCACCTTCTGAATCCAGCGCTGTGACATCAACTGACGCCGGGCCTTGTCCGGGCTGGCCGACTTGGCGATTGCTGCTTCGGCGTGCGCGCTCCAAGCCGCGACAGCGCCGGCTGTAGGGATCGTGCGCGGCTTTGCCGGACAGCGGTGTTGTTGGCTCATACTCGATCAATCCCGAAACTACCTTACCACCTTGAGGAGCGACGATGATGACAGGCCGAACGAGAGACGACGCGGGCAGGATCAACAGGCTGGCTTGGGTGTTGGGCCTCACTTTGGCATTCTGCGGGATAGCGACCCCGAACGCGTCGGCGGCGATGTATGATGTGGGCACTCCGCCGAAGTTCGCCAGCGCCGCGATCAAGATCGGGGGGCAGGTTCCGCAAGGACTTGGGCAAGCCATTGTCATGGTTGAGAAGTCCACGATCACGCTGAGCGCGGACACCGTGGATATGGACAACATGACGGACGGCAAGGTGACGACGCCCGTTGCGGATGAGGCATGGGTAATCTGGAAGGCTGCCAGCGGGAAGGTGAGCGTTGACCGAATCAAGACTGGAGGCAAGATTACGTATACCGCACCTGGGCTGTGTCCTTCGATTTGGCCAGAGCCACCCGGGGCCGGCCCAGGCCTACGCGGCTGGCCGGGATCGTTTCGCGGCGGGGCGGGGTAGGTCGGGCATGCGCTCCAGGAGCCAGGAAAACACGTCCTTGTGCTTCTGGCC